>NZ_RBII01000001.1:678018-1017027 GCF_003634015.1 Litorimonas taeanensis
TCGTCTGCGGATAACTCTTCCTCGAATTCAATATTGATGGATTCAGCGTGGCCAACAAAAGTAGGGACCCGAACGCAAGTCGCAGAAACTTTGACCTTAGGGTCAAGAATTTTCATAGTTTCGGCTTTCATTTTCCACTCTTCCTTAGTGTCGCCGCTATCCATGAAGACATCGATGTGGGGGATTACGTTGAAAGCAATTTGCTTTGTGAAATTAACAGGCTGGAACTGGTCATTCGAATAAATACCTTTGGTTTGAAGCCAAAGTTCATCCATGTTTTTCTTTCCGCCTCCAGAGACGGATTGATAAGTTGATACAACAACGCGCTTTATTTTGGCTCGATCATGCAAGGGTTTCAGTGCGACAACCATCTGAATTGTTGAGCAGTTAGGGTTAGCGATAATGCCTTTTTTCTTATAGCCATCAACTGCATCTGCATTAACTTCGGGAACGACCAAGGGGACGTCTGGATCCATTCGCCACGTGCTAGAGTTATCAATCACGATAGCGCCTGCGGCAGCAATTTTCGGTGACCATATTTTTGACACTTCTCCGCCTGCGCTCATCAAAGCTAAGTCGACTTGTGTGAAATCAAAAGTCTCTAAGTCAACACATTTCAGTTCTTTATCACCATAGCTCACTTCACGACCAACGGATTTACGAGACGCGACAGCATAAACCTTTTCAACATCAAGGTCGCTCTCGGACAAAATCGTGAGCATTTCAGTCCCGACATTGCCTGTGGCCCCGACGACTGCGATACGATAACCCATAATGGTCTCCTTAATGTGGCCCTTTAAGCCAGAGTGCAAAACGAGGAGCGGTTTAGGCGAAGTCCAGCTTTCGGGCAAGTGTTCTTATTTAAGATAACGCATTCTTAAATATACGGATAGGGCGATGACGCCAACAAAAGCTAATCCGCCAGCTTCGAGTTTTGTTAAGCTGCCAATCCATGGTTTTGTCCAGTTCTCCATAAATTGCATATCAATGAAAACGCCGTTGATTGATATTGCGCCTAAGAGAATAGCGAATAAAGCTGTGACACCAATTAAGGAAAAAATTCCCGCATAAAATTTCTGATCACTTTTGGCTTGAGCAGCGCGTCGTTCCTGTGCTCGTTGATAACGAGAAACCCTGTTTTTATTCGCAGCACGCCTACGCGGGTTAGCATGAGTGTCATCGTTAGCTGAAGGAGGCGTATCTGTCATATTTGTAGCTTAGCATGGATTTGAGAAAGTTCTATGCTATGGATGTCATATGAGAGTCACCTTTTTAAGCGCTTTTATTTTAGGTTTTACCCTTCTGAGCCGTGGGGATGTTTCTTGGGCCCAAGACTTATTTTTGCCCGATATAGAACAGGAAAAACCATTAGGCCGTGAAGATGTTAAATCACTCTTTAGTGGGAAGACCCATATTGGTAGCTATAATTTTGAAATTCAAAATTTTAAAGGTATTAACTTTGAGGAACTCACGAAAGAAGATGGTACTGTAATTCATAAAATGGGGGCCCGTGTTGATACTGGCCGTTGGTCGATGAAAGGGCATAAGATTTGTTTTGAGTATGATTCTCCGGATTTATATGGTACCTGCCTTAGTTATTATCAGCGCGGTAATTGTATCTATCATTTCCTTGAAGCTCAGACTGATATTATTTCTTCCCAATTCACGGCCGTAAGCGTTGTTAAAGGAGAGGTGCCGCGTTGTGACCCACCCATGTCTTAAATCGACT
Source organism: Litorimonas taeanensis (assembly GCF_003634015.1). NCBI lineage: Bacteria > Pseudomonadati > Pseudomonadota > Alphaproteobacteria > Maricaulales > Robiginitomaculaceae > Litorimonas > Litorimonas taeanensis. The sequence goes on from NZ_RBII01000001.1 coordinate 679,748, forward strand.
CTAGAAAAACGGTCTTTTTTAACTGTTTTTATTTTGATTGTTATGGGGGCTTTTTACATCCCTGTTCATAGTCAAAATCAAAATACCGATATTAGACCTCACGCACAAAGAGTGGTTGGGGACGCTTTGCGGGCTGAGTTTTCAGGTGTTAAACATGTTGGGGAGTATAATTTCACGCGAGAAGGACAAAGCCAAAATACTTATACAGAGATGCATTACGATACGGGGCGTGTGCTTTATAAAGAAGGCGGCGTGGAGAATACGGGTGCTTGGTTTATCCTCGATGACACCTTATGTTTTGTGTATAAAAACGACCGTATGAGCAATGGCTGCTTCCGAGTTTATAAAGTGAAAAATTGTTTTTATCATTACAGTGATCAAATCCCTGAAACCAAGAATGAATTGGATCAAGAATATTGGACGGCTCGATCCGTTAAAGACGGGCAGACGCCGCAATGCGACGCCCCTATGAGTTAGCACTGTCTTTGCGACCTTGTTAGAATTTGTATTTAGGGAAGTTGTGTACACGCTCAAAGGCGCGAATATCAATTCTGATGTCATCCCGACGGTCCTCAAGACGGAGTAACTTTTTTCTTAGCTTTTTGCGCTCGTCTTGATCTAATTCTTCTTCGTCCAATCGTGTTTTTATAGCGAGGCTGTCTTCTAATGCGTCATGGTAAGCTGAGATTAAATCATTATACTCTTGATTGATTGACCAAACAATGCGCCCCTCATCATATCCAGTAAAGTAGCCGTTATCTGGTGCAGATTGGCACTCAGCATTGGCACTATTGCCTGCTTCACCCGTGGAGAAACCTTTATCAAATGTGCAATATCGCAAAAGGCCTTGTTCATAGCCTTGAAAGTAAAGGTCTCTGGCTGGTGTAATGTCGTATTTCATACAGGTTTTAGCATAATCTGCTAACTTACTGCGAGAGCGACCATTCTCACCATCTCTAAAGCCAATTTCCTGCCAACTACCCGCGAGGCATTCATCCTCAGATATTGATGCGCAGGATGTCGCGCTGATTGCTCCAAGAAATATGGCTGATGTGATAAAAAGTTTCTTCATGGTCCTGCCCTCCGTTTCTTTCTTATTAAACGGCACCAATTGAACAAACAATGATAGCCTTGTTCATATTGGATTTAGAATAGATGAGAATCTGGACTATATCCCATTGGCATATTCACAATGCTTCAATCTACCATCAAAGCCGCGATAGACGGTGATGATAGATTTAAAAGTACTTGACCTGGGCGTTATTCTATTCCCACCAATAAGGTAGACGTTTTTTAGAACCTGTGACGACTTCATTCATGGTATCGGCTTCATATAGACGCCCACCTATCATGACATGTTCAATACTATCTGTGTTTCTAATGTCCTCTGACGGATCATCTGACAAAATAACAAGGTCTGCAAGTTTGCCTTTTTCCAACGACCCGATGTCATTGAAGAAGCCAAGGTGTTTCGCAGGCATCGATGTTGCTGTTGATAGAGCTTGGATGGGAGACATTCCCCCGCGAACGAAGCTCCACATTTCCCAATGTGCTGCCAGACCTTCGCGCTGCCCATGAGCGCCAATGCCTACTAAAACGCCTGCATCAGCGAGTTGTTTTGCGGTGGACCCTGACTGACCATCTGCGTAATCCTCAATTGGTGCCATTTGGCGGCGTTTAGCACGTGCTCTTAAGGCTGCAGGTGGAACATGTTTGGAAAGAATGTGGTGATCCGAAACATCACTTTCTTGGTAATAATAATCTTCACCCCTTACGCCGCCATAAGTTACGACAAGTGTAGGGATATAAGCCACATTGGTTTGTGAATACATTTGAATGACATCATCATAAATGAATTCTTGTGGGAGATTATGCTCAAGCGATGTGTTTCCGTCCTGAACGAGCGCCATATCCATGTGATAGAGAGAGCCTCCTTCGGCAACAACAATCATGTTTTCTTTACGTGCCGCTTGGACAACTTGTTGACGTTGATCGCGGCGGGGCTGATTGTAGTTTTTGACACCATGGGCGCCTTGAGCTTTTAGGCGAGAAACATGTTCTTGTGCATCTTCGGCAGATTGAATATTTGCAAAAAATCCGGGGGCTTTAGCTCCATAAATAACTTCGCCAGTTGAAAAGGTTCTTGGTGCCAAGAGATTGCCAGTTCGTTGTAGTTCAGACGCCGGGAATATGGTGCTTGCGCTACTGGACGGGTCAAAGACTGTTGTGACGCCAAGTGCTAGGGTGGCTATAGCTTTCCAGTTTTGCTGCGGTATCAAATCGCCTACGGCTTGAGGGCCATGAGCATGTGCATCGACATAACCGGGAACAATGGTTTTCCCTTTAAGGTCAACCTTATTTGCTCCAAAGGGTATGGTTACATCCGTACCAATTTCGGTAATTCTATCACCTTTAATCAAAATAGTTCCGTTTTGAATTATCCCGCCTGCTTCATCCGCCATGGTGATAATTTTTGCATTTGTCAGTGCCGTGATTCCTGATGGTGTATCTTTTTTGACTGTCTGGGATAAGGTTGTGACAAATTTTGGCGTTTCAGGCTGCTCTTTAGCTGATGGAGAGGCCGTAAATAATTTGGACCCAAGGCTCCAGTAAATTTGACCGTCATTTGTCCAGCTTGGATAGGTCGCTCCATTTTGGCTTAGTTTAGTGACGGGGAGGGCTTTTGCGCTCATTCCTGCAGCGACATTTTGAGGACCAGAAAGAAGCGGCATAGTATATAAATTATAGTTCTCGCGGAAAGCGACCTGACGCCCATCCATTGAAACATGAAAGCTCTGCGCCATTTTTGAACTCGTGTGGACGCGTTTGTCGTGTCCCTGTAAATTAACACTGACCAAGGCATTCTTGCCGTCTTCGTTATTCGTTATAAATACACGATCATTATTTGGCCCAAAATGCGGTAAAGATCCAGATTTCGAAATTCGCGTTGGAGTAATATTCTGCGTCAAAGACTTTACATAAATGCCTGTATTGGCTGACCATTCAGGAGCTGTAAGAAATCCACCGCTTCGTTTTTGGTAGGTCACATAATTGCCGTTTGGTGATATAGCCGGATTAGCGTAATGCCCAGGATGTGATGTCACTGTATTTAGACGACGAGATGAGATATTAATTGTATGCACGTTACCTAAGGATTTGTCGTCCCAAGTGACAAATGTCACTGTTCGCCCATCTTTTGAAAAGCTCGGGTGCAACTCTTTCACAGAATCAGGTAGGCGCGTTAAACGGTTTGCTGTGCCACCGGAAACAGGTTTGACATAAAGTTTGCCAAGGCTTTCAAAAACCACTGTGCGACCATTAGGTGATACATGAGTGAAACGAGGCATCGTAGTGTCGAAGGTGTCGGGTGCGACTTCTACAGATGGACGCGGACCTTTTAGAATTTCACGCGTGTCTTTGACATGGAAGTCAATATGTTCAACCTTCTGCGTCGTAACATTTAGTTTGTGAATTTGACCTTTTGCCCAAAAGAAAAGGCTTTGAGAATCAGGACTCCAGTCCATGTTAGGATAAAGACCGTGAACAGCCCATGTCTCTTGCATGTCGCGATCAAGGTGGTCAAAAATCTCGCGCTCTTCTCCACTTTGTACATCTTTGATAAAAAGGCGCGTGTCTCCGTCAACACGCTTAACAAAGGCGAGATATTTCCCATCTGGGGACGGTGTCGGACGAACCGCACCGCCATAACCTCCCACTGCCGTAGAGATTTCGCCTGTGTTCATGTCATATTTTTTGATTTGAAATAGCTCACTATGTGAATCTTGAGCGTATTCGAATATTGGACCAGAGGTGATGTTTTGGCTGTAGTAAATTGCATTTCCATCAGGACTAAACATGGGTTCTCCAAGTTCTTTCTGATGTGATTCGGATGGTTTTTTTACGAGTTGAATGCCTGAGCCGCCTTGAGTGCTATAAAGCCAAATTTCGCCCACCCCAAGAGATCTGCTTGTTGTGAAATGTTTGCGGCCTGCAATGAAATCACCACTCGGGTGCCAGGTTGGATTATTAAGCAGCCTGAAAGTTTCTTTAGTCACTTGTTCCAAGTCGGATCCATCAACGTTCATCGTCCAAATATTATCACCACCCGCACGGTCGGAAATGAAAGCAATGCGTTTACCATCGGGAGAAAAACGTGGCTGCATTTCCCACGCCATACCTGAGGCGATATTGGTCGCGGTACCGCCAGTGATGGGCATTGTGTAAATGTCACCCAGTAAATCAAAGGCGATTGTTTGACCGTCAGGTGACACATCGAGGCTCATCCATGTGCCCTCGGTCACATCAATATTGATTGTGGATTTTTGTCCCGGAGGATTTGTGACGTCCCACTTTTCCTCTTCTTTCTTATTATCAACCTCCTCATCAGCATAAGCGAATGTAGAGAGAGAAGCCGCAGCAATTGAAGCGAGAAGAAAGGATTTTAGTGTCATGATAAACCTTAAGTTTTTTCTTTTTGTAGGGTAATGTGCGGGGTAAATTATACCTAATTTATCCCTTGTTTGATTTATTAAGAAGAGAGCTGTGCTGATTTAAAAGCGGCCTGCTGCTCCGGGGAACACAACGGGTGTTTGACTGCCATCTTTGGCGACTGCGCTGACACCGAAAAAATAGTTATCAATTACGAGATTTGTAAACTCCCATTCATTGACCTTGCCGACAAAGCGAGAGTGTGTCCACTCAGGCTCAGTGGTTAGACGCCAATGAACTCTGTAACCCGCAAGATTTGCCGCATTTGAGGGGGTCTCCCAAGTCAGTTTTGCAGAAGGTTTGACTGCCCCACTGGCCTCTACATTCATCGGAAAGGGCGGAGCCCCAGCCATACCGGCTAAGGTGATGGCATTTAAAGCCGTAAGTTTTGCGGCATAATCAGAATCTACACCTTCCATAGTGTCCCCATATGTGACGCCATTTTCTTGACGTAAGTCTTGATGTTGCCGGTCATAATGTTCGTGTGTTTCCATTATACGTACACCAGGTATTCCAACTTTGTTGAAAGGGCGGTGATGCCCCCCACGCCCAAAACGATCTAAGCGGTAAACCATCATGACATCCAAATTAGTCATATATTGATCACTTTGAGATTTTACGTACCGGGCTAAATTACGTGACGGGCTGTCGACTTCTCCACCTGTAAAACGGCGTTGTCTGGCTTCCTCTGGCGTCTCATTGGCGCGCGTACCTTCGGAAAACACTCTAACTGTAGAATTGTTTATGACGCCATCTATGCCAGTGATATTAGAAATCATATCATTATTCAGGACGCCTTTTATTTGCCATCCGTTTGCTAAGGCATGCTCGGCAACGATTTCTCCGCCAAAAAGTCCTTGCTCTTCACCGGAAAGCCCTGCGTAAATAATCGAACCAGCAAACTTGTATTTCGATAGTACTCTGGCGGCTTCTAAGGCGCCGGCCATGCCCGAAGCATTATCATTGGCGCCCGGGCTGTCTGAGGTGCCATTTAATGGGTCGGTTACGCGGCTATCAATATCACCGCTCATCATAACATATCTATTCGGGTCAATTGATCCACGTTGTATTGCGAGAACGCTAACGACTTCGGTTGGATTAGGAATTCGACTCTCACCTTGAATTGTGTCCGAAACATAAATGACCTCAAGACATCCACCACATTCGGATGAAATTTTTTGAAATTCAGAATGTATCCATCGCCGTGCCGCACCTATGCCGCGTGTCTCTGATTGTGTTTCTGATAACGTGTGACGTGTCCCAAAGTCGACCAATGTTTGGATGTCGTTTTGGATACGATCTGCAGAGGGGGCTTCTGCAATATCATAAAGGCTTAAAACCTCTGAGGGAGGTGCTTTAACGTCATCTTGCGCATGACTGGTGTTAGGCAGGAATAGAACCGAACTTATGGCAATCATTGAAATGCCTGCAAGGCGTTTTGTGGGGAGCATAAATCTATCCATATTGCTAATTAAGGGCAACTTGAGTGAGAACTTGAGAGTAGGAAGGGGCTTTCATCATGTGACTTTCATGCCCCTCATAAATTAGAGCTTTGTGCAATTTGGGAAGATTGAAACATGGCACAAACATATAAGCGTGATGTTCCACATGATAATTCACCCAATAAGGCGCTAAGAATATACGGGCCAGAAGATTTGCCTGGGTTGTTCGCGCGTGACGAAGGGGATTACCATTTTCTTCAGTCAGGGCGTGTTCAGCAATATTGCGCAATCGGAGTACCGCCATAAACCATGTCATCAGAGGGGCGAGCCATAATGCAAAGTAAATCCACCAATGTCCCGCAAGCGTAAAGAGGGTGAGGAGGCCCAAATTTATCCATATGACAGGGTTAGCGCTTATTTTGTCATTTGCCCCCTCAAAAGCTTCGCTGCCTTCTAAGCTTTGGTTTTTAAATTTTGCCAAGCGTAACCTTAGAAATGTTTGCCCCGTTAAGTCGCGAAAAAATTTTCGTCGAAGGCTAGATCTACTGACAGGGAATTTTGCAGAAAGCGGGAGGTCAGGGTCATTGGCTGTCTGGGTATGACGATGATGTTTCAGGTGGTACTGACGATAGGTTTTCATATTGCCACCATAAGGGGCCGCCAAAACATATTCGCCGACTAAATCATTGATTTTCCGTGATTTAAACAACACACCATGTGCTGCTTCATGCATCAAAATTGCCATGCCGTGTTGTCGAGAGCCGACCATCATAAAGGCAAAGACGAAAGTGAAAGCATTGGGAAAAGCTATAAAGAGGCAGATAGAGCCGATAATTACGCCCCACACATGACAAGTTAGCCAAGCTCCCCAGAGGTTGGAACGTGCGGCAAGATTCTTTACGGTTGCACGGGGCAATAATTTGGAATCCATAGGCATCCTAAACTTCATTGCGCGCTAAGACCTTGCTGTCAATTCTATGGCCGTTCACAATTTTGACAGTATATACTGATCTGGTTGTTTTGTTTTTGAATGTAGTATGTCAGAAACAAGCCTCTGGAAACGGAAATGGGAGTAAACATGACCCACCCTAAAGAAGCTCTGATCGCAGGTTATAAATCTTTTAGAGCAGGAGATTATGCCGAGCAAAAATCACTTTATGAGACCCTAGGAACGCATGGGCAGAACCCGAAGATTATGATTATAGCGTGTGCGGATTCCCGTGTTGATCCCACCGATATTTTTAATGCTTACCCGGGTGAAATGTTTGTAGTGCGTAATGTGGCGAACATTGTTCCGCCGCTGGACCCAACGGGTGGATATCATGGAACATCGGCGTCAATCGAATTCGCCGTAAAGGCCTTAAAAGTAGAATGCATTGTGGTTATGGGGCATGAAAGCTGTGGCGGCATTCAAGGATGCTTACAAGGCATGGGGCAAGATGAGAATGCTGGCTATGTTGGACGTTGGCTATCGTTGATTAACGGTGTGCGAGAAACTGTTGTGGGGCGTAAAGTGCCTGAAGACGAAATGCAGTTCGAAATGGAACTTGAAAATGTACGCCAGTCTTTGACGAATTTAATGACCTTTGATTTTGTCCGTGAAGCTGTCGCAAACAAAACATTAACACTGCAAGGCGCGTATTTCTCTATCATTCGCGCGCGCTTGTTATTGTCAGATGAGGCAGGTGTCTTCTCTGAAGTGGAATCAGTCTAAGCTCTGGCAGAGGGTCTCTCTGAGACTTTTTTGTGCCAATTATGTAATGCCGTTAAGCCCTCATCAGGAGAGGCCTTCACCCATTTAGCAAAATCCATGCCCACCATGGCCGTTATATCGGCCATGGAGTAGGTGTCACCAGCTACGAAAGCGTTGTTCTGTAACTGTGCATTTAAATCTTCCCAAAATATTTCGATTCTTTGGCGACCGCGCTCGATTAAAGCTGGGATTTGCTCAATGTTCTTGCGTCCCGTCATTGCTCGGCCTTTCATATTAGGAGATGAGTTTCTTAGAATCTCAGCAATGGCTGCAAGACCATCAAACTCGCAACGCCAATTCCACTCAGAGATAGCGGCTTTTGAAATTGCATCCGTGCCCAATAGGGGTGGGTTAGGGAATTTTTCTTCTAGGTAGACGGCTATGGCTATGTTTTCACATATGATTGTTCCGTCTTCTGTGACGAGAGCGGGAACGGCACAGCGAGGGTTAATGGATTGAAATGATGCACCCATTTGTTCACCTGTGGTGAGGTCGACTTGCTTGCAATCATACGCAATGCCTTTCTCTGCCAAGAATATACGCGCACGACGCGGAGAGGGGGCGGGGTGGTAATCATACAGTGTAATCATTATCTATCCTAACAAACGAGAGGCACATATGACATCAGAACGGTCTATTCTCAAATCAATAAATCCGCATGTCAAACATTTAGGTGGGTTTGATGTCCGGCGATCAATTCCGCAAATTGGTCAGAGATCGATTGGCCCTTGGGTGTTCTTTGACCATTTTGGCCCTGTAGATTTTTTGCCAGGTGAGGGCATTAATGTTCGTCCGCATCCGCATATAAATTTAGCAACTGTATCCTATTTATTTCAAGGTGAGATATATCACAGAGATAGCCTTGGAAATGCTCTAGCAATACATCCTGGCGCAATCAACTTAATGGTTGCAGGTAAGGGTATTGTGCACTCTGAACGTACACGTGAGGCCCTCAAGGAAACGGGCTACAAACTTCACGGTTTACAATTGTGGCATGCACTACCGAAATCTGTTGAAGAAATTGATCCGGCATTCTTTCATACGTCGGCTGAGGACATACCATGCGGTCATAGTAAGGGGGTGGAATATAGAGTCATGATGGGAGAAGCCTATGGCTTGAAATCTCCAGTCAAAACCTATTCTCCTATTCTTTACCTAGAGGCAAAAATGTCAGCGGGAAGTAGTCTGGAATTACCCTTTGCCGATGAAATGGGTGTGTATGTCGTTAATGGACAAGCTGAAATTGATGGTGAGCCTAGTCCTGTTTATTCGATGAGCGTATTGTCGGACTCTGCAAAATTGATTAGCGCCAAGTCAGAGACGCGGCTTGCTATTATTGGGGGAGCCGCCCTAGGCAAACGCTATATGGAATGGAATTTTATCTCATCCCGAAAGGACCGTATCGAGCAAGCTAAGGCGGATTGGCTACAAGGACGGTTTGATAAAATACCGAATGACGACGAAGAGTTTATTCCACTTCCAGAATAAATACGTTTAACACGAAAAAGAGAGAAATCTTATGACAACTTATAAACAAATGCTTTCGACCATATCAGATGATGGCACATTAACTATGGAGCTTGTCGATAGAGAGATGCCAATACCAAAATCCGATGAGATAATTGTTCGAGTTGATGCGACACCCATTAACCCTTCAGATCATGGTGTTATGTTTGGTGCCGCAGATGTGAACGCTGGTTCGACGGTTGATGGTAAATTTGTTGCCCCTGTCTCCAAACAGCTTATGGGGCGCATGAAAGCCCGTGTTGGACAAGCTTTGCCTGTCGGCAATGAAGGTGCAGGGGTCGTTATTGAGGCTGGAGACGATAAATACGCACAGTCGTTAATCGGAAAGACCGTCGCTGTAATGGGCGGCGGGATGTACGGGCAATATCGTTGTATAAAAGCGGTCATGGCTTTGCCTTTAAATGAAGGCTCAACGGCCAAAGATGGGGCGTCTAGTTTTGTGAACCCTCTTACAGCTCTGTCTATGGTTGAAACAATGCGTTTAGAAGGTCATGAGGCACTGGTTCATACGGCCGCTGCGTCCAATCTCGGGCAAATGTTAAACCGAATTTGCCAAGCTGATGGCGTCGAATTGGTCAACATTGTTCGCCGAGATGAGCAAGCGAATATCTTGAAAGAAATGGGCGCTAAATATGTCGTGAATAGTAGTTCAGATAGCTTCATGAAAGACTTAACGGATGCCATTCATGAAACAGGTGCAACTCTGGCATTTGACGCAACAGGTGGCGGCTCTTTAGCATCAGATATTTTAACGGCCATGGAGGCCGCAGCAGCACGTACTCCTGGTGCTTATAGTATCTATGGTTCAGTTAAACATAAGCAGGTCTATTTGTATGGCAGTTTGGATATGAGCCAGACGACTTTGACACGTGGTTACGGTATGGCTTGGGGTGTTGGGGGCTGGTTGTTGCCAAATTTCTTGGCCAAAGTAGGACCAGAAGTCGGCGTACGTTTACGGAAACGCGTGGCGGATGAACTGACAACGACTTTCGCTAGCCATTACAATCATGAAATTTCATTAGCAGAGGCTCTACAGGCGGATATCGTGAAGGCCTATAATGCTAAGAAAACGGGTGAGAAATACCTACTTCTTCCCCAGAAAGATTTGTAACCCAGTTTTTAAAAAGTAATTTTTACAATAGTTTACTTCAAGCTCCTAAAGGGGCTTGAAGCCAAGGAAATGGCTTGTAACCGCAATTAACTTACACATCTCAACTGTCTCATTTAGATACATGAAGGTGTACTCAACCTCATGATAGCCGCCCTTAAGTTTTAGAATATATATGTGCTGCGGCTTTTGTTGACGGGTATTTCAAGGAAATGAAATTTTGGGATTAAATAAAGGGTAATCCTGATAGTGACTGTGGTGGTCGAGGTCGATCTGATGGCCAAATATTTATTAGATTTTCGTGGTTGAAACATACGCCTTTAAAATAACGCGAAATTTCATAGCTTGTGCGGTATTGAGGCATACGGCTTGCATATAACTCTCCACTTAAGTGGATTTGATACATGCAAGAATTAGAAAAAAGACCCTATACATTTCCTGACACGGAGGCCCTTAAAATGGCCAACCGCCGGACGACCCTAGAGAAGCGTTTACAGGATTTAGATTGGCAAATTAAATTCGCAAAAAATCAAATTTTCTATAATGAAGAAAAACGATTGCGGCATACTGAGCAACTGCAAGAGTTCCGAGATCGTGCGATTAAAGAACTTAATGGGCTTAACCAAGACTAAGGAGCGAATATTTGAGACCTATCCTTAAAGCTTTTAAATTCTAGCGCATTTCCACTTGGGTCCAGAAAAAACATGGTCGCTTGTTCTCCAGTCTCGCCTTTGAACCGGATGTAAGGCTTGATAACAAATTCAATATTAAATTCGACTAAGCGATCACGTAGGACGTGCCAATCTTGCCAATCTAACACCGCTCCAAAATGACGGACGGGCACTTTCTTGCCATCAACATCATTTGTTACAGACGGTCCTGTAAAAGCATCAGGACGAATATGAAAAGATAGTTGGTGGCCGAAAAAATTGAAATCAATCCAGTTCTTTGCTTCACGCCCCACTGAGCAACCTAAGATATCTCGATAAAACAGACGCGTGTCTTCTTTATCTTTGATAGGGTAGGCTAGGTGAAAGACGTCCGCTTGCACAGTTTACTTAGGCCCATATGCATATTCGCCGCCTTTTTCTAAAGCGGCTAAATACGCGGGGCGTGAATGTATTTTTACAACATAATCAAGGCAGGCTTCATAACCGTGTAGCCTGCCTCGGGCTTTAGCGGCCTCTAAAGGAAAGATCATCTGAAAATCGGCGCCTGTCAAATCGTCCCCTGCAAAATATTCACTGCGAGTGAGCGAATATTCACAATAATCCAAGATGCCTTTGATTTCACTAATGATCATGGGCTGTATAGGGGCCGCTGCCTCGCCTAGATACCCTGTATAAAGGGATAAGAGGAGCGGTAGCATCGCAGACCCTTCTGCAAAATGAAGAAAGTGAACATAGTCCACATATTGCTGCGTCCCTTTTTCAGGTCGAAAACGGCCTTCGCCATATTTGTCTAGCAGGTAAACAATGATTGCCCCAGTTTCCGCAACGATTAAGCCGTCATCTTCTATAACCGGGCTTTTCCCTAGTGGATGGACGGCCTTTAATTCTGCTGGAGCGCGGCTTGTGTCTGGGTCTCGTTGATAATGTTTGATTTGATATTCGACACCAAGTTCTTCAAGCATCCAAAGGATACGTTGGGAGCGGGAGTTATTCAAATGGTGTACTATAAGCATAAGCCTGTATGAACAGAGCTTCGTGGTTTAGGCAAGTATATTTTTTCGTCCGTCCGACCCACGGAACTGTAGGGAGTGAACTTTGCCGTCTATGTAAACGTCAACATTGTTGATCTGGTTTAACACAAAACTTCGCATCATTTCAGCCGTGATAGAGATTTCGCCCAGAGGGAGCTCTATTTTCCCTTCCTGATATGTCAGGACATTACCTCTGTCGATTTCGGCCCCCACTAATCTGAGGTCAATAGGTTCACCATTCTGCAAGATAGAGAATGTTTTTTCGACATAGAGGGCCATTTGGGCTCTTTGTCTCAGACGGGTTAAGTCGGGCATATCGATGATTTTGGCTTTAGCGAGCGCCACCTCTGCATCATGCGTGTGGAAAGTGTGAATGACCTGTACCAAACCCGTTTTTGTGGTGATTTCAACACGTGTTTCAGTTGTGGTAAGCTTATGTGCCAAAGCTTTTATGCCAAGCGATGAACAGCTTAATGAAGCAAGGCCAGTTAGTGTTGTTCTGCGTGTGCAAGCCGTAAGTAGAAAGTTACTGTTGAGCATAAACAAAACAACCTAACCGAGGTAAATGAAGGGCCTTAATCACGGCCCAACATTTTCTCCAATGTGCGACGTAAAGAAGACTTCTTTTTATCATCTTCTTTAGTTGTTTTGGCATTCGATTTTTGTGGCGATTGCCCACTTGTCTCATCCGTTGTCAGAGGAACGGCTTTGTCGGAATCCGACTTGGCTTCTTTCTCATCACCTTTGAGTTCTGTCATCATATCAGCCATCATTGAAGAGGCCCGATAATTTGACTTATACATTTCGATTCTGTTTTCTGTGATAACAGGTGGAAAGCTATTATTGTTATAATTTGCGTCGGCTGTTTGATGTTTGGCATCAAGGGTAATCGACGTAATCTTACGGTCTCTGACAATAAGTTTTGTCACGGCTTCGCTATTACGGCGCCAAATCTCAACAGGAATCATCAAATCTTCGGTGTCACCATCGGCATAGGTAAGCGTTAAAGGTAAAGGAGATAGTAAGCCGCCAATGTTCTTGAAATCGACGAAATAATAAAAATTATCGTCTTCCATTGCGCGTTCATATACTTCTTTTTCCCAGTCATTCAGACCAGATAAGAAGGATTTGAACTTGTTTCTGTCCTTGTTTGTTACCGTAAAGCGGTCATGCTTATTGTAGAAATCATTAAGTTCTGGGAAACGCTCAAGGCGTGTTTCTATGCCTTCCTCGCGATTGCGTGTTTGAGTAATAGTTTCAGGTGTGCGTTCTGAGAACTCATCGCGATCTTTATCCTTCTCTGTTTCAGGGTCCTGAGAGGAGATCTTATATTGACGCACATCTGTCACAGCCATGTCCACATGCTCTGTGTCATAGAACCAACCGCGCCAAAACCAATCTAGGTCAACAGCAGAGGCGTCTTCCATAGTGCGGAAGAAATCAGCAGGAGTTGGTCGCTTAAATCTCCAACGTGTAGCGTATTCACGGAAAGCGAAATCAAAAAGCTCACGCCCCATCACTGTCTCACGCAATACCATCAAGGCGGCTGCAGGTTTAGAATAGGCGTTTGGACCGAACTGTAGGACAGAGTCTGACTGTGTCATGATAGGCACCTGATTAGCACTTGTCATATAGCGCGATATGTCATCCATCGGGTTGTTTGACCCCCAACGGCTGATTGGGAAGTTTTCTTCCCACTCATATTCTGCTTGGTACTCAAGGAAAGTATTGAGGCCTTCATCCATCCATGTCCAACGGCGCTCATCAGAGTTAACCGTCATGGGGAAATAGATATGTCCAATCTCATGAATAATTACCCCGATTAGACCATATTTAATCCCACGTGAGTAAGTGACATCACCTGTCTTTTCATTCTCACTTGGACGATAACCATTAAAGGTAATCATAGGGTATTCCATACCGCCACGTTCCCAAGAGTTTACGGATTGCGCGACAGGGTAGGGGTAATTAAAGGCAAATTTGTTGTAAACGTCCATTGTGTGTACAACGGCCTGTGTTGAATATTGTGACCAAATAGGGTCTGCTTCCTTTGGGAAGAAACTCATTGCCGTTACTGTTGGGTTGAATTCGTCGTCTTGTTCAAAGAGCATCGCGTCCCAAATATATTTACGGGAGCTAGACCAAGCAAAATCACGGACGTTTTCAGCTTTAAATTTCCAAGTTTTATTCCCACGCGCTTTGCTTTTCTCATTCGCTTCTGCCTCTTCTGGCGTGACGATATAGCGTGTTTCTTTGGTCGATAAATTACCTAAGCGATTGCGTTGCTCAGCGGTCAAGACCTCTCTTGGGTTCTGAAGAACGCCTGTTGCGGCTACGATATGATCCGAAGGGACGGTCAGGTTGACCTCATAATCGCCAAACTCAAGAGTGAACTCACCACGTCCTAAAAACTGTTTGTTTTGCCAACCCGTATAATCTGTATATGCCGCAAGGCGAGGAAACCATTGCGCTAGGCCGAAGATATAATTCCCGTCTTCTTCAAAATATTCGTATCCACCACGGCCACCAATAGCGACTTCATCAATGATGTTGTGGTCCCAATTTATGTTAATTGTCGTGCGTGCGTCTGGTGCCAATGGAGTTGGCAAATCAATACGCATCATGGAGTCATTAATGGTGTAATTTAGTTTGCGACCATTTTTGTCCGTGACAGCTTTGAAATCAAATCCGTAATCTCTGTCTTCTTGAGCTTGGCTATAGCGCAGGCTAGAAAAAGTTACGCGGTCATTTGCGCTAGTGGCATCACCGCGCCGTGAGCCTGCAGAAGCGGCTGTTGCACTTTCGATCGCGAGACTGCCGTCTTTGAAACGGTTTTGATCCAATGCAACCCAAATGTAACGTAATGAGTCGGGTGAGTTGTTGATGTAGTCAATTGTGGATTTTGCACTAATGCTACGTTCGTCTTCATCTAGCGTAGCGTTGATGACGTAATTCGCTTGTTGTTGCCAATAGGCAGGACCAGGCGCGCCAGCGGCATTGCGGAATATATTGGGTGTTGGTAACTCTGTACCCAGTTGGCGAAATTTTGACACTTGATCAGTTTTGCTTCCGGCGGGGCCATCCGCAAAAGCTTCTGTAGCGATAACCAGTAGGCCAATAGAAACACCCACTGAAATAAAACTAAAGCGTAGCGCATTCGCTAATTTTGACATTGTTGTTACCCTGTTACATATGAATAAATCTTGATAAGCGTTATAAACAGAAAATCACTAGCTTATTCTCATATAATGCGAAAAATTTTTGGGTTTTCATTCTGTGTGTGCATACATTGTAGGATAAGAATGCTTTGGAGGCGTATATTATGATAGATAATCGCATTATTAATGCTGAGGGTCTTTCTGTCGTCATGTCTCTTAGTCCATTGCAAGTCCCTTGGTCACTTTAATGACGATTAACCCTAAACTTCCTGATTTCAATGAAACCGTTTCTTTAAACGAATCAGGTGCTTTTGCTGAGGGAGGAAACAGATTGTGTTTTGTTCACCCGCAAGACGCTCGACTATGCATCAAGGTGAGTAAACCAGGCGCTGTGAAGAAAGCGCGTGACGCGAAGCCACTCTATAAACGCGCGCGTTCTCTATCTGCTTTTGATGACAATATGGGGGAGTTCAAGGCGTATCATCAAAGCGCGATTCGGCACCCAAGAGTGTCTCAAGAGAGACTATGGGCGCATCTCCCCCGATGTTATGGCTGGCAAAACACTAGCCTTGGTTTGGGATTGGTTTCAGACTTTTATCAAAATGAGAATGGTGAGGCCGCGGCGTCATTAGAACATCTGTTGATAAATACAGATTTATTAGCGAGCTATAAGAAGAAGCTTCTCGAATTCTCTGATTATCTACGAGAGACTGGGGTGCTGACTAAGAATATCTTGCCCCATAACTTAGTTTTGGCAAATGATGGCCGTTTAAAATTAATAGATGGTCTGGGTCGGTTGGGGTTTATACCAACAGTCGAGTGGAGTGAAAAAGCTCGCCGAAATTATATTGAAAGGCGGATTAAGAAAATGTTCCTCCGAGTTGAATGGGAATTCAACGGTAGAGAGAGACCATGGAACGAAGTCGAAAAAAAAGGAAGGTTATGAATACTCATACCTTCCTTTCTTATATAGAATTAGTTCTAGACTAATCTTTTAGCATGTCGTCGCGTAGGCTTCTAAATTCAGTGCCTTCATACCAATTTGGCCAATCTTCCGAATTGGCTATGTTAAGCCCAAGGTCATAGAAAATTTCTGTGACTTGCTTAATCCCCGTTAGGTCCCAGCTATTGTCGTATTCGTCACCAGGTTTGTGATAGCGCTCTTTTGTATAACCATTAGCGAAGTCCTCTCCATATGTCAGGCCATTCATAAAGTGGTCGTTACCAAGGTCAGCATAAAGCATTGGAACGCCTTTTTTAGCGAGGCTAATATGGTCTGAACGGTAATAATATCCCGCTTCAGGCTTATCATCTGGAACAATATACATATCTCGTTCGTCCAAGACTGTTTTCAAACGGTCTTCAAGTTCGGAGGCGCCGAACCCCATAACTTTTACATCTTTGGTTTTCCCCAAAGGCAATATGGCGTCGATGTTTACACCTGCGACTGTGTTCTTAAGAGGAACAAGAGGCGCGTCACCATAATAAGCTGAACCAAGGAGGCCTGATTCTTCTGCTGTGACGGCGACAAAAATAACAGAACGCTCAGGCTTGGCCCCTTGAGCCATAGCCTCACCAATTTCGATGATTGCAGCCGTGCCAGTGGCATTATCAACAGCGCCGTTATAAATTTTATCGTCGCCTTCTAAGTTGTCATTTTTCCCTAAATGATCCCAATGTGCCATGTAGAGAACATATTCATCTGGGCGGACAGCCCCCTTAATTTCCCCCGCGACATTGCGAGATGTGGTCGTTTGAACAGTCTGCTCAATTTTAGCGTTGAGGCGTAACTCACCCATAGGAACAGGTTTAAAGTCTTTCGTTACAGCTTGGTTTTTCAACTGCCCATAATCAAGACCAGCTGCTTCAAAAAGTTGTTTGGCCGCGTCTAGGTGAACCCATCCTTCTAACGCTGCACGAGAGGCGCCGCGATCAGGCCGTACAAGATCATATTGCGCCCCTGTCCAAGAGCCGGCAACGACATCCCACCCATAACTCGCTGGAGCTGTTTCATGTACTATGATAGCGCCTGCAGCACCTTGGCGCGCAGCTTCTTCATATTTATATGTCCAACGACCATAATATGTCATGGCATTGCCTTTGAATAAGGCTTCATCTTTTGTAGCAAAACCTGGGTCGTTGACCAAGATTACGACGGTTTTTCCTTTAACGTCTAATCCTTCATAGTCATTCCAACCATATTCAGGGGCCGTGATTCCGTATCCCACAAATACAAGTTCTGATTCTGTAACGTTGACAGTTTTGTCTAAGCGTTTCGTCCAATAAACCGCATTCGTTTTTAGGTCAGCTTCAAGAATATTTGAATCATCACTGGCCTTATGAATGTTCATAAAAGAGCCAGCATTGACCGTGGCTTCGGTCAATTCTACATTTTGGAAATATGTCCCACTGTCACCCGCCGGAGAAAGGCCTGCTAGCGCCATTTCATCAGCAATATATTGAGAAGCGGCTTGTCCGCCGGGTGTCCCAGGCGCGCGACCTTCAAATTCATCAGACGCAAGGCGTTCAATTCTGCGGCCCAAATCTGCTGCGGAGATTGATGTATCCCCAAGGGTTGGTGTTGTGGGTTCTGAGCTGCAAGCTGTAAAAAGCATTGCAGTAAGACTTACAGTTGCTAGTAACTTTATGGGTGACACTCTACACTCCTGTCGCGGCGATATACGAATTTGTTTTACGCCTCTTGCTTGAAATATTGTTGAAAGTGTTCAACCACATTCCAGAGCGCTTTAAAAGATGTAATCAGGCGATGCTTGAATTAGGAAATAAAATTATGGGTATAAAATTAAAGGCTGTTTTATCTGCAGCGATTTTATTTTGTCTCGCGCTTAACGCTTGTTCAGATGCGGCTGTCAACAATGATACAGTCAATTCTGTCAAGGCTGTTCAGGAACATGTCAGCTTATCACCCGAGTTAAAGACACTGATCGACACGGCGATGGAAGGCACCCATGGGTATGATATTACGCGCGAACTGACGACTGAGGTTGGACCGAGATTGGCAGGAACAGACGCTGAGGCGAGAGCGCGGGATTGGGCTGTTGACAAGTTTAAAGAGCTTGGCCTTCAAAATGTAAGAATTGAACCCTTTACAATACCCGGCTGGGTGCGAGGCGTTGAGACAGCCTCTATACTCTCGCCATATCCTCAAGATCTATACATTACGGCTTTGGGCGGGTCTGTTGCGACCCCTGATGAGGGCGTGAAGGCTGAGATTGCTTATTTCCCAACATTTGAAGATTTAGAATCCGCCCCCGAAGGTGGGTTAGAAGGTAAAATTGTCTTTATATCGGGTAAGATGGAAAAGGCGCCGGATGGGGCTGGCTATGGTCCTGCCAATCGCAAACGACGTTCGGGAGCCACTGAAGCCGGAAGGCGCGGCGCCATAGCCGTCGTTATTCGTTCTGTCGGTACGGATAGCCACAGGTTTCCACATACAGGGCAAATGCGTTATTCTCCTGATGTGAAACCTATTCCTATCGGCGCTCTATCAGCGCCAGATGCCGACCAGTTGGAACGTATGTTGACCTCAGGTGAGACGGTGTCTTTGCATTTAACCATGACGCCGCGAGCGGTTGGTGATTTACCCTCAGGGAATGTTGTTGGAGAGATTGTTGGGACAGAAAGACCTGAAGAAATAGTGCTTATCAGCGGTCACTTAGATAGCTGGGATCTTGGGACTGGTGCGATTGATGATGGTGCAGGTATTGGGATTTCTGCAGGCGCGGCTCAAGTGCTCATTGAATCAGGTTTAAAGCCAAAACGTACAATTCGTGTTGTCGCCTTTGGCGCTGAAGAGGTGGGTTTGTTAGGGGGCTTTGCTTATGCTGAACATCACAAAAATGATTTAATTAATCATGTTTTAGCAACAGAATCTGACTTCGGCGCAGGGTTGGTTTATGAAGTTCAATCAGGTGCGAAGGCCGGGAACGAAGTAATTGAAGCCATGGCAAAAGCCATGGGGCTCCCGATGAGCCAAACCCCGACAAATGGGGGGCCTGATATTTTCCCATTATTCAATAAAGGTGTGCCGGCCATGCGGTTCCAGCAAGATGGCACAGATTACTTCGACCTACATCATACACCTGACGATACTTTTGATAAAATTAAGCCTGAGGAAATGGCGCAAAATGTTGCTGCCTTCGCCACCATGATTTGGTTGGCGGGCAATGCAGAGACAAATTTTCGTTTAGAAGACTGATAAATTAACTTACGACCTTTATTTCGGAGACTCATAATATGTCACTACCCCCAATTTTAAGCCGGCTGGAATTACCTGTCGTGGCTGCCCCTATGTTTATCGTTAGTGGTCCTGACCTTGTTATTGCACAGTGCAAGGCAGGTATTGTGGGGTCGTTTCCTGCGCTAAATGCACGGCCGCCTGAGCTTTTGGAAAAATGGATTGTAAGAATCAAGTTAGAGCTTGAACAATATCAAGCAGAGAACCCGGATAAAAAGGTCGCGCCTTTTGCCGTCAACCAAATTTGCCATGGGTCAAATAATCGCCTTGAGCAAGACATGGAAATCTGCGTTAAGCACGAGGTTCCCATTATCATTACATCTCTTCAAGCCTCAAAGATGGTTTACGATGCCACCCATAGCTATGGCGGAATAATCCTTCATGACGTTATTAATATCCGTCACGCCAAAAAAGCACTTTCTATGGGCGCTGATGGTTTAATCGCAGTTTGTGCAGGGGCAGGTGGTCATGCTGGTCGATTGTCACCATTCGCTTTGATACCAGAAATTCGTCAATTCCATGATGGCCCGCTCCTTTTGTCAGGCTCGATTTCCACGGGTGGGTCGATTGCTGCGGCTCAAGCTATGGGGGCTGATCTCGCCTATATGGGAACGCGTTTTATAGCTTCTGAAGAGGCGAATGCAGAGCAGGGTTACAAAGATGAGATTATCAACTCGTCGGGTGAGGACATTGTTTACTCATCCTTGTTTACGGGTGTTCACGGAAATTATTTGCGGGGTTCAATTGAGAAAGCAGGGCTAGATCCAGACAATCTTGCTGACGCTTCTAAGGCCGCTATGAATTTTGGGTCAGGCGGAAATACGGACGCCAAGGCTTGGAAAGATATATGGGGCGCTGGACAAGGCGTCGGAAGCGTAACTTCAGCACCATCAGTTTCCGAAATCGTTGATGAATTAAAAGAAGAATATGTAGAAGCAAAATCTCGTATTGTTGTTTAAACGCAACAATTGAGTTGATTCTAATTATTCTAAACTGTCTCAATTAATTCTGTTGTTTTCAGCAAAATTGGTTGAGAATATCTCTGTTTGCACCTCTATTAGCATTGCAACCTAAATCGGCATCGTCTAAACCAAGCGCGGGATGAGTCCGTATTGGGCTCAGTGTTTAGGGAGGATTGCCATGGGTAAATGGTTACTCGGAATTATTTGTTTAGCGATTGTGGCGTTAGTCTACGCACTTATTGTTGGGCCAAAGTATTCTGGAATAATGGGTTCAGATATTGAACGTGCGCTTAGTGCTAATGGATATGAAAATGTCTCTGTTGAGATGCACGGACATGTTGCAACGCTTAAGGGTGAAGTCGCCAGCATGGATGATATGCGCGGCGCCGTTGAGACAGCTCAAACAGCCGAATGTTCTAATTGCGAGGCTAAGTCACCTTGGCACAAAGTTTTAAGCGATTTGACAGTAAAGAAAGTCGTTACTCCGGTTCAGACTCCTTATACGTTCGACATTATCAAAGATGAAGACGGTTCTATCACGTTAAATGGTTTCGTCGAAAATACAGAAGAGCGTGACGCTCTGCTTATGAAGGCGCGCTCAACATTTTCTGGTACGATCAATGACAATAAAATCAAACTTGCGAATGGCGCGCCTGATGCGAATTGGTTGAATGTTATTCAGTCTGGCATGGATGAA
The DNA here is from genome assembly GCF_003634015.1 of Litorimonas taeanensis. Lineage (NCBI taxonomy): Bacteria > Pseudomonadati > Pseudomonadota > Alphaproteobacteria > Maricaulales > Robiginitomaculaceae > Litorimonas > Litorimonas taeanensis. The sequence continues at coordinate 700,843 of NZ_RBII01000001.1, forward strand.
TTAAACTTGTTGGAAAAGGGTCGTTTTCAAATGGAAGACACTGGCTTTTTGATTAATGGTGAAGCGTCATCTGTTGATGTACGTAACCGTATTAATGAAATGTCAGCTAAAGTTTCTGCGCCATATTCAGGTGCTGCGAACATCCAAGTTGAGAACCTTGCAGCCGATGCGATCGGTGATGTTACATCAAAAACGATTTGTCAGTCGCTGTTTGACGATCTTAAGTCAGGACGCGAGATTAACTTTGAATCTGCTCGTGCGGAAATTAAAGGGAACTCTAGTTTTGATCTTTTGGGTGAGCTTGCTTCGGCGGCAAACCAATGCGAAAGTTTTCGTATAAAAATTGAAGGCCATACGGATAGTTTAGGTGATGATGATTTCAATCAGGATCTATCAGAACGCCGCGCGAACACTGTTCTGGCTTTTCTTTCCGCTCAGGGTGTTGCCCGTGACCGGATGAGTGCTGTTGGATATGGGGAGACGCTTCCTATTGCAGACAATTCTACGGCCGAAGGGCGCGTTCAAAATCGTAGAACCGCCTTTACATTAACACAAGTTCAATAGGGGCTTTGGACTTTTTCATATTCCTGAACGGAGACTATTAAAATGAATCTATCATATATTATTTGCTACCTAATATTACCTTTGCTCGTAGCGGGGTTATTAGGTTTGTTCTTGGGCTGGCTTCTTTTCAGAGGAAAGAAGCAAGATGGTGATCTTTCTATTGAAGGTGAAGGCGCATTGAAGGCAGAAGCCGACCAGCTACGTGCAGAGAATCAAAGCCTTCGCGGTCGTATTGCAACAAGCGAAACAGATGTAAGCGATCTGAAAAGTAAGCTTGCATTAGCGGGCGCTGCTGCGGCAGCTGGCGGCGCTGTTGCTGCAAGTGCAAGCAATGATGATGAATCATATGCGCTTGAGTGGCGTAATCGTTACTTAGCAGCCCGTGTAAAGTATCTAGAGGGCCGTCTTGGTGATTCAGCTGAGCCAAAGAAAAAGGCGCCGGCTAAAAAAGCTCCTGCTAAAAAGAAACCTGCCCTTAAGGCGACGGCTAAACCAAAGGTTCTTTATACAGATGGTCCAACTGAGGGTACGCCTGATGACTTGAAAGTTATCAAGGGTATTGGCCCAAAATTTGAAAAAGACCTAAACAGTAAGGGCATCTATTATTATCGTCAGATCGCCGCTTGGAAAGCTGCTGATGTGAAAATGGTGGAAGGTGTAATTGATTCTATTCCGGGTCGTATCAAACGGGATGAGTGGGTTAAGCAAGCCAAAGGTTTTGCCACGAAAGGTGTTGCACCAAAAGCCAAGCGTAAGCCAGGACCAAAACCTGGGACTAAGCGCGGCGCGCTTACTGCAACGGGTGCACCACGTAAGAAGCCTGGGCCTAAGCCAAGCTCAGCTAAGCCTAAAATGAGCGCAGCTGAAGCGGCATTTGAGAAGTACTATACAAATGTCAAAAAATATGACCCGAAAGCCAAACGTAAATCGGTTGAGAATATCGTGAAATATTGTGGTATTGCTCTTAAATCTCGTGACAGCTCGCTTGTGGCTTGTTCTGATGAAGCCGAACTTAAGCGTGTTGCGGACGGTTTTGTAACTAAGAAATTAGGCAAGACAACGGGCCAGATGGAGCTCGTTAAAGATGTCTGCCAAGAAATGAAGAGTGATCGCTTTAAGTCTCGCGTCACATTCTATTACTTAGCTGCGAAAAAAGCCCGTAAAATGAGCATCTTTGCTTAAGGCGATTAGAGTGCGGTTTTAATCCGCGCATAAAAATCTATATTAACCCGCCTTTATGGCGGGTTTTTTTATTGCATCCACGTCATTGGCCCTACGGCTATTATGTGCCTATGGAAGATGAAACGACCAGGTTTTTGGATTATTCTCAGTGGCCTAATTTCACACGAGAAGAATTGGCCTGTCGTCATTGCGGTGAAATATATTTTTGGCCTGATTTCATGGATGGGCTACAATCGCTTCGTGACGCAATCGGAAGGCCGTTGAATATATTATCAGGCCACAGGTGCAGTTTACATAATGCCTATATCGGCGGAGCGCCTTTATCAGAACATTTGAGACTTGCAGTAGATGTAGACCTTAACGGTCATAATCGTTTCATTCTTGCTGAACAGGCCAAGCAGGCAGGTTTTACTGGCTTTGGTTTTTATACGACATTCATTCACTTAGATATGGGCCGGCCACGCCACTGGTATGGCGGCGAGAAAGCGAGAGCGATATGGCAAGCATTTTAAATCTTGGGATAGACGCTGCTGCAGGCGGCTTGTTTGGAATAGTTGGTACTGCCTTAGGACGAGTGGCCGGATATTTTGAAAGACGTCAATTACACGAGCAAGAACAGGCGAGGTGGGGACATGAATACCGTCTTCATGAGCTTAACATGCAGGCCCGCCATCAGGAAACAGAACTGGAACTTGCCCTTACAGCTCAGGCTGGATCATGGAACGGGCTTGAGGCTTCATTGAAGGCTGAGGCCTCATTGGGCAAAGCCAGCCTATGGGTAATCAACATATTACGACTCGTTCGTCCTGCTATTACGCTTATCCTATGGGGTGTAACAGCCACCATATTTATGGTGACACAAGACAAGGCTATAGTTGATGCTAGTGTATTTGCTGCGACCGCGGCTACATTGTGGTGGTTTGGAGACAGAGCGCCAAAGCCTGTACCGAGGTGATTTTAGACCGTGTCGAAATAGCCTTGAATGCCAAATATTGTCAGGCTGAGCACAATGGTCATCATAACAAACAGGTATAGGCTGGCCACGCCATAGGCTGTCCAGACGGTTTTAACTGGACCTCGCCTGAACATTCTTCGCAAACTAAGGGGTAGATAAATGAGAATGTAAATAATCGTTGTAAGGACTATAAATGAGTTCGGAATAAAAGAAAGGCGGCCTAAAATTACCCCTAAAAGTATAAGAAAGAATAGGACCGCATGTACATATGCGGCATGAACAAGGTGGTCATATAGAAAGGCATTGCCACGCCCCCGAATGAATAATGCGCCAATAAACATCGTAAAGGGCATCATTAAAAACATAATTCTGGGTAAATATTTCGAAAAGGTTTCGTTAAAGTCAGAAGGGTCTTTCATAAATCCAATAACCGCTTTTTGTAAGCCGTTGCTACTGATGTCCACTCTTTTTCGATTGAGGGTTAAATAGTTGCCGTCATTGCTTTCATCCATAATCGGCGAAGTGTCAGTAATATGGTTTTCACTGGTTTGTGGCTTACTTTCTTCATCCAATAGAGAGGGTGAAGTATTAAGGGCGGCCGACGCCTCTTCTTTTTTTCTTTCAAAGAAAACACCGTTTTCAGTCAGATCGTAATTATGGTCTGAGTCTTCGAAAACCATTCTTATATAATCGAAGTTTCTTTCTGTATTACGTTCGTCAATTTCATATTTTGTTTCGAACAGGCTAAAATTGAAAGTCATTTTCAGATCTTCAAGTGATATGTTTTCTTCAGCCGTTACGGAATCCGCTCTCTTTTGAACATTTATGTCAAGGCTGATTAACTGAGTCTGGGTTATGGCGATATAACCAAACAAGAGCAGGCTCATCGCAAGATATATACGGATGGGGCTACTCCATTGCGTGCGTTTTCCATCAGCAAATTCTCTGGCAACGCGCCCGGGTTGGCTTAATAATGTCCACCAACTTCGCCACATTCGCGATTCAAGGGAGAAAATAGAGGTAAAGGTTTCTATTCCTAGCGAAAATATAGACCGTCTGAAGTCATCATTTTTTTGGCCGCAGTCTTTACAGTACAGGCCTAACATCTTGGACTGGCAGGAAAAACATGTTTCGCTCTGATTGTTATTGGGGATATTATCAGAGTCCAACACGCTAGTGGCAATCAAACCTTCTACCTCTATCGTTTCTGATGGGCCGCTATTCACAGATTTGTTTCCCCTTTGAGCTTACTACACTATATCTCTATCATAATGCAGACCGTTGTCATGACGAAATCAGTCGTGACTTCTAGATATAAATAAAAAAGGAAGCTGTATGTTTGAGGGAAAAGTTGTGGCCATTACGGGGGCTACAGGTGGTATTGGTCGTGGGATTGCCGAAATGTTCCTCGCTGAGGGCGCGAAAGTCGCTATTAGCGATTACAAGACATGTGAGACAACGGGAAAAGAGATTGGTGCTTCCGCGTATATTTGTGATGTTAGCGTAGAAAGCTCTGTTCAGAAGTTTATCTCTGATGTTGAAGCTGATCTGGGCGAGATTGATATTTATGTTTCTAATGCTGGTGTTGGCGATGGTAACGGACGATATGTCGGCGGCGGCAGTAATGAAGGTTGGCAAAGGTCATGGGATATTAACGTCATGGGCTCTGTTTATGCTGCTCGTGACTTGATGCCAAAATGGGTGGAGCGCGGTTCAGGACGTTTTGTTATTACAGCCTCTGCAGCGGGATTGTTAAATCAAATTGGTAGTGCTTCATATTCTTGTACGAAACATGCTGCCGTTTCATTTGCTGAGTCTATACAAATAGAACATGGTGCCAATGGCATCAAAGCAAATTGTATCTGCCCACAATATGTGAGATCTGCTTTGACCGAGGGCATGGCAATGGCAGAAAGTAGCAAGGACGGTTTCTTAGAACCAAAAGATGTTGCAGATGCATTGAAAGCCTCAATTGAGAAAGATGAGTTTTACGTGTTTTCTCATCCAATTGTACATGAATATTTCAAGCATCGGGCACATGCGCCAGACGAGTATTTACAAGGCATGGGAAAGCTTAAACAAAAAGTTGGGCGTCCATTTGGTAAGCCGAAAAGCACTTAATAGTAACGATTACAGCTGAGGAGAATGTTGATGACGCATCGATTTAATCTTGAAGGAAAAGTAGCCCTCGTAGCAGGAGCTAGTCGCGGAATCGGTGAAGCTGTAGCTCACGGATTAGCCGAACATGGTGCGACAGTTATTTGCTCCAGTCGTAAACAAGCGGATTGCGAAAAAGTTGCCGAAGCTATTCGAGCTAAGGGCGGGAAAGCTATATCTGCACAACTTCACTTGGGAGAACTGTCTGATCATGACGCTGTGCTGGCCATGATTGAAAAGGAATTCGGGCGTTTAGACATTTTAATCAATAACGGCGCGACTAGTCCGCATTTTGGCCCTGCTCATGAAGCGAGCGAGGCAGCGTTTGATAAAACAATTGAAGTCAATACACGCGGTCCTTATTTTCTAACGACCAAAGCTTTTAAATTACTCAAAGCTGATGGCGGCGGGTCTGTCGTAAATGTTGCTTCAATTGACGGCATCCAACCTGCAGAGTTTCGTGTTATTTATGGCATGAGTAAATCAGCCTTAATCGCAATGACACAAGGGTTGGCCAAAGAATATTCACAACATGGCGTAAGAGTAAACGCACTCCTGCCAGGGTTTACAGATACAAAATTAGCAAGCGCCCTGAAAGACAACCCTGTCATGGATATGTATGTTAAAATGAACCTTGCAATCAAACGCATGGCCCAACCTGAGGAAATGGTTGGGGCTGTTCTTTACATGGTGTCTGATGAAGCGAGCTACTTCACAGGGCAGGGAATGGTTGTTGATGGTGGAGCCATAATTTAATGAGCGCTGAAAACTTAACCGTAGACGTTCGTAAAGGCGAAGAGTTAAATATCGCAGCCGTTGAAGCGGCTTTGAAAACAGTTCTGCCAGATTTAAGTGGCGAAGCTAAAGTCACCCAATACCCGTCAGGGGCTTCTAATCTTACTTATGCTTTAGACTACCCAGACCGTCGATTAGTTCTGCGTCGTCCGCCTTTTGGTGACAAGCCTAAATCAGGTCATGATATGCATCGGGAATACCGCGTCATGACTGCGCTTAAGGGGCATGTGCCAGTACCCGAAACTGTATTTTACACAGATGACACGGCGATAATTGGAGCGGAATTCTATGTAATGAATCGTTCTGAAGGGCCTCTTGTTCATAAGACGATTCCAGGAGATTGGAATTGGGGTGAAAAAGAAGGGCGAGCGCTTTGTGAAAATTTCTTCCAGACACTCGTCGACATGCACAGCGTCGACTACAAGGCTGTTGGTTTGGGAGACTTCGGCAAGCCAGAGGGCTATGTGAATCGTCAAATTACAGGGTGGAACCGTCGTTTCGAGGCGGCTTGGACGGATGACGTCGAAAAGTTTGAGGATGTCCAAGAGTGGCTCATAAATAATATGCCAGCAAAAGAACGCGGTGCTGCCATCATTCATGGTGATTACCGTATAGATAATTGTATCTTGAAAGATGGTGATCCCACACAAATTGAAGCGATTCTGGACTGGGAAATTTCGGCGCTAGGCGACCCTATGATGGATCTTGGGAACACCTTGGCCTATTGGATTCATGCTGATGATCCACCTTTCATGCAAATGATGATACGCCAACCTTCGGTGGCACCAGGTATGATGCGTCGCCAAGAGATTTTAGACTTTTATGCTGAGAAAACTGGAGCGAATGTCTCTGGTTTTCAATTCTATTATGTCTACGGGATTTGGCGGTTAGCCGTGATTATACAGCAAATATATGCTCGCTTCTATCGAGGGCAAAATGACAATCCAAGGTTCAAAGATTATGGTCAAATGACAACAGCCTTAGGTCAATTGGCAAGATTAAAGATTAAAACAGGCGAATTGTAAGAGAGAGAGTAAAATATGTCACAAATGGATTTAGGAATGTCGGAGCGGGTGAAACCACTCGTCGAAAAAGTTCGCCGTATGATGCAGGATGAAATCCTAGCGGCTGATGCTGAATATCATGCCGAGGTTGGCAAAGCAGGAGACCGATTCAAGTTTACAGATCGCCAAAATGAAATTCGCGAAGGTCTAAAAGCCAAGGCAAAGGAGCAAGGGCTTTGGAACTTTTGGTTGACGGATTCTGAACGTGGCTATGGCTTAAATACTGTTGAATATGCTTATTTGGCAGAGGAAATGGGATGGTGTGTGCTCGGGCCAGAAATCTTTAACTGCTCAGCACCTGACACAGGTAATATGGAAGTTCTTGAGCGGTATGGCACTGAAGAGCATAAAAAGAAGTGGCTGAAACCATTATTAGAAGGCAAAATTCGTTCAGCATTTTTAATGACTGAACCAGATGTTGCTTCCTCTGATGCGACAAACCTTGATTTTAAAGCCGAAAAAGACGGTGATGAATGGGTCTTTAATGGCGAGAAATACTGGTCCTCTGGAGCCGGTGATCCGCGTTGTTCTGTCTACATTTTGATGGCACGTACAGCCGCAAGAGATAGCGGTGTTCCGCGGCATAGTCAGCATTCAATGTTTGCCATTGAAGCGGGTCTTCCGGGTGTGGAAATTTTACGCCCAATGACTGTGTTCGGTCATGATGATGCTCCACATGGGCATATGCATATTCGATTTACAAATGTCCGAGTGCCGGCTGACGCGCTTTTAATTGGTGAAGGTCGCGGCTTTGAAGTTAGTCAAGGCCGCCTAGGGCCTGGTCGTATTCATCATTGTATGCGCGCGGTTGGACAGGCTGAACGCGCCTTGAAACTGATGTGCGAACGTTCTTTAAATAGAACAGCTTTTGGCCGCCCTCTTGCTAAGCTTGGCGCCAATTATGACATCATTGCCGAATGCCGTATTGCTATCGAACAAGCGCGTCTACTATGCTTGAAAGCGGCTTGGATGATGGATCAAGGTGATGCCCGTGCAGCAGCCCCGTATATTTCTCAGATTAAAGTTGCGGCCCCTAATATGGCTCTGAAAGTCATAGATGAGGCTATGCAGATGTTTGGCGGAACAGGTGTGAGTCAGGATACACCATTGGCAGATATGTATGCTGGTATGCGGACGTTACGCTTTGCTGATGGACCTGATGCTGTGCATAGAATGCAGGTCGCTCGTAAAGAATTAAAGCCCTATACGAACACCAAAGTTTAACTCTGGGCCAACATTAGAGTTTATAAAGCCACCTTTCAAAAGAGAGGTGGCTTTATTACGTTCTATGATAGAGTTATTGAAAAAGATGACTAAGGTCGATATGGCCCCTGTCTTTAAATAGGAGTGAGAAATGCCAAGTTTTGATATCGTTTCAGAAGCTGATATGGCTGAAGTGGACAATGCTATTCAAAATGTGATGCGCGAGATTACAGTTCGTTATGACTTTAAAGGCTCTAAATCCACAGTCGAAAGTACAGATGGACAGATCAAGGTCTTTGCAGATGATGATTTAAAATTGAAACAAATGCACGAAATTCTTCGTGGAAACCTACACAAACGCGGAATTGAACCTGGTCAACTAGATTACCAAAAGGTTGAACCTGCTGCGGGTCAATCCGTCCGCCAGACTATCCTTGTTAAAGATGGGATTGATAAAGAAATGGCGAAGAAAATCGTCAAGGAAATCAAAGCGTCGAAAAGTAAAGTTCAAGTTTCCATCCAAGGCGACACTTTGCGTGTTGTAGGCAAGAAACGCGATGACCTACAGCAGACAATTCAATTCGTTAAAGACCTTGGATTAGAACAACCTGTACAATTCAAGAACTTCCGAGATTAAACACCGAATTACATTAGGCCTATTTGTTTTTTGATTGATAGGCCATTTCACCATTTACCATGGTGAAGAGAGGCTGACTCTCTAATATCTCTGGACCTGAGGCCGTCATAATATCGGTATTGAAGGCACTGAAATCTGCCTGTTTCCCGACGGCTATAGTTCCAATTGTTTGCTCTGTGAATGCGCCATATGCTGGCCAAATGGTCAGCATTTTCAAAGCCTCTTGAGGCGTAACTTTTTCACTCGGAAACCAATTTTCATTGCTATATCCGTTTAAATCCTTGCGCTGCGTTGCCGCGTAAAATTCTATCCTTGGGTCTCCAACCTCTACAGGAGCGTCCGAACCTCCGATAATGCGGGCTCCGGAATCGATTAAACTACGCCAAGCATATCCGCCGGCAAGCCTATCTTTTCCAAGGCGGTCCTCAGCAAAGTGTAAATCACCAATAGCATGGCTCGGCTGCATAGAGGGGATAATGCCATATTTTGCGAAAAGTGGAATGTCGTCTGTATGAATAATTTGAGAATGTTCGATCCGCCATCGCGGGTCTTTCACTTTCCAATTTGATTTTGGCACAGCGTCAAAAGCGTTTTTATACCACTGCAGAACATAGCGGTTGGCTTTATCGCCTATGGCATGCGTATTAACTTGGATGCCGTTCCGCAGAGCCGTGTTGAGAAAGGCTTCAACTTGTACCTCTCTTAATGTCATTAAGCCTTCATTTTCTGGATCGTCAGAATAGGGAGCTAATAAAGCAGCCCCTCGTGAGCCTAGAGCTCCATCAGCATAAAGCTTAATAGCTCGTGTAACGACCAAACCGTTCTCATAAGTTTCATCTAGCCCCATGGTTTGCATAGTTCTATCGGTTGGAATATCCAACGAATTATAAACCCGGATTTTAATCTCGCCTGACTTGGCCAAATTATTCAGGAGAGGGATGTCATTAGGGTTTACAGACATTGAGTGAATACTTGTCCATCCACGAGACGCATAGAGTTCCGCTCCACGAATATAGGCTTCTCGGCGACGTTCTTCAGTTAAAGCTGGGACAAGCTCACTAATCAGGTTAGCAGCATTGTCGACAAGCATACCCGTGGGGGTGCCATTAGAATCCTTATTTATGGCTCCACCAAAAGGATTCTCAGTATTGGCATCAATATTGGCTAACTCTAAAGCTTTGGAATTAACCACAACGGCATGGCCATCTGAGCGTTCCAAAATTATCGGGCGGTCTGTGGCTATAGCATCAAGATCGTCTTTGTTTGGGAAGCGGCCTTCAGGCCAATGCGTTTCAATCCAACCCCGTCCATAAATTACTGCATCTTGTGGTTTAGCCTGAGTTTCTGCGCGAACCTTGTCTTGTAAATCCTCAATTGAGGCTGTGCCTTCTAAGTTTAAGGTCATTTCCCTTAAGCCAATTCCAAGCAAATGCCCGTGGCCATCTGTTAACCCAGGGTATAAAGTGCCGCCCTTTAAATCGATGTGACGGTTTTCGGGGTGAGGGCACCATCCCCCTCCTGATGACCCTGTATACTCGATAACTCCATCTGTAACGACAATCGCTTCTGTAGTAGGATTGGTGTCGATAGCTGTATAAATCGGTCCACCTGATATGCACCAATTTGCTGCCTTTTGTATCAGGTCATTATCATTTTTGGACGTCAATGGGACATCACTACAGCCAATCAATAAAGACGCTGTAAAACTTAGACCAAATCCAGATAATGTACGCATGCCATGCCCTCTTAATTATGGGCAAGATAACGATTTTCTACAAATTAGCTAGGCTATGTTAGAGGCTTTCTGAAGGCTCTGGGTTCCATGTTCTAGTACTGAATCAAATGCCGCTAAAATTTCAGCCAATTTAACAGGTTTAGCGAGGGCCTCATCCATACCTATGTTTAAACAGAGACGTTTTTGTTGATATTGAGGGTCGGCCGTCAGGGCGATGATTGGGATATCTGAATAGGACTCGTTTGAACTGCGGATAGAAAGTGTAGCTTCAATGCCATCCATCACTGGCATATGAATATCCATCAATACCACATCAAACTCCTGCGTTTTAAGCGTCTCTATAGCCTCCATACCGTCATTTGCTGTGACAATACTGCCGACAACGGAGTCTAATAACGAGGCAACAACCATATGATTGGTTGCGTTGTCATCAACGACGAGGAGCTTAATATCCGAATATTTGGTCCTATTCGGTTGCGAGGTTTCCAGCAATGAACCGACGAGTTTTGAACTCGACTCCTCGTTTATTGTTTGGGGCGAAGGCGGCGTAGTGGCCGTTTTGTCCTCTGCCTCTTCAGGGAGTTTGTGTGATACTGGTTCCGGACTGGCATTATTTTTTTGGGCCGATGTTTCAGAAACGACTTCTTCAGGTGTGGTTTGATTGTTTTCTGAAGCCACTACTTCCGTTGTTGGGGCAGGTAATGACTGTTCTGATTTCATGGGGATGGAAATAACAAACATGGCACCCTGACCAAGGGCAGATTTCACTTTGATTGTGCCCCCCATCATTTCCGTGATTTGCTTTGTAATGGTCATGCCAAGACCCGTGCCGCCAAAGCGACTGGCAATTGTTTTGTCCGCTTGGGTATATGGCTCAAAAATTTGTTTTTGTTGTTCAGGTGTCATGCCAATGCCGTCATCCTTGACCGCAAGTACAAGGTTGTCATGACCTGCGCCGCTACTAACTTTGGTGAGAACAACTTGTACTGTGCCATTTTCAGAAAATTTTGTGGCATTAGACAAAAGGTTGTTGACGCATTGGTCATATCGATAACCATCCATCAGAATTGAAGACGGTAAATTAGGGTCAATACGATATGTAAAGGTGATGTTGTTTTTCTTAGCTTGAAGCTCCCATAACTTACAGACGTTTTCGACGCATTTTTTTGGATCTGTTGGTTTGGGATCAAGAGTCACCATGCCCTCTTCAAACTTACTATGAGTAAGCGACTCATCAACAATACGAAGAATTTTCTCAGCAGAATTTTGAATCAACTCTAGTTTTGGTGTGATCTCTGGATCTGAGTGATGGAATATAAGAGCGTCGGATATGCCGATAACGGCATTCATAGGAGTGCGAACTTCATGGCTAAGGCGTGACAAAAAGCTATTTTTAGCAGTCAATGCTTTGCGAGCCGTCTTTGTCGCGAGTCTTTGTTGGGCCTGCAACAGCATTTGCTCTGAAACATTTGTATAATAACAGAAAACACTGATTACATTTCCGTTTTCTGCTATACGGGGAATGCCAAATCCTCTGTACCAGACAGTTTCTCCAGTCTTAGAGATTAATCGGGCTTTTAAATCCCAACTTTCACCTTTTTGGAGGCAGTTTTCCCACGCTAGTAAACAATGCGCCCTGTCATCTTCATGTATTAAATGAGCAATGCCTTCGGTTTTAGCTAATTGGATTCGATCTTTTCCGAACAGGCTACCTAGATATTTAGATGAGATTTTCCATTCCCCATCTTCAATATTATATGACCAATAACCAGCAGACCCAACTTTCATAGCCAGGTCTAGCATACGCTTACTTTCATATTCTTCTGTGATGTCTGTCACAGCCAATAGCATTCGACCGTCTTGACCAAAACTTTGATTCAAGCTCAACCTACGACCTGAAGGCGTGCTGACCTCATAGGTTTCGCGCATTTCTGGTTCTTGTGAACGCGCTTTCGCTTTTAAGTCTGTAGACAGTGACTTCAGAGTGGATTTAGCGCCTTGGCCAAAATCCCCGCGGTTTACGCAGTGCTCAATGAATTCGTCATAACTGTTAAGCGATGCAAGCTCTTGCTCATCAAAATCGAAAAGTGTGAGGGTCAGTTTATTAGCAAACTCAAAACTAAGATCTGTGTCGAACATCAACAAGGCTTGATTAGACATATCACCCAATCGCTTTAGCCAAAAGTAATCTTCTGCTCGCCGTGCTGACTGGCGTCTGTCTGTATTCGGTCCTTCAGGACTACCTAATAACTGACTATATGGATTTTTAATGTTTTTCCCTGACAGAATCATCGAAGTCCCCATGAAGTAATCAGCTTCAGAATTACGCCAAATAAACAAGATGTGGTTAACAATACGGTTAAATGCCCGTTAAATTGGGCTTATCGTTAAGGTATTGTGATTATTGTGGAGGATTGACCACTATAACTGCCGGCTAATATTAGAATCATTCAAGCCAAATCGACCTCACATTCGCAGACGAGAAGGCGGATGCACTGAACCAAAGGGTTCTTTTACTACACTAGATAGGGGTTAAATCTGGTGCCGCGAGGGAGAATTGAACTCCCGACCTCATCATTACCAATGATGCGCTCTACCACTGAGCTACCGCGGCTTGGAAGGCGTGGCTATAGCCGAGTGAATTCAAATTGAAAAGACTATTTGCACCTCATATGCGCTCTGATTATGAATAGTGAAATGAATGATAAGGCCAACAGTAAAAAAATGACCAGAGAAGAGCGGTTAGCGAAGTCTTTGCGGGATAATTTACGCAGAAGAAAAGCCGCGACCCGTAAAATGTCTGCTCCAAAGCCCAACGATACAAGCGTTTAGACTGACCGTAGGCCTTAGTCTACAGTTCCGTTTCAAACACAGCGAGACTTATCTTGGTCACTTTTAAAACATCCTCATGCCGTAATGTTTTGTAATCTGAAAGTGTCGTTACAGAAAATATGACTTTGGTGTGACAAGAGGGTTGCACTGTAAACGCTCACTGAATAGGCACAGCATATGGATAAAATCGTTATTAATGGTGGCACTCCCTTGGTTGGAGAGATTGCAATTAGCGGGGCAAAAAACTCTGCTATCAAGTTAATGGCGGTGTCGCTTCTGACCGACCAAAAGGTTACACTCACAAATATGCCGCGTCTGCGTGACACGCGCTCTATGGCGCAACTACTAAATCATCTAGGGGTTGCGGTAGAGGATGATGCAGGAAATGAAATGACGCTTCATGCCGCCAAGCTGAATGGTGCCACGGCGCCTTATGACTTGGTTCGAAAGATGCGTGCCACGTTCAATGTTTTGGGGCCGTTATTAGCCAGAGAAGGGCATGCAAAAGTCTCTTTACCGGGCGGCTGCGCTATTGGAGCGCGACCTGTTGACCTACATTTAAAAGCTCTGGAGCAATTAGGCGCAACTATCGAATTGGAAGAGGGGTACGTTGTTGCCTCCGCCAAAGGAGGTTTGAAAGGCGCAGATATCACATTCCCTTTCATTAGTGTTGGCGCGACAGAACATGCCATGTTGTCCGCAGTGCTCGCATCAGGGGTTACGACATTGTTCAATGCGGCGCGCGAGCCAGAAATTATTGATTTAGCGGCATGTTTGAATGGAATGGGCGCTAAGATTACTGGGGCGGGCCGCTCTGAAGTTAGAATCGAAGGTGTGTCGAAGCTCTCTGGAGTTACGCATTCTGTAGTTCCTGACAGAATTGAGGCGGGTACATATGCTTTGGCAGCAGCAACTGCCGGTGGCTCTGTGAGACTTACAAATATCCGCTCCGATCACCTTGGCGCTTTATGGCCTTTAATTGCACAAGCAGGCGCGAAAGTTAGTTTGGATGAAACGACTGTACTAATCGAAAGGGACGGCGGCCGGCCAAGGGCGGTTGATATGGAGACACAAGCATATCCGGGTTTTCCAACGGATTTGCAGGCACAATTTATGGGGCTTATGTGTTTAGCAGATGGTGTGTCAATCATTCGTGAAAATATATTCGAAAACCGGTTTATGCATTGCCCTGAGCTCTCTAGAATGGGAGCAGATATTACAGTACGCGGTCGGGAGGCAGTAGTTCGCGGTGTTGAGCAATTGAGAGGAGCGCCTGTCATGGCAACGGATTTACGGGCTTCTGCTTCACTTATTAATTGCGCCTTAGCTGCTAAGGGAGAAACGCATATAGGCCGAGTTTATCACTTGGACCGAGGGTTTGAGCATATAGAAGTAAAATTAGGACAATGCGGCGCGAATATTAAACGTGTCCCTGATAATGGATAAAAATATGGCAATGCCTAAAGTTCAACACCTTCGATTGAAGGCAGACACAGTTGAAGACTTAAACCTTGTATCTGGGGCCGTACAAGACTCTATCCTTCGTGTGGCAGGTATTGTTTATGACGCCCAAAAACGAAGTCTGACATTAGGGCTGCAACGTCTACGTCGCGAAGCAAAGGGGAAAACACGTATTTTTAGTGGTCTACGCTTTGACAGCGTGTTGTCACTGAAAAGCACTGGCATAGAACGTTCAAACGACAATGCGTTTCTTGTATTGTTGTCACTTAACTTCGTTGAAGGGGATGCGCCTGGCGGAACGCTTCTGTTGGAATTTGCAGGTGGGGGAAGATTAATGGCAGAGCTTGAATGTTTAGATGCGGTGCTCCTTGATCAAGGTGAGGCGTGGCCCGCTAAATCTACACCAAAGCATGATCTCTAAATAATGGTCGATGATAGTCATATCGACCCGGCGGAAGAGCATTATATCTCAGAGCTTCATATTGATGATGAAAGCTTACCTGTTAGCTCTGTAGAAATGCAGCACGAACGCCGCGTGGCAATATTTGATTTACTAGAAGACAATTTGTTTCGTCCCCTTGAGAGCTCCCGCGGCCCCTATATGGTCAAATTGTCGTTGATGGATGGGAATCGCCTTCATTTAGACGTCACCCGCACAAATGGTGGAGAGCGGGGGAGCTTTAAAATTTCGCTTGTCCCATTCCGACGTGTCATCAAAGACTATTTTATGATTTGCGAAAGCTATCATAATGCTATTCGAACGGCGACTTCCGCACAGATTGAAGCTATCGATATGGGGCGTAGAGGGCTCCATAATGAAGGGTCACGGATGCTGACTGATAGTTTGCGGAATATGATAGAAATTGACTTTAATACATCGCGCCGTCTGTTTACTCTGATTTGCGCTTTACACAGACGGAATTAGATATGAGCAAGCCGCAATCCGTTCTCTTTATCTGTCAAATGAATATGGTGCGCTCTCCAATGGCTGAGGGACTAATGCGCAAACATTATTCAAGTTCTTATCAGGTTAAATCATGTGGTTTATCCCAGGGCGAAGCCGACCAGCTTGTCCAATCCGTTATGTCTGAAATTGGTGTCGATATGAGCCAGCATGAACCTATGACCTTAGGCGCGTTTGAACCTAATGACTTTGATATTGTGATTGCCTTTACTTCTGCTGCTAATGAAGCGGCAAAAGCCTATTTTGAAGGTGCAAAAGCTGAAGTCCTCTATTGGCCATTACCAGATCCCGGTGAAGGGTCATTGGATGTTCGGGCTATAATGAATAATTACAGAGCGATGAGAGACGTCATAAAATCCAGATTAATCCGTCATTTTGGGGCTCCAGACACCGTTTAGGCGTAATAAACCCTGTTATATCCGTAAAAAATGCCTATATAGCCTCACGAACCCCCAATTTTGGGAATCAAATAAAGGAATAGATTTGGCTAAAGAAGAATTACTTGAGTTTGAAGGGGAGGTTGTAGAACTTCTGCCTAACGCGACATTTCGCGTCAAACTCATCAATGATCACGAAATTATCGCTCACACGGCTGGCCGTATGCGCAAAAACCGTATTCGTGTTCTTGCTGGTGACCGTGTAACTGTCGAAATGACACCCTACGACTTGACTAAAGGTCGTATCACTTACCGCTTTAAGTAAATTGCCATGCGTTTCATTTTAGCGAGCGCTTCGCCGAGGCGTTTGTCGCTGCTGAAACAAATTCACGTTACGCCAGATGATGTAATTCCGGCGGAAATAAATGAAGACCCTATTCTGGGCGAGGTTCCACGTCCTCATGCATTACGACTTGCGAGCGAGAAATGCGCGGTAATCGCCGCTCGTGAACCCGATTCTGTTGTGCTTGCTGCCGATACTGTGGTCGGGGTCGGCAGAAGAATATTGCCCAAAGCCGAAACCCCTGAACAAGCCCTCGAATGTTTAAAGCGACTAACTGGGCGTGCGCATCAAGTGTATACGGGCATAGCAATCTATTCTCCCAATAAAGGCCTTCAAAGCCGCGTTGTAGAAACACGTTTGAAATTCAAAACGTTGTCGCCTCAAGAAATTGAATATTATCTTGCCTCCGAAGAATGGCACGGCAAGGCAGGCGGGTATGGCATTCAAGGTTATGCTGAAGCCTTTATACAAAAACTCTCAGGTTCATATTCTAATGTGGTCGGTTTGCCTTTGACTGAGACACGACATTACCTTTTAGAGCATGGGGTAATAACTCCATGAAACGTAGGGCCGTAATAGAAGAGGCAATAGGGGAAACACGTGCAGCCGTTTATGAAGGCCGCCGCCTCGTTGAACTCCATTTAACTCGCGAAACCGAGGCAGGCTTACCACAAGCCGGTGATATATATGTTGGGCGCGTCACACAGCTAGAACCTAGCTTGAATGGAGCTTTTTTGAAACTGGGCGCGAATTTAAGTGGGTTCGTAAGTTTCGCGAATAATCGTGGAATGCCTAAGCTTGTTGAAGGACAGTTGATTGAGGGCGTAGTTGCTCAAGCCGCTGGTGAGGGGAAAGCCTGTCGTGTTCGGTTCTCTCAAGTCATCACATCAGGCGATGTTGGGGTGGTGAAAAAAACGACACTGAAGGAGAGACTATCATCTCGTTTTGAAGCTATCTCATTCGATGAGGCGTCAGTTTCTGTAATAGATGAAGCGACAGAACGAAAAATTTCGCTAAAGGGAGGGGGAACGGTCACATTTGACCAAACAGAGGCTCTCCTCGCTATTGATGTTGATAAAGCCCAAGGTGGTAGCGCTTTAGAGGTTTGTCTAACTGCATTAGACCTTATTGCTGCGCAGCTGAGATTAAGAGGTTTAGGAGGATTAATCGTTATCGATTTTCCAAATTTACGCCAAGCAAAACATAGAAATCAACTTTTGAAGGCCGCGGAGCGCGCTTTTGAAAATGACCCTGCTATTGTAAAACTTGCCACATTATCCCGATTTGGGTGTTTAGAGATGACGCGTTCCAAAGACTACCCTTCACTGGATAGTTTGATGAACACTCGTTTTGGAGAGGCGACGGCGGAGACCCGTGCCATTAGAGCGCTAAGGCAATTGGAAAGAGAGGCGTTAGCCAATCGGGGAGCGAATCTAACCTTATCCGTCGACTCCGGCATTTCGTCTTGGCTTGAGAGTAATGTGATTGATTGGAATGACGCGCTTCATGCGCGCATCGGCGCGCGCTATAAAATTAATGTAGTGGATACTAAAGGTTTTTCTGTACAAGCGGATCGATAATATGCCTGAAACAAAGTGTACGATTTGCAAAACTAAACCCGTTTCAGAGGCGTATAAACCTTTTTGCTCTAAACGTTGCGCAGATGTTGATCTTGGTCGTTGGTTGAAAGGTGGGTACTCAATACCAAGCGATGAGCGGCCACCTGATCCTATTAATGATGCCTAGCTCCTACCGTTCAATGAGATAATCAAATAAGTCTTTATTGTCGCTGAAATAGTCGTTTAGTTTTAATTTCTTGCTTTCTGATTCCAATATATTCGCGTCTGTGTAAGAGAAGGCGCTGACTTTTATATTATCCCGTTGATATTGCCGAACGAGTTCAGGCCAAACTTGACCAGCTGGCACGCAAACATGAGTCAAAATACGCCTTAAGTCCCCACGAAGCGGGCCATCCACAAACCACCCAGAGCGCTCTCCGACAACTACTTTTCTGTCTGGACGAGGGATATGACCTTTTTGAGCAAAGAAAACATGATGGATAGCGCGAGTGTTACGTCCCGGTCTTCTGCACCAATGGCTGAGGCATAATTGTTGGTCAGGTTTGATATCGTTGAGCGCATATAAAACTTCGGGTAGCCAGCTAACCCAAACCACTCTGTTTTCCAGCTTATAGGCCATGACTAAGGCGTATATTGCCTCTTCAAATCCAGCATCTTTGATGTCTATAAGAAGTGTGCAATTTTTATTGGCATGGTCTGCTATTGCTTTGAAGAGAGCCTCTGCTGTTGGCATCTGAGAGAAGTCTCCGCCTAACGCATTTATTCCATCCGCCATCAAATCACAAATGTGATGCGTTTTTCCTTGAGCGTCTTTGGCATGTTCATCATGGTAAATTAGGGGGGTGCCACAACGTGTGACCCGAATGTCAAATTCAACTTGTTTGACGCCAAACTCTAATGCTGCGTTTAACCCGTCAATCGTGTTTTCCTTATCTGTAAAGCCTCTAAACCGATGTGAAATGAGTGCGCTAAATTCAACCATGAATATGGCATAACAGTTCGAGGCGAAACTTCAAAGGGATATGAGTTTAACGGATGTCGAATCCACCCCAAAGCACAGAAAAGGCTTCGCAATGAATCACGACACTTTCATAGTCAGATAAGTCTATTGTGTCTGGGATAATGTAACTTTGCTGTCCTTTTTTAGACTTTAACACGCCGATTTTAACACTGGTTTGATCAACAGTCTCGCCTTCGAGTTCTGATACAGGCTTTTTTGAAAGATAGACTTTCAAATCAGGGCCGCCTTTAGTTTTAAAATCATCCGAAAATTGAATTTCATACCCGTTTTCGCTTTTAGAAAGCATGGCTGTGCCGTCAATTTTATATCGTTTTTTTTCAAATTTATGTTGTGATGATTGAACGGTATTGGCGTTTATTTGCGCCACGGCAGTTCCTGCTGAAAGAATAGAAACGCTAAAAATAGCGGCTGTGATAATAGATGTAATTTTCATGATTTTCTATTCCCACAAATATATCTCAAACACCAATCACATGGCCGTGAAAATGAGGTGTTCAAAAACTCTGTTTTTGCCGCGGGGCTCGCGATTGTTTGCTTTGTTAGCGGTTTTACTAAGGCATACCCCCAACAAAGGCCTCCGTGTCGCCTAGGAAAGGCTTAGCGACTCTAAACTTGCGACAGCCGCATCCAAATTGCGGACAGATGATGAGTTTAGCTATCTCATCAACGAAGAGGTATTTGTGACAGGGGTGTCCCACCCATTCATCCACATCATGATACCATTGATAGGAACATTTTAGGCAGGTGATATGCAGCCGCTCATGCGGTTCCATATCTTGTAATTGAGTTTCACTTTGCCAAGAGAGTGTCAAAAGAAGTCCTCCGCTGCTGGTATGCGTGTGAAAGAGATTTTACCGCCTGCTAGAGAGCCGGCTTTCATGGGCCATGGACCAAGGGATATGGCTGTTCTTCCAAACCGTCTGTTTAAGTCGTCCGTTGTACGGGTTAGCACTTCCCATCTTTGCCGAGTGCTGTCGTCATAATGTAAGAGATCGAGCTGTCGTTCTTGAACATCGTAGAGGTCAACAAGCACAACTCCGATTTGATAAATACGATCACATTCATTGATGACGGATGCTGCGCGCTCCCATAATTTCATTAAGGCTCCTAATATAGCTTGGTCGTCTGAGACATGGGGTAAGGAGAGGCTATCCCGATAGGTGCGATTATAAAGGGCAGCTGTAAAATAAAGTCCAGCCGCCCTAAACCCATCTCTGCGCATCCGCCTGGCGGCTTTGGTGAGTAAGATACGGCTAAAAGCTCTCACATCAGGTACGGCCCGCTCATCAGGAGGGAGAATACGGGAATGCCCAAACATACCGCGCTTAGAAGGTTGGGCTTTGACATCATAACCGTGAAGAGCATACCAAAGCCGCTCACCATTCACATTACCCCAGAGTTTTCTGATTTGCTTGGGCTCGCTCTCCCAGAGCCGTGTCATATTCACGATTCCTGCTGAATACAGCCGGCGTATATTGCCTGGGCCAATGCCAGGAATGTCATCAAAAGACAGAGAGAGTAAGGGCCCTGGCAAGTCATGAGGATGTAAGATCGTTAGTCCGTTGGGTTTGTCGAGCTTACAGGCAATTTTGGACAACATACGATTGGCACTCATACCAATAGAGCAGGTAATTTGTTCGCCTATGGCCTGCCTTATGCGAGTTTTGATAGCTTGTGCTAAGCTTTCAGGGTCACGCTGCCCGCCCGCATCAACGATGCAGGTAATCTCATCAATTGATTTTCGCTTATCAATGGGTATGACTCTCTCAATTTCATTCAAGAGCGCGTCTTGGGCACGGCGGTAAAGGTCTGGCTTTTGGGCAACGAGAATGAGTTCGGGACAACGCTCTTTCGCTTCTTGGGATTTCATGACATTGGTAAGGCCTGCAGCCTTGGCCTCTTTAGAGCACGCAATCATTGCGCCTGGGTAAATACCGCGATGGTCTGGCTTTGTGGCCCCTTCAAAAGCGACAACCCCTACAGGGCGTCCGCGCAATAGCGAATTGCATTGCTGTTCGACCGACGCAAAGAACCCGTCAAAGTCCAGATAGAGGCTTTCAATGTTAGCAACACTTCTCATAGGAAAACTTTCCTATTGCAAGGGCCGGGAACATTGCAAGAACAAAAAGGCTTTGTTCCTGTGTGTAACTTTAGTGCCACCAAATTTTATACAGGAACCGCATAAATTTAGAATAAAAATTAGAGCTAACTAAATACTCAAGTTAATGCGCCGCAAGTGAGGGCAAAAGCGATCAATATAGTAAAAGCTAAAGTAATATGAAAGGAGAGGAAATGGTGCCCGAACCTGGATTTGAACCAGGGACACACGGATTTTCAATCCGTTGCTCTACCAACTGAGCTATTCGGGCATTGAATGAAAATGAATGTCTCACTTTCAAATCGAAGCGCCTTATAGGGAATGGGTTTTCCTCTGTCCATGCCCAATTTTGTGTTATTTCTTTATATTTTCACATAAGGCTTTTTCAGCAAGAAAACATGATTTCACCCATGAATCTCCTTTATTTCTAGTTATGTTAGCGCTAACTATTTATAAGATTGAAAAAACACAAACCGAAGTTGGTAATTTATAACAGACTGTGACATTGACGCAGGGTATTTACCTAAACGAATCTCTTTTTATTTTTCCAGGTGCGAAATGACTGAACTTTCTAAATCTCAACGTGAACATAGAGACATGGCAAATGCCATTGCCGCCTTGTCTATGGATGCCGTTCAAAAGGCGAACTCTGGCCATCCAGGCATGCCAATGGGAATGGCAGATGTTGCTACAGTTCTGTTTTCTAAGTTTTTAAAGTTTGACCCAAAAGCACCAAATTGGGCTGACCGAGATCGGTTTATTCTGTCGGCCGGACATGGTTCAATGTTGATTTATAGCTTGTTGCACCTGACAGGATATAAAGCTGTGACGATGGATCAGATTAAAAACTTCCGTCAATTAGGCTCAATTACAGCGGGCCATCCGGAATATGGCCATGTACCTGGTGTGGAAACAACAACGGGTCCATTGGGGCAGGGGATTTCCAATGCTGTTGGTTTTGCTTTGGCTGAACGTCATTTGAATGCGCGCTATAGCGATGACCTTGTTAATCACTACACTTATGTCATTGCAGGAGATGGCTGCCTAATGGAAGGGATCAGTCAAGAGGCTATCTCTCTGGCTGGCCACTTGAAGCTAAACAAATTGATCGTCTTCTGGGATGACAACAACATTACAATTGATGGTCCAGTTACTCTGTCGGACTCTACGAGCCAAAAGAAACGATTTGAGGCAAGTGGTTGGAAAGTTATTGAAATTGATGGTCATAACCCAACGCAAATTGCCAATGCTGTGCGGCGGGCACATAAATCTGATGTTCCAACCCTTATTGCCTGTAAAACGGCAATTGGGAAAGGTGCCCCTAATAAAGAAGGAACAAACAAAGCTCATGGATCACCATTAGGAGATGATGAAATTCAAGCGACGCGTGACGCACGCGGCTGGCCTCACGCTCCATTTGAGATCCCTAGCGATGTATACAGCCTTTGGAAACGTCCTGGCCGCAAAGGCCGTAAGGCCCATAAAGCCTGGGAAGAGCGGCTCAATGCATCAAAACAGGCCGACGACTTTAAGCGGTCTATGGCAGGTGGCTTAAATGAAGGGTGGCTCGAAAAGTTCCAAAGCTACAAAGACAGTATTGCCGTAGAAAAGCCGACCATGGCGACTCGTGCTTCTTCGGGTAAGGCTTTGATTCCACTCACAGAAGCCCTGACAGATATGATATCTGGTTCAGCAGATCTGGAAGGGTCAAATAAAACAAAAACGCCTGCAACTTCGAATGAAATCCAAGCCGGAAATTACGGGGGGCGTTACATAAATTATGGCATCCGTGAGCATGGCATGGCGGCGGCTATGAATGGTATGGCGTTGCATGGCGGTATTTTACCGTATTCTGGCCTATTCATGGTATTTATGGATTATTGTCGTCCTTCCGTCCGCTTGGCTGCACTTATGGGTATACAGTCAATTTATGTGGCCACGCATGACTCTATTGGCGTTGGCGAAGATGGCCCAACACATCAACCTGTGGAACATTTGGCGTCCCTTAGAGCGATACCAAATTGCTATACTTATCGACCTGCGGATGCGCTTGAAACTGCAGAATGTTGGGAGTTGGCCGTGCAGCGCAAAGATAGCCCGTCGATTATGGCACTTACACGTCAAAACTTACCCGCCATACGAGATGATGCTTCAACCAATATGTGTGCCCGCGGAGGTTATGTCCTCAGGCCGGGTGCAGGAGCCGATGATATTGTTTTAATCGCATCAGGATCCGAAGTTAGCCTTGCGGTCGAAGCGCATGAACAGCTAGCAGAGCAAGGTATATCAGCCCGTATTGTCTCTATACCCTCAATGGATATTTTCTTAGAGCAAGACGAGAAATATATTCGTTCCGTCTTGGGTAAGGCGCTGCCTAAGATTGCGATTGAGGCAGGCATTCGCCAAGGGTGGGATGCCTTAATTGGCCGCGATGGTGGATTTATTGGTATGGATAGTTTTGGTGCTTCTGCCCCTGGCGCACAGCTGTTTGAACATTTCGGCATAACCGTCGAAGCGATAGTTGAAATGGCAAAGTCTAAGGTTAAAGGCTAAATTATGCACGAACTGCCTGGAAAAGTTTTTGTCACAGGACAGCTTTTACCTGAGCAACTGATTGACCTCCATGAGAAGGGGGTTCAATCACTCATCAATAATCGACCCGAACGTGAAGCGTTAAATCAGCCCACATCTGATGAAATCGAATCCGCCGCGCTTGCCATAGATATGCCTTATAATTTCATACCTATGGCAGGCGGGCTTTCACTGGAAATTATTGAAGCTAGTGTAGAGGCGTATGGTGAAATGCCTCGGCCGATTGTGGCTTATTGTGCCAGTGGGATGCGCTCGGCAGCGCTTTGGGGGTTTGCTCATGTTAAATCTATGGGAGCAGACAGCGTTATCGAGGCTTTAAACAATTCCCCGTATAATCTAGAGCAGATTTATCCTTCGCTCAGAGCTTTTTCCCAAGACGAAGGTGGTGCATAAGCGCCAGAAACGGAAACTTTACAATGAGCGTGAAGCACTCTTTTAAACAGCATTTTGAATGGCTCGATGGCTATTCGACCTCTGTTTTAAGTGATGATTTGATTGCTTCTGTTATTGTTTCTATCTTGCTTGTTCCACAATGCCTAGCATATGCTTTGCTGGCGGGACTGCCCCCGCAACTAGGCATTTACGTATCAATCTTTCCCCTAATTGCTTATGCTCTACTGGGGTCTTCTCGGCAGTTATCAGTTGGCCCAACTGCCGTCATTTCTCTTATGACGGCAGCATGTATTGCAACATTGCCAGAAGAAACACGCTTGGTAAGCGCCGCACTATTGGCATTTATGACAGGCATAATGTTGATGATTGCAGGGCTTTTACGAGGGGGGTTTCTCATGAACTTTGTTTCTCGCCCTGTGGTTTCAGCCTATATAACAGGGGCTGCCCTTCTTATCATCATCTCCCAAATCAAACACATTTTTGGAATTTCAGCATCAGGAACGACTGCATTAGGACTAGTGACCTCCTTCTCTAGCAATTTACCGAATGCAAAACCCATTGCCATGATAGTGGGGATATCGGCCTGTGTAATTTTGTTCTTAGTTAACCGCTATATGGCTTTTGCTTTGGTGAAGACAGGTGTCAAAGCTAAGCTCGCTAAGCTTATATCTAAACTTACACCGATTGCGGTTATTTTTGTTTATATCGGTATAAGCTCTAGCTTTGGTTTATATAAAAATTACGACTTATCAATCGTTGGGATGGTGCCAGGAGGACTGCCGCCATTTGCTGTGCCTACGCTCTCATTTGGAGCGATGGAAGGGTTGCTCATGTCAGCCGCTGTTATTGCTATTGTGGCCTTTGTGGATAGCACATCTACGGCTCAAGAATTCGCAGCTCGTAATCGAACAAAATTAGACACAAATCGTGAGTTGTTGGGGCTTGGAGCTTCGAATTTTGTTGCTGGAATGACAGGAGGTTACCCAATCAATGGGAGCATGTCCCGCACTGCCGTCAATGTATCGGCTGGCGGACGGACGCCGATGGTAAATATATTTACAGCGCTTTTCATGGCTTTAACGGCATTATACTTAACCCCTTTGCTAAAAGCTTTGCCCCTAGCCGTCTTAGCGGCATTGATTATTGTCGCTTGTTTATCTTTATTAGACTTCAAAAATATTTGGCGGACTTGGGTGTACAGCCGCGCAGATGGCATGACAGCAATGGCAACCTTCCTCTCTGTGCTAATGTTCGGTGTGCAATGGGGTGTGTTGATAGGTGTAATTCTGGCAATGGCACTACATATTCGTCAAACTTTGCGGCCGCATATAGCTGAAGTTGGTCGCTTTCCGGGTACTGAGCACTATCGTGATGCTTCGCGTTTCATTGTTGAGACAAACGAGCAAGTGAAGACGCTGCGAATAGACGAGAGCCTTTATTATGCAAATGCAAGATATCTAGAAGAGCGCGTTTCGGAACTAATTTCTAATAGTCCTGAAATGCGTGACCTTGTGCTGATGTGTACGGCTGTTAGCCGAATTGATGCTAGTGCACTCTCTAGTTTGCACGAAATTAATAAGCGCTTGAAAATGCTAAATATCGACCTACATTTTTCCGATATGCAAAGCCGCGTGAAAGAACGCTTGTTTCGTTCAAATTTGTTGGATGAATTGAGTGGGGAAATTTTTCTTTCGCAACATGATGCGATGGAGGCCTTAAGGCCTGAGCCTGATTGGTCGCAATTTTCCGATCATATTGATATTCATTAGGCGGACCTAGTCCGTACCGTTGCACAAAGTGCATTTTCAGATTTACGACAACATTTTAATCCGTTAGCAAGGTAGGGAACCGGCGGTGAAGCGCGACATCTCGCGATCCTGCCACAAAGAGAGAGAAGACCATGCCGGACACGGAACCGTCCGGCTCCGCGACGCCGACGGTATCTGACCAAGGCAAGCGGAGACGGTCCCGCAGGCGAGCCCGTAAAAACGGGCAGGCGTCTGCTACATTTGCGGCCTTAGACTTAGGGACGAATAATTGTCGCCTTCTAATTGCCAAAGAGCATGGTGAGAGCTTTCGTATAATCGATAGCTACTCAAAAGTTGTGCGTCTTGGTCAGGGTTTAGCGAGTAGTGGAGCTTTATCGCAAACAAGTATGGATGCAGCGGTTGAAGCGCTAGGCGTTTGCGCGCGGAAAATGAAATCCAAAAAGGTGAAACGCTGGCGCTGTATCGCTACTGAAGCCTGCCGCCGTGCGAGTAATGGAGAAGCCTTTCTTAAAAGGGTTAAAGAGGAAACGGGTATTTCTCTTGAAATTATTTCTCCCCGAGTCGAAGCCAGATTAGCGGTTATGGGATGCATTAATCTTGTGGACCCCACAAAAGATGTTGCTTTGGTTGTAGATATTGGCGGGGGGTCGACAGAGTTAAGCTGGGTGGACATACGTAAGCTACGCGACCCTAACCATGAAATGCGCATTCATAGACCGCCAATAAGCGCTTGGGCATCCTTACCTGTGGGGGTTGTCACGCTTTCAGAGCGTATCCCTGAGACCGATGACCGAGAAACTTGGTATGAAGAAATGAAACAACTCGTACGAGATACAATAGATGAGGTGGGTTGCAGCACGCGGTTCACGCGTAGTTTCGAGCAAGGCAAAGGTCACATTATCGGAACCTCAGGCACCATTACGTCCCTCGCCAGTATTCACCTTAAACTTCCTTATTACCAAAGAGATAAGGTCGATGGCCTTTGGTTCCGATCTTCTGACGCTGTGAAAGTCGCGCGTGATATGGCCAGCCGTAGCCCCCTTGAGCGAGCGAAGGAGCCATGTATTGGGGCTGATCGTTCGCGTTTGTTAGTGGCGGGTTGTGCCATTACGGATGTACTTTGTGAAAAGTGGCCCAGCAAAATGATCCGAGTCGCAGACAGAGGACTTCGAGAAGGCATGCTAATGGGGTTAATGAATCTCAAGCAGAGTGTTAGGCAATTACCATCTGAGGTAAGAGCGAAAAATGAGACTGAGACGGTCTTGTCTGTTAAAGCTGATACTGAAACGACGCTAGATACAACAGGACTAAGCCATGACGGGTGACACTCCAAAGCGCATGAGCGGATCAAAGCCGACATCCCCTAAACGCGGCCGAAAAACGCCTAAGGCTGACAAAGATAATGCGACGCGCATGATGCATAAAAAGGTTAAAACGGCTCGCGGGCGTAAAATTTCCTCTAAGTTATGGATCGAACGCCAAATTAATGACCCTTATGTGAAGGAAGCCAAGATAAAAGGGTATCGTTCTCGGGCGGCATTTAAATTGGAAGAGCTTGATGATAAATTTGGTCTTATAAAAAAAGATAGCCTTGTTGTTGATTTGGGCTGCGCGCCAGGCGGTTGGGTTCAAATCGCGATGAAGCGCGGCGCTGAGCAAGTTATCGGTATAGATTTATTGCCAGTGGATGTTATCGCAGGAGCAACGCTACTTGAATATGATTTCATGGCCGAAGATGCGCCTGACAAGATAAAGAGTTTATTAGGTCGCGCTCCTGATGTGGTTTTGTCAGATCTTGCGGCCAATACGACAGGGCATAAAAATACTGACCATTTGAAAACCGTCGCGCTTGTAGAAGCGGCAGCTGATTTTGCTATGAGAACTTTACGCCCAGGGGGACACTTTGCGACAAAGGTTTTCCAAGGCGGCGCTGAAAAAAGATTATTAAGTGAGCTGAAATCTCGTTTTCAGACGGTGAAGCACGCAAAGCCAAAATCCTCTCGGGCCGGAAGTCCTGAAATCTATTTGGTGGCACTAAATCTTCAAAATCCGAAATCAGACTTAGAAGGCATATAAAGCTAGAATAAGTCTATAAAATTGTGTTTTAGATTTGCGAGTCTTAAAAATTACTGATAACCCCCGCTTGCAAAAGAGATAGGAGACTCCCATGGAGATTCGAGAAGGTTTAACCTTCGATGATGTCCTTTTGCAGCCTCAGGCTTCAGACATCTTACCCGCAGATGCTGTGTTGAAGACACGCCTCACAAAACGCATTTCTATTAATGTGCCGCTTGTTAGCGCTGCAATGGATACTGTGACCGAAGCAAACTTAGCGATTGCAATGGCTCAAGTTGGAGGCATTGGTGTAATCCATAGAAATTTGTCAATTGATGAGCAAGCCGAAGAAGTCCGGAAGGTCAAAAGATACGAATCAGGGATGGTCGTAAACCCGATTACTATTGGTCCCAATGCAACGCGTGCCGAACTATCTGCGCTTGGTAAGCATCATAATATTTCTGGTATTCCTGTTGTGGAAGAGAGTGGAAAGCTAGTTGGAATAGTCACTAATAGAGACGTCCGTTTCACAACCGACCCACATGAGCTGGTTTCCAACTTAATGACCAAAGAGCTTGTCACGGTCAAAGCTGGAGCTTCAGAAGATGAGGCGAGGGCGTTATTACATAAACACCGGATTGAGCGCCTATTAGTTGTAGATGACAATTATCACTGTGTTGGCCTTATCACTGTCAAAGATATGGATAAAGCAGAGAGCTTCCCTAATGCTTGTAAGGATGAAAAAGGGCGATTGCGGGTGGCCGCGGCTTCGACTGTAGGTGAAGCAGGATATGAGCGTGCAGTTGCGTTGTTTGCTGCGGGTGCTGATGCTGTGATTATCGATACAGCGCATGGGCACTCTTCTAAAGTAATTGAGACAGTAAAACGGCTCAAAACTGACTATCCTGATGCACAAGTCATTGCAGGCAATATAGCGACTGCCTCAGCAGCAAAGGCTCTTATTAAAGCTGGCGCCGATGCCATTAAGGTTGGCATTGGTCCTGGCTCCATTTGCACGACACGCATTGTGGCTGGCGTAGGCGTGCCGCAATTAACAGCGATTATGGATGCTTGCTCTGCCGCAAAAAAAGCGGGTATCCCTGTTATAGCCGATGGCGGTATTAAGTATTCTGGGGACATGGCTAAGGCTCTGGCGGCTGGAGCAGAGTGCGCAATGGTCGGCTCTCTTCTGGCTGGCGCGGAAGAAACTCCTGGTGAGGTATTCCTTTATCAAGGTAGATCTTACAAATCTTACCGTGGGATGGGGTCTGTTTCAGCAATGGCACGTGGTTCCGCGGATCGATACTTCCAAAAAGAAGTCAATGACTCTATGAAATTGGTTCCAGAAGGGATTGAAGGCCGTATAGCCTATAAAGGCCCCGTAGGCCCTATTTTACATCAACTCTTGGGCGGGATTCGAGCAACGATGGGTTATACTGGATCTCGAACAATTCCAGACCTCCATAAGAACGCAGAGTTTGTAAGAATTACCAATGCAGGACTCCGAGAAAGCCATGTGCATGATGTGCATATTGCGCGCGAGGCACCAAATTACTCGATGCCAAGCTAGGGGTATGAAATGGAAGACAACGCCCTTTATTTACCAATCCTCGTTCAGGTAACGCTTTCTGTTTCCATTCTCTTTTGGCTGGCGTGGTCTCGCGTAAGTCGAGTTGCAAAAGAAGGTATCAAAGAAATACGCAAGACAGGTTTTCCTGTTCATGTTGTAAATGCAAGCGACAACTATAAAAATCAGTTCGAACTCCCCGTTTTGTTTTACGTATTATGTTTGTTTTTCATTCTGACAGAAACAATAACGCAAACTATCATCGTTTCAGCTTGGGTGTTTGTGGTGGCGCGTATCGTTCACGCCTTCGTTCAATTAACAAAGAACATAATCTTTCCTTGGCGTTTCCTTAGTTTCTTAGTGAGTACGCTCGCTGTGACTTTTCTTTTATTACATGCGTTTATACAGGTGTTTTCATAATGCGATTAGGTGGACGTATCCAAGCTGCTGCGGAGGTGTTGAAAGACATTCTGGAGCGTAAGACCCCGGCGACTATGGCGTTACGTGACTGGGGAAAAGCCCACAGATTTGCAGGGTCAAAAGATCGTTCTGCAATTGGCAATTATGTTCACGACGCCTTGCGGTGTAAAAGCTCTCTCGCGTTTCGAATGGATGACGACAGTCCTCGTTCTCTTGCTTTGGCATCGGCTGTGTTTATGGGCGGAAGAACCGTTCAAGAATTAATGGACGCATTTGAAGGGGACGAACATGCGCCCACAATGCTTTCCAATGACGAGCAAGCTAAACTCTCTGGAAGCATAAATATCGAAGCGGCACCAGACTGGATTAAAGCGGATGTACCAGAATGGTTATGGCCCGCCTTTGAAACCAATTTTGATGAAGAGGCCTTAACCGAAGGTAAGGCCTTAACTAGCCGTCCGCCCTTGGATTTACGTGTCAATACGATAAAGGCCAAACGAAGTGAGATCTTGAAATCTCTGAATGTTGAAAATATCAAGCCTACCGAAATTTCTCCGATTGGATTGAGGGTAGAAGCCGCTTTGGCTGATGCACGTCTGCCAAATGTTCAAATTGAAGAAGAATACCAGACTGGTGCGATTGAAATTCAGGATGAAGGCTCTCAAATCGTTAGCCTTCTGGTGGATGCAAAACCTGGTGAAAAGGTACTCGATTACTGCGCAGGCGGCGGGGGGAAGTCATTAGCTCTTGCGGCCGATATGGAAAATAAGGGCTCCGTCTTCGGTTTTGATATTGATAAAAGGCGTTTATCCCCACTTTATCAAAGAGCGCAAAGAGCGGGAGCCTCTATTATTGATGTTCGGCAGCCTCCCTCTGAGTCACTTAAAGACCTTGTTGGGAAAATGGACCGCGTTCTGGTTGATGCTCCATGTACTGGCGTAGGAACATGGCGCCGTAAACCGGATGCAAAATGGCGCTTATCTGAAGACGCTCTTGTAAGACGCAACAATGAGCAACGTTCAGTCTTAAACAGTGCTAAAGGCTTTGTACGGCCAGGTGGTTTATTATTTTATGTGACCTGCTCTATGCTTGCCGAGGAAAACGAAGCGCAAGTCTATGAGTTTTTAGAAAACCATGAAAACTTTGCCCTATTATCCGCCGGTGAAGTTTGGGAAGAAAAATTTGGTGTAGATGCACCAAAACCATGGTCTGCCGATGGATGTAGTTTGACACTAACACCAGCATCAACTCAAACAGACGGGTTCTTTTTTGCCGTTATGGAAAGACAAAAATGACAGATACGCATGAAAAAATTGTCGATCAGCACGAGCAATTGTTGATAGTTGATTTTGGATCACAAGTTACAAAGCTTATTGCGCGCCGCGTACGAGAAAGTGGTGTCTATAGTGAAGTTCATCCCTATAATCGTGTCGATGAGGCCTTGCTTGAAAAGTTTTCTCCCAAAGCTGTCATTCTTTCAGGCGGACCAAGCAGTGTCATAGGGACAGGTACCCCGCGTGCGCATGAAGCCATTTGGCGATTAGGTGTGCCGGTCTTAGGGATTTGCTACGGTCAGCAAACTATGTGTGCTCAATTAGGCGGTTCTGTAGAAACTTCGGACGAACAAGAGTTTGGTCGTGCTGATTTAGAAGTCGTTGCCAAAAGCCCTTTATTTGAAGGTATAGCTGATGTTGGGCAAGTTGAGCGGGTCTGGATGTCACATGGTGACCGCGTTAATAAATTACCAGAAGGGTTTGAAATTATTGGAAAATCTCCAAACGCCCCTTTCGCTGCGATAGCAGATGAGGGCCGAAAGTTTTATGGCGTGCAGTTCCATCCCGAAGTTATGCATACTCAGAACGGGGCTGAAGTGCTTCGCAACTTCACTCACAAGGTGGCTGGTTTCAAAGGCGACTGGACTATGGCGGCCTTTAAAGATGAAATGATCGCAGCAATCCAATCTCAAGTTGGCTCAGGTAAGGTTATTTGCGGCTTATCGGGCGGGGTGGACAGCTCTGTTGCGGCCATACTTATTCACCAAGCCATCGGTGACCAATTAACCTGTGTTTACGTTGATACAGGCATGATGCGGAAAGGTGAGAGCGAGCAAGTCACTTCACTGTTCCGAGATCATTATGACATCAACCTTATTCACGTTGATGCAGGTAAAGAGTTTTTAGGGTTATTAGACGGGGTTAGTGACCCAGAGAAAAAACGTAAAATTATCGGTGGAACTTTCATTGATATTTTTGAACGAGAGGCCAAATCCGTTGGCGGCGCAAAATTCCTCGCACAAGGCACTCTATATCCTGATGTGATTGAGAGCGTGTCATTTGATGGTGGCCCATCCGTGACGATTAAGTCTCATCATAATGTAGGCGGGTTACCTGAGCGTATGGACTTGGAGCTCGTGGAGCCTCTACGGGAATTATTTAAGGATGAGGTGCGTGCATTAGGTCGTGAATTAGGATTGCACGATGACTTTGTGGAACGTCACCCTTTCCCTGGGCCCGGACTCGCAATTCGTTGCCCAGGTGAAATCACCAAAGAGCGTTTAGACATCTTGCGTGAGGCAGATGCTATCTATCTTGATCAAATAAAGAAACATGGTCTTTATAATGATATTTGGCAGGCCTTCGCGGTTATTCTGCCAGTAAAAACTGTTGGCGTAATGGGAGACAGTCGGACATATGATTATGTTTTGGCGCTTAGGGCTGTGACATCTACGGATGGAATGACGGCCGATTACTATCCCTATAGCCATGAGTTTTTAGGGGAGACCGCCACACGCATTATTAATGAAGTACGTGGAGTGAACCGAGTGGTTTATGATGTAACTTCAAAGCCCCCCGGAACGATTGAGTGGGAATAGAATAATCGTTTTTTGGCGGCCCGGGTAATTGATAGGGTTTACGAGTGAAATTATTTTGTCTTTCCATATCCCCATTTGCCCGGAAGGCGATGATACTATCTCGGTTACACGGTTTAGATGTAGAGGAAGTTGAGCCTAAAAAAGATAGCAAAAAAGGGTATCTAGCCGGAGATAATCCCTTAGGTAAAATCCCCGCGTTAGAATGGCAAAAAGGGCAGTTTCTTTTCGATAGTCCCGTTATTTGTGAATATTTAGATAGTCTGTCCGATACACCTTTATTGCCAAGAGATAATCATTTGCACTTCTTGAATAAGTGGCAACACGCTCTTGGTGATGGGTTGGGAGACGCTGTTTATAATTATAAACAGGAAACTGTACGACCTGAGGCGCTGCATTGGAATTCGATGATTTTACGCCATGAAACCGCTATTTTACAGAGTATCGAAACATTGGATAAGATATCACAATGGCTAGGTGATAGTTGGACATTCGGAAACGTCGCCATAATTGCCTCTTTAGATTATGCTTCATGGCGGGCGGCTCACATTAACTGGCATGAGCGGGCGCCTAATTTGGCACAATGGCATGCCAAATTTGTCAATGACCCTCATTATAAGGCCACCTACGGTTACCCTGATGCGTAAAATTTTTATCCTTCTAGTTATTGGTGTTGTAAGTCTAATTTTAGCGTGCCTTTTTTGGCCTGAAAAACGTTATAAACCGTTTGAGGTGACTGCAGACTATCAGTCCCAAGTTGACAAGTTTAGCGTACCGTCCATGCCGCAAGACTGGGTATGGAAAACATTCGATACCAGTGATGGAACTCAATTGAGATGGGGAGAAACTGGTAATCAAGGGGCCGCTGATACATCTTTAATTCTTATACCTGGCTATACGGCGACTTTATCCATGTATGGGGAGCATATTGACTTGTTAGCCGAACGAGGATTTCACGTCATTGGTTTGGACTTACGCGGGCAGGGTGGATCTGACAGACATTTCAAAAGCCAACCAGAAAAACTATGGGTCGATGATTTTTCAATCTATTCCGACGACGTTGCCGACTTCATAAAATCTCAGAACTTTAATCAGGAACAAACAATTATACCTTTGGGCATTTCATTTGGTGGGCATGTTGCTCTGCGTCTGGCAGGGGATCATCCAGGTCTAGTTGATGGATTAGCTCTTTTAGCCCCGGCAATTGAGCCAAAGGCAGGCGAAATGGAGTTTAATAAAGCTCTTAAGTTAATGAATTTCATGCGTTCTATTGGGCAATCAAAACGTTACGTTTTTGGGGGAGGAAACTGGAAACCAGTTGGCGAAGACTATACAGTTGCGGGTATTGAGCTCTGCAGTTCAAATCCCAAACGCCTATATTTACGTGACGCAGTGTTTACAAATAGGCCTAATGAGCGGGTTGGCGACGTGACAAACCAGTGGGGTGCAGAGTTTTTTGAGAGTAGCCTCTACATTCGCGAAGAAGGTTATTTAGAGAGCATTCGTGTGCCCATTTACATAGCGAGTGCAGAAATAGATAGTTTCGTTTCGAATGCCACAAATCAAATGGCGTGTCAGGACCGACTTCCACATTGTAGAGCTGTGACTTACCCTGGAACAGGGCATTGTTTACCCCAAGAATCAAATGCCGTTGTATTTTCGATATTTCAAGAAATAGAAACACTGGCAGAAAGCATTAAAGGCAAATAATTACAGGCCTTTAGAGCATCTTATTAAAGATTAAAGAAGTCAGGTACAACTCCACCAAAACCAGCATCTTTATTCTCTGGCAAACCATTTCTGTCACGTGATTTTTGTTTGTTTCTGTCCTGACGTGACTGATTTGAACTCGTTTTTTTCTTATTGGCGCTATTGTTACGTCGTGAGTTTGAAGGCTTTTCTTTTGCCCCGTTATTGCTATCCAGATGCGTTAAATCTTTTTCTTCTGAATTCTTTGCTTCTATTTTGTCGTCTGTTGTCGAAACTTTTCGCGGTGCTTTACGTCTCGATGATTTAGGTTTGCTTGATGTATCCGTTTTAACGGATTCTATTTTTGCGCCTTCCGTGTTCGAGGCTTGACTGTTAGCTTGTTTGCTATCCTCTGACTTATTACGAGAAGGTCGATTACCCCGATCAGTTCGGCCTCGATTGTTTCGAGTTCCTTTTTTATCGCTTCGTCCCCGTGATTGACGGCGTCCGCCGTCCTTAGGGAAGTCTTCTATACCCGGGACTTCAATTTCTTCGATAGAATCCACCTTAATAAGGTCAAGAATATCTTGATAGTTACGCTCATCTAGACGCGCAACAAGCATAACCGTATCGCCTTCACGGCCTGCACGACCTGTTCGGCCAATACGATGGACATAGTCTTCAGAATGGTTGGGAACATCATAATTGAAAACATGACTAACCGTGGGTACATCAAGGCCACGCGCAGCCACATCACTCGCCACTAAGAATTTAATTTCACCATTTTTGAATGACTCCAAAGTCTCTGTACGTAAGGATTGTGCTAAGTCCCCATGAATCGGCGCTGCAGACTTTCCATGAACGGAAAGAGATTTGGCGACGATGTCGACATCTTTTTTGCGGTTGCAGAATATAATGCCATTATCGACATCTTCTTGGTCTATTATCCATCTTAACGCTGTCCGCTTTTGTTTCGGATCTGAGGAGGGCATGCGGATAATCCGCTGACGTACTGTTTCAGCCGTTGTTGACTGGCGCGCCACTTGGATGGTGACAGGCTGGTGAAGAAATTGGTCAACCAGCCGTTTAATTTCATTTGGCATAGTCGCCGAGAAGAACAGTACCTGACGCGTAAATGGCGTTAACTTAAATATCTTTTCGATATCAGGTATGAACCCCATATCAAGCATACGATCTGCTTCATCAACGACAAGCGTTTGAACACCTGTCATTAAAATCTTACCTCGTTCAAATTGATCCAACAGTCGACCAGGGGTGGCAATTAGAATGTCCACTCCCTTCATCAACTTTTTGTCTTGCTCTGCAAAAGAAACGCCGCCTATCAAAAGGGCCATTTCTAGTTTTAAATATTTTCCATAAAGTTCGACATTTTCTGCCGCCTGTGCCGCTAATTCACGAGTGGGGCAAATGATAAGGCATCTTGGCATGCGTGCGCGTGCGCGGCCTTTTGAGAGCTTATGTAATGTCGGTAGAGTAAAGGCTCCTGTTTTCCCTGTGCCAGTTTGAGCTATGCCCAAAACGTCACGTTGCTGCAACGCAGCAGGAATAGCGCGCGCCTGAATAGGCGTCGGCTTCTCATAGCCCATATCATCAAGGGCTTTGAGAATTTTAGGGGCCAAGCCTAACGCTTTGAAAGTTACGTCAACGGCTTCGTCCGCAGGGACTTCTGTGATATCTTCGGAGGCGCTCAAACAGTGTCAACTTTTCGACGAAATACGGCGGGTTCGTCCCGCTTAATTCCGCGCAACATAGTCATGGATTATTCCACGTCAAGTCGTGAGACAATACAACAGGGCTGAA
Organism: Litorimonas taeanensis; assembly: GCF_003634015.1. Taxonomy (NCBI): domain Bacteria; kingdom Pseudomonadati; phylum Pseudomonadota; class Alphaproteobacteria; order Maricaulales; family Robiginitomaculaceae; genus Litorimonas; species Litorimonas taeanensis. The sequence goes on from NZ_RBII01000001.1 coordinate 736,986, forward strand.
CGGCTGAATCGTTCAAATTAAGGTCCTCACATCAATATTGCCTGTTTGAAACTTTGCTTCGCTTTGCAGAGCTTGTTTTAGATGTTTTTGGTATATCCTTCGCGGTATTTCAATTCCACCAAGGCTTGCTAGATGGGGCGTTAGAAACTGCGTATCTAATAATTGATAGCCCTGCTGATTTAGTGCTTTAACCAAACCAACAAGGGCGACTTTGCTTGCGTTGGTTCTACGTGAAACCATACTCTCTCCAAAAAAGGCCGCCCCAATGCTTACCCCGTATAAGCCCCCTATAAGTTTGTCATCCTCATAAACAGCCACTGAATAGGCATATCCTTTTTCATGCAAAGCAATATATAAACTCTCCAAACCGAAGCTAATCCACGTATCTTTTCGATCTTCAGCGAGTTCTGCGCAGAGTTCGATTACGGAAGCAAAATCCGCATTATATCGCACTGTCCAATCTGATTTGCGCATAAACTTTCTAAGCGATTTAGATATATGAAGTCCATCTAGAGGGATTACGCCGCGTAGTTCTGGGTCTAAGACAAAAACAGATGTGTCGTCCCGGGAATCTGACATAGGAAAAACGCCGTCTTTATAACACTGCAACAAAGCTTCGACGGCTGAGTTTAGATGCGTAGTTTCAGTCATGATTGCCGTTTTGCATTGAGTCTTTTGGCGTGTGTGTCTTTTTCAACTGCGCCTTAAGCTTTCGGATGTCTTGCGCATATAAAAACCCATAAGACACAGCACCCTCACGCGTATGCACTGCGTGATGTAGTCTATGGGCCTGTACAAGACGCTTTAGATATCCGTTGGGCGTGCGGATATATACGGGCCACCTTCGATGCACCAAACCATCATGCACAATGCCATACAGCACGCCATAAACAGTCAACCCAAGAGCGACCATCCAAATAACGGGGTGCCCCATAGACCCAATTATGAATAAAGTTGCAGCAATAAAACTAAAGCAAATTGTATAAAGGTCATTTTTTTCAAATGGGCCCTTTGTTTCAATGTGATGGCTTTCATGCCACCTCCATCCAAGGCGGCCATGCATGATGAATTTATGAACTATCCAGGCGAAAGCCTCCATCCCAATTACGCTCACAGTAAGAATCAATAAAGCGGTAAGCCAATTCATGTGTTTGTGGCCTTATGGTTTTTTCTAAGTGGCAGTCTCCACCAAGGCTCGTGTGGATAAAGGTGATGTTCGTGATGATAACCAAAATGAAAACATGTCAAAAGGGAGAGCAAACGGGGATAGTTATTACTACGGGCGTTATGATGATCAGAAAACGCCGTTCTTTGTCTGTGCGTAAGATAAGTGCCGAAATAAAACAGCTGAACGGATGACAACAATGCGGGGATAGCCCACATCACGATCGTATTTAAATAGCTAGCCTTCAAGACAAAGAGATAGATTAAGGTAAAGGTTATGAGTGTTAAGACCTGTCGCAACCCAAAATATTGCCGGAAAAACTTAAAGTACCAAGGCCAAAAATCATGAGGGTTTTTAGAATGAAAGTCTGGATCCTTTGAGGAACCAGAGTATCTATGATGGTCAAGGTGAGCATGTTTAAGCGTGGTCCAGTTAAACCCAGCGTAAATGAACAGAATAACGTGACCAACGACGCTGTTGAATTTTGGATGTCTCGGAAATAATGAGCCGTGCATAGTGTCATGCGCGACAATAAACACGCCTGTATATAGCCAGCACTGTAATGTAATCAGGCCAAGAGTTTGCCATAATGGCGCGTTTAAGTCGTGGACGAAGACGCTGTAGAGGTGCACGCACATCCAAGCAGAGACAATGATAAAGGCTAAACCAAGGCCATAGAGCCAATTATACGGCTTTCGACTTATGACATGCGCCTTACTCAATCAGCTTCTCATTAATTTGTAAGTAATAATACTCGTCGTTAAAAATAGCACGATAGACGAAATATAGATAACACCAAAAATTGGCAAAATATCTAAGGCCGATTGCCCTCGCTGCAGAAGACCATAATACCCCTCTATGACCCAATAATTTGGCGTAATCATTCCTGCATCTTGGAGCCAGCTTGGCATCATGAAACGAGGGACCATGGATCCGCCGATTGCAGCAAACAACAAAACGATAAAAGTAGAAACGGAATGCATTTGGGACTGCGTGCTGCAAAGTGAAGCCGTAAAGAGTGCTAAGGCCGAAGAAAGCAGTGCCGCACCGAATGACATGAGCGTTAGCGAGCCAATTAGAGACAATACTTCTAATTCAAAAAAAATGGCCGCAACAGCGATAATCGTCAAGCTCTGTATAAACCCTATAAGCGTCAAGAACAATAATTTACCCGCCAACATTAACAGGCTTCCTTTTAAACCGACCATCAAGCGTTCTGACAAGCCTGAGCGACGCTCTTCTATTGATATTGCGGCCCCTTGCATAGCTGCGAACATCAAAAACAAAATAGCGGTCGCGCCGACATAATAAGTCACCGACTTATCTAAACGATCAGAGCCCTCACGTGCCGGCATCGCCGTCAAGGTTGTAAACAAACTGTTTTGTGAGTTTCCGCTCAGAGATTCAACCTCATTGGCCTCACTTAAAATTTGACGAAGTTGCCCTTTCACAACTGATGTGGCGACCTTACGGTTTGGGTCTTCGAAAATAGTAAAATGAGGGTAGGGGGCATTTTCGTGAATGATGAGCCCAATGTCCACATCTCCTAGACGCACTTGTTTCTTAATATCTTCGGCGTCCCAATTGTCATTTGTGATAACCTCAAAAGCAGCACTTTCATGTATCGCCTTTGACAGTTGAGATGCGAGTTGAGAGTTATCATCTACCAAAAGGCCAACTCTTAAATCTAACTCACCGCCTGATGCGGTCGAGAATATAGCCGCGAAAACTGCAAAAATAAAACCAGGTAGTAGAAAAGCCAAGACGAGCGCGCCTTTATCGCGCCATAACCGCAAAGCCATAGTTTTCATCACAGCGTAAATCATTGTGATGTCTCTAAAAGGGTAAACAAGTCTGTTATATCAGGCCTGTCAAAGGAAACACTTCGGACATGTTCCTTTTGCTCACCAAGTGCAAGATTAAGATCTTTGATAAATAAGGACTCCTGCCTTGACGTTTCAGTAGTCCACTGTGTCTTAGCAACATTACTTGGCACAAACTTGAATGTTCTCAGGATGTTTTTAACAGACGGGCTTGGTAGAGAACTCAGTTTTAGATTAACTTTGAGCTTAGCTTCGAAATGAGATAACAGAATCTTTCTTGGGCTATCAAAGGCAAAGCATTCCCCGTGTTGCAATATCAATAGTTTGTCACACAAAGATTCGATGAGCTCCAATTCATGGCTCACTAAAATGACGACTTTGCCTTGCTTGGCAATTTTCCATGCTAAATGATAAACCGACTCCCTAGCAGGCGTATCAATACCAGCGGTAGGTTCATCAAAAATAATGATTGATGGATCGTGCATTATCGCTGCCGCAACATTTAACCTGCGTTTCATTCCGCCTGAAAGAGACGATACAAGGCTATTCGCCTTATTTGTCAAACCAACGGTTTGTAAGGCTTCTTGAACCCGTTCTTTGCGATGTCTGTTTTTCACCCCTATCATGCGTGCAAGGACGTCTAAATTCTCCTGTGCAGTTAAGTAAGGATAGAGGCCAATGTCTTGGGGTACGAGACCGATAAGATTGCGGCGGTCTTGTCTTTGCTTTATCGGGTGACCTTCAATTAATATTCGCCCCTGCGATTGAACGTGTCCACATAAAGCTTTGATAAAACTTGTCTTGCCAGCGCCGTTGGGGCCGATAACCCCTATAAGTTCACCAGTTTCAACATCCAAAGACAAGCTTTTGACAGCTTGATAGGCCCCATAAGAAACAGATAATTCTGAAACAGATAAGGCCGGGCTGTAAGGTCCATTCACCACTACACTTGATTTAAAAATGCGAATTGTCGCTCAATCAACGCATCAAGCGCCGTCGCATTCTGCAATCCAGCTTTTTGTAAAGAAGATTTGGCGGAATCGAGATAAGAAAGTAGAGTCTTTTTGGAGTTTTTTGTACCTAAGAGTGCTAATATAGTTGTTTTGCCAATATCGCGACCCACAGACTTTTCAGCTTCAACCTCCTTCATCTGAACATCTTTCAAGTCATCTAAGAGCTGAAAGGCTAAACCCAGATGATATGAAAAATCTTTTAGCTCTTCTTTTTGACCTACAGATAAATTAGTCAAAATAGCGGCGCTGTAGATAGCATATTCAAACAAGGCCCCGGTTTTAAGGTAGTTAAGACGTTCAACGTCCTGAAGATTATTGTCAGGGCTATGATTAGCAAGGTCGGCCATTTGACCTGCGATTAGACCCGTAGAACCAACTGAATAAGACAGTAAATCAACTAATGCGACGCGTGTTTCAGGAATTATATTGTGTAGGCGCGACAAAACACCAAAGGCACGATTTAAAAGCGCCGTTGCGCTTAAAATGGCTGTGCTTTCATCAAAAGCTAAATGCGTTGTCGGCTGGTTGCGACGCAGTGCAGCATTGTCCATACAAGGTAAATCATCGAGTATCAGAGAGGCCGCGTGAACCATTTCGGCCACGCAACCTACATCTATAGAGGCTTTACGCAAGATTGGATCATTGGACGCGCCATGAGTTATCAGCACACATAATAACGGCCGAAAGCGTTTACCCGGAGAGAGCAGGGCGTGTCTTTGTGCCTCATGGAGGCGCACTGGCCAAGTTTTATCTGAGGGCACTAATTCGGTGAGGCGGGCCTCTATTGCAGCCTGAATAATGTCAACATCGGCGCTAGCATTCAAGGAATGGATATTTGACTGGGTATCGCTCACGCGGCTTGCCTCATTGCCATGTTTACACATAATAACATCAGTATTGTTTGGCATCTTAAAGGGTAAATTACTATTCAAAATCAAAAATAATGCCTCTTAATTCATCAGTAAAACTGATCCGAAGCCTCACTCGGTTTGAATGTCTATACGCTTATCATTCACCATGTTTAATAATTCGGCGGCTGCCTTGGCGTCACAAAGCGCTCTATGATGTGCCTCTAAATCTATCTGAAATTCCAAGCAAAGGTTTTTAAGGCTGTAGGAAGGATAGCCAGGGTAAAGCTTTCTCATTGATGCGCAGGTGCAAATTTTGGGGTGTTTAAAATTACGATCTATCATCTGAAATTCAGATCTTATGAAGCCGTAGTCAAAGTTTACATTATGAGCCGCAAAAATTGCGTCCCCCATGAATTCCGTAAAACTATCTGCGATTTCGGCAAAGATAGGGGCGTCAGCCACCATATTTTCGTCGATGCCGGTAATTCGTGTTATGTTTGATGGAATAGAACGTTGAGGATTAATAAGGCTTGACCACTCGCCAATAATTTCGCCATTTTGAAGTTTAACGGCCCCAATTTCGGTGACGCGATGTAGGCCTGGGCGGCCTCCCGTTGTTTCTACATCAACCACGACATAAACTTGGTCAGGATCAATATGCCATTCAACACGAATGATATTAGCCGTAAATCCAGCGGCCTGTAATTGCCGCAACCGTGTCAATTGATTACGGCGCAATACATCCCCTTTGGCTTTGACTTCAACAAATCGAGCTTCTCCGTGTTCAATCAGCATTAGATCTGGGAAACCATCTTTCGTTCTCATGAAATTCTGTGCCATGTGCCGTAACATTGAGACAAGCGCTGCTTTAGGAGCATGCCGCACCAATAGTTTGATACGCTCCACCGACTTGGGATCCCAATTAAAAACACCGTTTTTGGTGTTATGATGCTTTGTGATTGTTTTCAGCAAAGGCAACAGCGTTGACCCAGTTAAAGCCAAATCGCTTAGTTTACTTTCGATTGACTTCTTATGGTGTTGATAAAAACTATTTTTTTTGAGGCTTAAGGGTAAAGACCAAGCTTTTGGTGCTTCATCGGCATATATTTCATCCCAAAATAGAAGCCCGAAGAGGCTCAGCCATAACTGATTTTCTGTTCTATATGCTGCGAGGCCTTTTTTCTTGTAGTAATTTACCACGGCGCGCTCTGGCGCATGTCGGAATCCTTCATCCAAAAATATAGTATGACTTTCGCGCAATAAATCCGTGACTTCGCTCGTGCGTTTCTTTTTAAATTTGCGAGCGTAAAAGTCATTCGCGAACGTATGCTCGTCATCGCTTTCCGGATTTTCAATCATCTCCTCAAGACGTTTTTGTACCCAATTCCGATCATCGTTTTCATTTCGGCGGTATCGAATGCGAACAACGCGTTCGTTGCAATTATCGCTATCACTCTGGGCGTAAAGGCCAAGTGCGGCCTCAATATTGCCTTTACGTTCAGATAGTCCTCCTAATTTTTGTAAAAGCTTACCGCGTTTAATTTTTGTTAGTTCATCCACAGGCCTAGGCCATAACTCCACTGTATCAATTAGGGTCTGTATCGAAGCTTGATCGTTGGCGCCTAAGCTAAATAAAGCTTTGGCATAAAAATAGGCGCATTTAGCTTGACTGTAATTGGTAAAGGCTAATTTGGGCGATACATTGCGGGTAGGGCGGACTACACCTAAAACGCCTAATGTTTTGGCCTGCAAACTGTTTTCAATCCGTCCAAAGTACAGGAAAAGAAGGTACTGATAAGCCTTAAGTCTGGATTGCACCACAAAGCTATCGGAAATAAGCACGTCATCAAAATCTATGTGTTCTAAGCAAATGTCTATCAGTTTTGATTTCTTCCAAGACCGCCTGTATAATGTTTCACACAGACGCTCTTCAATCAATTGAACTAAATCTGGCTTTGTCATCGACAATAGAAAGTCTTTGAAATCAGAGCTCTCAACAGGTTTGACAAAGTTGTTTTGTAAGAGCGTGTCAAACTGTTCTGGGATGTTTTTGATTTCAACATACCGAAGATGGTACATATTGAAAATCTTTCCCTTTCGCCCAGCTATCCGGGCGTAGGTGCACTGCGCTTCAAAGGGCAGGGCATCGAAATCCTGTATGAAACGCGTGTGTTCAGGTCCCATTAAATCTGTATATCGGGTACTAACATAAGTAAGCATGTCACAAAAATTTCTATGATAATAAAATTGGGGTAAATCTTTAACCGACCAAGCTTGGCCCTTAGCAGCGCGTCGAAAGCGTCTTTGCTCGGCTTTGATGTAATTTTGAGCTTTCACGCTTAAACAACTCACACTTTATAACGGTTTTATCCCCAATGATATTCACAAACGCGAATGAGAACATATAAAGAACATTGTATATACCCACATAGATTGCAATCAAGTAATTTCTAGATGTTCCACACTATTGCTCGGGAATATGTTTGAGCATTATTCGCTTGTTCCGCAAGGGATAGACCTTCGTACAAAATAATGTAGGGTCGACAATAAGGGCCTAAAGTAAGCGTGCTCAATGTCGCGGGGAAAGAATGGAAAAGTCTATAAAGCTAGTTATCGCGATTCTTATTTTCACGGCTGTGGGCTTAACGGTGTCGTATATCGCGGGAGGTGAGGGGAAAGTCGCACACGATCACTCCATATTTTTTCTGTGTGCTTTGTGGGCTTACTTCGTAAATTGGGTCGCTTTTATCCCTGCTAGAGTGTTTAAAACTGAAAAATACTACGACTTAACCGGTGCCTTTACTTATATCACCATGATTGGCTTGGCTGTCTATTTGTCAGATGATTTAAGTTTGCGATCACTCGTCATAGTGGCCTTAGTGTGCCTTTGGTCACTAAGGCTGGGCAGTTTTCTTTTTCTAAGAATCAGACGTGACAAGGGTGACAAACGGTTTGACGACATAAAAGAAAATGGCCTTAGATTTTTTCTAACTTGGACCCTACAGGCCACATGGGTTGTCCTAACTAGCGCTTGTGCTTTAGCTGTGATTACGGCTTCAAAAGCCACGTCATGGGACATATTTGCAAGTTTAGGGCTTATTCTATGGGCCATTGGGATTAGCTTTGAAATCATAGCGGACGCGCAAAAGTCAGCCTTTCGTAAAAACCCAGCAAATGCAGGGCGTTTCATTTCGACTGGCTTGTGGTCACGTTCACAGCACCCAAATTATTTTGGCGAGATATTATTGTGGATTGGTATCTCTGTTATGGCGATTCCGGTTTTAGAAGGATGGGCTTGGTTAGCTATGATATCACCATTCTTTGTCGCATTTTTAATATTACGTGTCAGTGGCGTTCCGCTACTGCAGAAGTCTGCCAAAAAGAAATGGGGAGACGATCCACGATACATTGATTATCATTCCAAAACACCAATCTTAATTCCCAGATTGTTTTGATAAAGCAAATTTGTCGGTAAATAGTCAGAATAACTCCACATAAATTCCAAAAATACACGAATATTTAATACAACATAATGCAGATTATGTTGTATTAAACCTGTAAAGTATAGCAGTTTATCGTTAGGGCTCTTATGTTGTCACCCCGTCACTCTTCTGACCCATCATCTTACGTTCCACCGGATTTCGTCAAACGAAATGGACGGAAAATGGTCACTGCTTATTCTGAGTTTTTTGCACTGAACATCAATGCGAATACTAATGATGCATATGCCAACGGATTAAAATTATTTTTTGAACATTGTGAAAAAATAGGCATTTCTGATGTGCTTGATATTGAGCCAATTCACGTACAAGATTTCAATGTTACAATATTGGGTGCAGGTTACGGCACTGCAAGCTTGAGACAATATTTATCAGCCATCAGAATGTTTTTTGATAGCTGTGTTGTCCGAGGTGTTTTGAGTGTGAACCCTGCTAAGGCTGTAAAACTACCGCGGTCAAGCACAGGCACGGGTAAAACACCCGTAATCGTATCTGATCAGGTACGGCAAATTTTAGACTCAATTCCCCGTATGCGAGAAATCGACTTGCGCGATCGCGCTTTAATCGGCCTTATGGTGTATTCATTTTTTCGTATTTCGGCGGCTCTTTCGTTGAAGGTACGTGATTATGAACTCCGCGGCAATCAGAGATGGCTAGTTGGCGAAGAAAAAGGTTCAAAGCGTCACGAAATGCCTGTTCACCCAGATTTAGAAAACATGATGGATGAATACCTCATAGAAACAGGTGTAATAAAAAGCCCTAACGCCTTGATCTTTCAGTCTTGTATAGGTCGCAATGGTAAACTTACAGGCAAGCCATTTGATCGCAACTCTTCATGGAGAATGGTACGCAAACGCGCTCTAGCGGCCGGAATTCAACGTGAGATTGGCAATCATTCATTTAGAGCGACAGGCATTACAACGTACCTAAATAACGGTGGCTCCCTAGAAGACGCGCGTATTATGGCAAACCATTCTAATTCAACGACAACTAAGCTGTATGACAGGACCAAAGACGTGGCTAAACTGCAAGAAATACAACGCCTTAAATTTTAGCCCTGAGCTTCAGTGACTAGAAAATAGATTAGAGAACACTCAATGAAAACTGCAATCATCGTACCTGCACGTTACGGCTCAACACGCTTCCCGGGTAAGCCCTTAGCCAAACTAGGCGGAATAAGCATGGTCGTGCGTACGGCGAAGAATGCACAGCTTGCCGCCACGGCTTTGGGTGATGCCGTGGCCATGGTCGCAACAGATGATTCTCGTATAATGGAACACTGTAAAGCAGAGGGCTTGCTTTGCCTTATGACAGACTCTGACCTGCCCTCTGGCAGCGATCGCGCTCTCGCCGCTGTAACCGCTTATGAGGCTCAGTCGTCCATGTCGATTGATACTATCGTGAACTTACAGGGTGATGCCCCCTTCACGCCTCCCGCTCATGTTGAATCTGTTGTTAACTGCTTGCGGACCAATAAGCACTTCGATGTAGCTACCCCCTTTATTCAATTGGATTGGGCGGCACTTGATCAATTAAGGCGCCATAAAGAAACTACACCATTTAGTGGGACAACACTGGTTTCTGATGACAGTGGTAAAGCTTTATGGTTCTCAAAGAATATAATTCCTGCAATCCGTAAAGAAGATGATCTAAGATTAAGCGCCACACTTTCTCCAGTTCGCCGACATATAGGTCTGTATGCTTACAGAAAATCAACATTAGAAAAATACGTATCATTGCCCATAGGACATTGGGAGGCTTTGGAGGGATTGGAGCAGCTTAGATGCCTTGAAAACGGTATATCAATCGGCTGTGTTGGCGTTGAACCTGCAGAGGTGGCAATTTCAGGAATCGACACACCAGAAGACTTAAAGCGCGCAGAAGCAATGTTAATGGCATTAAACCGCTAAAGAATGATTTCCATCCCGTCATAAGCTGGGGATGCAATCGGCGGTAATTCAGCTGATAAAGTATCATAATCCATATCAATATGAAGATTAGTCAATATGCCACGACGTGCGCAAATACGTGCCAGCCATGACAATGATTTATCCGCATTCGCGTGCGTTGGATGATCATTGTAGCGAAGAGCATCAACAATGAAGGTGTCAATATTTTCCAAATTATCGAGCGCCTTTTCAGGTATTTCCCACACATCAGGGGCATACCCGAGCGCTCCATCAAAAATAAAGCCTAATACAGGGGTTGGGCCATGACTCAGTTGCAAAACATCAATTTCTAATGCTCCCCCAGGCCCCAATACAGAGACCCTATCACCGCCCTTCATTAAGGGCTGTAATTTCAAGATCGGCGGGTGAACACGACCGTCAGGCATTTCAAAACAATAATGAAAACGAGAATGTACATGAGACTTGGTGTGTGCATCCATATAGGTCGGAATTTGAGTTCTCATACGATAAGCTATGGCTCTTAGGTCATCAATACCGTGGCTTTGGTCAGCATGTTCATGTGTGAATAAAACGGCATCCAGTCGTTGAATACCCGCTTGCAAAAACTGCTCCCGAAGATCCGGGCTAGTATCAATCAAAACAGTAGTGCGCTCATACACAGGCGGCATAACTGAGCCTTGCCAGTATTCAACATAGAGTGAAGATCGAGAGCGTTTGTTCTTAGGGTTTGTAGCGTTACAAGCTCCCCAGTCACCGCCTACTCGCGGTACACCGCCAGACGAACCACATCCCAAGATAATAGCTCTCAATCCCACAATAGACCTCTATCTGCCTTTTGGAACAGATTGAAAAAGGCATTTGTTGTATGTTGTGCCGCCTCTTCGTAAGTCCAGCCTTTAACTTCCGCGAGACCTTGGCATACCTCATGAACATAGGCAGGTTCATTACGTCGCCCCCTATGAGGCACGGGGGCTAAATATGGGCAATCCGTTTCGATCATAATGCGCTCATCAGGCATGATTTCGATAATAGAACGAACATCATGAGCGTTTTTGAAAGTAACAATCCCTGAAACAGAAAAATACAACCCCATATCAATAGCATCTTTTGCCAGTTCCAGCCCCGAAGTGTAACAATGTAAAAGCGCTGGAAATGTCCCTTTACTCATTTCTCTATCAAGTATTTTTCGCATTAAATCATCGGCTTCACGTGTATGAATAATGAGTGGAATTTGAAGTTCGCGTGCAGCCTCTATATGGGCTTGAAAATTGAATCGCTGCTCGGCTTCTGAACTATACCCGTAATGAAAATCTAGTCCCGTTTCTCCAATGCCAATAATTTTGGGATGTAATGCCAAGTCAACAAGTTGCTGGGCTGTTATATTTGGATTTTCCTTAGCGTCATGAGGATGCGTTCCGACGCTTGCCCAAATTGCTTCAGACAGTTTAGCCACATTAACAGTAGCCTCATAGTCTTTGATATTACAACAAATATTCAGCATGCCCTTTACGCCAGCGGCTTTTGCCCGCGTAATTACCTCTGGTAGGTCATCTGCAAATTTTTCGCCATGCAGGTTTACGTGACTATCTATAAGCATCAGGCAGCCCTTACCGCACTTAGTGTGTTTAACAGTGTTGCCGTCTTATCTGTATTTATGGCGGCTTCAATGGCCTTTTGTTCTCTTATCAATGACCAAGCCTTAAGCCACTTTTCTGGATTTCGTTTATTATTCGGGGGAGCAAAAGCCCCTTCCCACAAATCCGTTTGTGAATAAACGGCGCAGGCTTGTATGCTGTCCTCAAGTACATCCCAAAATAACGCTCTCGCAACGGCTGCATTTTGCGTGGCGAGAGACTTAGCAATCCCTATATCAATGCTTACACGCCCTGTATCCAATGACTCCATGAACCGCTTTAAAGGCATTAAAACTTCGGATGCGTTTTGCGCTAGGGCCATAGCTTTGCCTGGTCCGCCACGACTTAAATTAGCGCAAGCCTCAACCATATCCTTAGAGCCTTGACCCTGCCGAGACAACCAATCGACGATATCAGCCTTCGGCACGGCTTTTAATGGCACTGCCATGCAACGTGAACGTATGGTCGGTAATAAGCGACCTGGAGAGGACGACAATAAAATCATCACTGTTTTAGAAGGCGGTTCTTCGAGCATCTTCAACAGGGCGTTTTCAGCATTTCTATTCAAGTCATCAGCGCTATCAATAATTACTACGCGACTTTCTTTATCTTCTGCGGCCGTTCCTTGTAAAAACTCACCAACCGATCGAATGAGATCAACAGGAATATCCTGTTTAAATTTCTTTGTTTTAGAATCCCAAGGACGGTTTACAACAAACAAGTTTCCATGCCCTCGGCTTTCAATTCGTTGTGATATAGGATCTGACTTGGGAATGTTGAGGCTCTCAGGCATTAATGACTGACCGCCCAGCAAGGCTCTGGACATACGATAAGCCAAGGTCGCTTTTCCTATACCCGGCGGACCTGTCAGTAACCAAGCATGATGAAGGCGGCCAGATTGTTGAGCTTGTATAAATCGACGCTCTGCCTCCGAATGACCTAAAAGGTCATAAGTCTCACGTGGGTGAAGACAAGCTGGTGCACGATCCGATTCAGGTAGAGGCTCTGTATCGAATCCTTTGGCCATAATTAGTCGTTAGAGGCGCTTAATTTGCCCGCCAATGATGGATATCGCATAGTAAGCACATGAATTATACGCGCGTGAATAGCCTCTCGCCCCGCTCCAGCATCAACAGTAACAAAACGGTCTGCATTCTGGTGTGCAATATCTAGAAATGCGTCTCTGAGAACATTGTGAAAATCGATATCTTGTTTGTCAAAGCGTGACAAATTTTCTCCGCGCATTTCTACGCGTTTTTGGGCGAGTATTGGATCAATATCAAACAAGACAGTTAAATTTGGTTCGAATCCATCCATTATAGTATCATGCAGTTCTTTGACTTTTTGTGCGCCTAGGCCGCGAGCATATCCTTGATAAGCTAAGCTCGAATCTGCAAAGCGATCACTAATGACCCAAGCGCCTCTTGCGAGAGCGGGTTTAATGAGCTTTTCGACATGATCTAACCGCGCTGCGTACATTAACAATAACTCTGTCATACCCGACCAACGCTCGTTCGACCCAGAAAGCACTAGGTCTCGTATCGCTTCAGCGCCGAATGTTCCGCCGGGCTCGCGTGTGAGTAAAGTCTCGACGCCCGCATTTTCCAAAGCATCGCATAATAGCTTAGCTTGCGTGGTTTTGCCTGCGCCTTCACCGCCTTCAAAGGTAATAAACTGTCCAGCTTCCACGATTTATCCTCTTATGGTCTTTAATAAGGACGTCCAAACCTTACCAACAGACGATTTTTCTTTCATAGATTCAGAGGCAATTACATCAACACGATCAATTACTGAATCGCCTTGATAGACAATCACTTCGCCTAAAACATCGCCTTTTTCAATTGGAGCAACCGCCATCTTTGCATGGAGCTCGGAACGAAGTGAAGCCCGATCCACGCGTGGTAGACCAACTTTAACCTCGGATATCGTTTCGACCGGAATGGTTCCAGCCTTTCCCATATACACATCCACATCACCAACAATTTGGTTTGCTGTGAAAACATCATAGACTTTGAACTGTGTGAAAGCGGCATTCATAAGAGATATAGCTGTATCGCGTCGCTCGGAAGAACTCCCCGTTCCATTAATAACTATAATTCTCCGGTCATCTCCTCGCTTAGCAGAACCAACAAGGCCATACCCAGAAATCTCTGTATGTCCTGTTTTCAAACCGTCAGCCCCTGTAAAACGACCCAATAATGGGTTGCGGTTACTTTGTTTAATACCGTTCCACGTAAACGAACGCTCGTTATAGAGCCCGTAATACTGGGGGAAACGACGAATCATCATGTCTGCAAGTTTGGCAAGGTCTAGAGCGCTGATTTCATGGCCTGCGTCAGGCCAACCCGTAGAGTTTAGGAATGTTGCGGTTTTCAAGCCAAGCTCATGCGCGCGCTGCGTCATAAGCTCTGCAAAGGCACTTTCAGACCCAGCCAAACCCTCAGCTAGCACAATGCAAGCATCATTACCAGACTGTACGATTACGCCGCGAAGGAGATCTTCGACCCGCGCAGTGGAGTTCAAATCCAAGAACATTGTTGATGAACCTGACTTTGCCCCGCCACGTCGCCAAGCTTCTTCGCTAACATTGAACTCCGTATCCATTGTAATGCGACCCGATTCCAATGCTTCAAACACCATAAATGCCGTCATGATTTTGGTCATGGATGCAGGCGGCATAGGGCGCTCTGCGTCTTTCGTGAAAAGAACTTCATTAGAGTTAAAGTCGATAATGGCCGCGTGGGGCGCATTAGTTTGAAACCGGCTTGCATCTTGAGAGTATGCTGGTTGTGCTAGCAGGAAAAGACCAAGAGGTAGTACTGTAGGAGATATAAATCGCATAGGAGGCGCGGTTTCCAGAGTTAGAATCAATATAGGCGCCGACAAGGGCGCCTATATTATTCACATAGCTTTGTGGCAATCGCAAGGCCGCGAGAGCCTTAAGGTCTGTTATCGTTTTGTCTTATATTCCCGATAATTTACTGCCGGAATAAACTTGGGTTCAGCAGATGTCTTATCATGCTTTGCGATATGTATCGGCCCTTTAATTGTGAGGGTGATTTGCCCGCCATCTTCAGGCATCTCAGGCTCTTCAATTGGTGCCGGCACAGGACGTGTAGGAGCTATTGGGTTATAGTTTGGTTCCAAATCTGATCCACGTTGCACATCAAAATAATCTAGAGAAACCTTTGGTGTAGCAGGTGAAGTGTCTTTTGGAGCTTCAAAGGGCATTGTATCGACACCTGAATATGGCAAAGCTGAATATGGGACGGCCTTTGGTGTTGGCGTAGGAGCTTCAACAGACAATGCAGGTGGAATATCCTCATAAACAGGTGGTGTCATGATAGGGCCAGTTGCTGCATTTGGATCGGCAGGCCCTATGTAACGAACACGTACACGTGCCAAACCACCATTAATTGTGCCTAGTGCTTCCGCAGCGCCTTTGGATAAATCAATGATACGATTATCAATAAAGGGGCCTCGGTCATTCAAACGCACGATAAGAGAGCGACCATTTTCTAAGTTTTCGACATGAAGCATAGAGTTTAAAGGAAGGGTTTTATGCGCCGCAGTTAAGTCATTCATATTAAATGTTTCACCCGTGGCTGTAGGACGGCCGTGGAATTTCTCACCATACCATGACGCAATACCCGTTTCATCATAGTTTGGTTCGTGTTTCGGTGAATAAGACTCGCCGTTGACCTTATACCGCTTGCCTAGCTTTTGATGCGCGTAAAGTTCACTATCTGTTGATTGTTCACTGAACTGTGGTCCAGAATAGCTTGGTTTTTGCGGTAATGCAGAATATGGCATTGGCTCCCGCATCGAATATTTTGGTGATGACTGACGTCTGTGGTTTTTATTCGCCACTTTAGGCAATGTTAGTGACGCATATTGTGTCGCCCCCTGCCCGATTTTATATGTAATAGGTGCAGGCTCTGTCATTTTAACAATGTTTGTTGAGGCGCAGGCTGTCATACCTAAACCCATTAGGGTGCAAAGACCTAAACGTATTAACTTCGCGGTCCTAACTTCAACTTTTACCATCTTTTCAACCTTCTCATTATCGCGCCCAGACGCTTTAAAATAAAACAACAGATGGAATTTTTTTCGCTTTTCCTGTCATCTTGGGACGAGTTGTACGATATTGGGTTTAAATCCGCGTTAGAAGACAAGGGTAACAGGGTCTCAAAAATTGCGGTAAATAAAGTCTTTATGAAATTGTTTGAAAAACTCTCATAAAATGGGTTGAACGGTTTTTCAAAACCCATTAAGCGTCCGCTCACTCTCATTGATACCCGTTGGGCGGGTGGCAGAGTGGTTGAATGCACCGGTCTTGAAAACCGGCATAGGTGAAAGTCTATCGGGGGTTCGAATCCCTCCCCGCCCGCCACTGTTAATCACCAAGGCAGACGTATAAAAAAACACAAGAGCCTGAAAGCTCTCGTGTCATGTTATGCGTGAACTCCAAAATAGAGTCCATTTTCATTCGCGGTACTTATTGGCCACGCGCAAGTACAAGTGGCTCGTTAAGGTAATTTGGTTTACTCAGCGGGAAGTGCTAATTGTACGGCTGACGCTTGAGCAACGACGCGGCCGATTGGCGTAGGTGAGGCAGGCGGGATTGGTGCAGCAGGCCATAAACTGAGCAACTCATCAATTTTGGCCAAGACCTCACTTCGGGTTGGCTCAGCCAAATTGTCGGCACTTTCTTTAGCCACGATAGAAAAGCCATAGGCGTCTTGATACTCTCCAGGATCTGATACCTTACCGTCAGTTATTGCAATTGAATATTCTTCGACCACTGTATCCATTAGGAATCGAATAATACCCGCTGTGTCACCCCCTGCTCGTTCTGCCACCATAGAAAGGTTCTTTTCAGCAGCAACGAGTTGAGGCTCTACTTCTGATGCAGGGCGTCCTTCTTCTAATGCTTTTGATACAACTTCGAATAAAGGGGCTTCAAACCCAAGAGCATCCAAACCTGCGCGTTCTGACGCGTGAGTTTCAGATACGGGGTGTAGCAAATGTGGTGCAGCCATCTCTGGTTCACCGGCTCGATAAAGCGCCAGCCCAGTTTTAACATGCCCCATCATAAAGGCTAAGCGGTGTTCGCGTGGCAAGCTATCCATGGAATGACCCGCTTCACCGCCCTCACCTGCTTCGCCGCCCTCACCCATTTCTCCGACCACATGCGATTGATGAGCTTCGTTTGCATGACTTTGCGAGGTGTCCTCATGTCCTGTTTCACTACAGGCTATTAGGCCCGTCCCGATGATAGCGGCTCCTAAGCCTAAGCCCGTCCATTTTTTCAGCTGAGTTGTCATTGGCGATTGCCTCATATAAGCGTTATACAATGTAATTCGCCAGAGCAGTCGATTAATCATCATAACTGTTGGCTAGTTTTCTATTGTAATAATACGCCCATTACTTGCGAATGTAAATTAATAACAAAGAAATTCATGCTGATAACGATTTCAAATATATTTTCACCAAACGGATTAGAAAGCGCACATAAGCGAATAAATAAGTTAGAATGGAAAAGTGGGCTGAACACCGCCGGAAAAACTGCAAAACAGGTGAAAAAGAACTTTCAGGCGGACCTTAGCCAAGGCATTGGCGCAGTATTACAAAGTGATATATTAAACGCGTTGCAAGGAAATGCGGTGTTACAAGCCGCCGCACAGCCAAAATCATTCTCCAATTTGCTGATAAGTAAAACTGAAAATGGTGGTTTTTATGGAGCCCATATAGATAACGCGCTTATGAATATGGCCAAAGGGAAATTACGGACCGATTTGTCGTTCACGCTATTTTTGTCAGACCCTAATAGCTACGACGGAGGCGAATTGATTGTCCAATATCCCGGGTTTACGCAAACATTCAAGCCAGAAGCGGGTGATTTAGTCCTTTATCCATCACGTTATATACATGAAGTAACGCCCGTAACGCGTGGTACTAGACTTGCCTGTGTGGGCTGGGTTGAGAGCCTGATACCTCAACAGGATAAACGCGAAACCTTATTCGACTTGATAAACTTAAGAGCAAGTTTGTCTCACCAATTTCCAGCGCAAAGTGCTGAGTTAATGACGCTCAATAAAACTATATCAAATTTATTGAGACTTTGGGCTCAGCCGTAACTAAGCCCAAACACTAAAACGTGTATTCGATTTATTGCCAACCAACGGCATCATAAATACGGACAGCATCAGCTTGATTCTGACCAAGTTGAGATACATTCAAAGTATCCTCCTTAAAGGTTCCAAGTGTTTCAACCGCAGAGGATGTTATACTATCTGTGATAACAGGATACTCATTATTACCATTGGCAAAGTAACCTTGAGCAGACTCACTCGTTAAATACTCTAAAAACTTGATAGCATTTTCTCGATTCGGGGCATGGGTCGTCACACCTGCGCCGCTGATATTTACGTGCGTTCCTCGATCGTTTTGATTGGGAAAAATGATGCCAATATTGTTGAAAATTTCTTGGTTTTGCGCCTCATCCGAACGTGCATATCGCGCAAGGTAATAGGTGTTCACCATTGAAATATCACAAATTCCAGCCGCAACAGCCTCGATTTGTCCAGAGTCATTACTTTGAGGTTTTCTTTGGAAGTTATTGACGACACCTTGCGCCCAAGCTTTGGCGGCATCTAAGCCATCATGAGCCACCATGGATGACAAGAGTGAAATATTATATATGTTTCCAGAAGAGCGCATGCAAACTCGACCTTTAAAGGCTGGTTTGGCTAAATCTTCGTAACTTTCGAGGCCCTCTGGCTTGCCCTTACCTTTATTGAAAATAATCACGCGAGCCCGTTTGGAGATGCCGTACCAGAGTCCATCTGGGTGACGCAGGCTTTCAGGGATCCTTGCATTCAACACATCAGAATCCGTTGATGATAACACGCCAGCGTTTTCAGCGCGCCAAAACACACCAGCATCAACAGTTATGAGCAAATCTGCAGGACTAAATTCACCCTCACTTTTAATACGTTCAATCAGAGAGTCAGATGAAGCTTCAATACGATTAACTTTGATGCCTGTTTGCTCGGTAAAATCATTATATAGTGCCAGGTCCGTATCGTAATGGCGAGATGAATAGAGATTCACTTCCCCTGACTTCACCACTGTGGCCGTACCTTCACCATCATGAGACTTATCTGCAGGTGAACATGCGGCTAAAGCAGCAGCCAGGAGAGTTGTTAATGTCACATTTAGTTTGGACCGAATATCCATGAGGTAAACCTTCTATAAACTGCGAATAATTCGCATTTACTAAATTAAGTGTAGAGACATTACAAGAGAGGCTCACTCTAAAAGGCAATTAAACTGTCAGAATTTGCAGAGAGTTTAACTTTTTGGCCAACCTGCCAGTTAACATCTTTCTCAACATGCAGTGTTAGTGATTGCCCTTCTGGCGAAAGCACTGTCGCAAGCTGGCTTTGTCCCGTCCTGCGAACATCCGTGATGAGCAACCCAGAGAGATCTTCACTTAGGGCGATTTGGTTTGGACGGATCAACACTTCACAATTTTGAGAGCCTGATACGCTACTATGAGCCTTAAACCATTTATCTGGAAAATGACCAAAAGCCGTTTCATATACACCATTTGCCCGCTGAGCCTTTAGTAACACACCATCACCAATCAACATTGCGGCAATTCTTGAAACAGGGGCTTCATATAAAATGTCAGCTTGCCCATGCTGAATAATCACACCTTTGTCCATGATGGCTATCGAATCGCTCGTTTCAATCGCCTCTTCAGGATCATGCGTCACCAGAATGGTAATGCAGTTCCGCGCTTTTAGTAATGTACGCATTTCTTCACGTAAGTGACGACGCAACATTATGTCGATATTTGCGAAAGGTTCATCCATCAGAAGGACTTTGGGTTCAGGCGCTAAAGCCCTAGCGACCGCGACCCTCTGTTGCTGGCCACCAGAAAGTGTGTGGGGATACCTACCTTCATACCCAGAGAGACCAATTTGGTCCAACAACTCTCCAACAATCCTTTTCCGCGAAGATTTATTAGTGAGTCCAAAGGCAATATTTTGTTCAACAGTTAAGTGGGGAAATAGTGCCCCCTCCTGAAATACAAGGCCCACTGGGCGTTTTTCGGGTGGTGGATGATAGTTTGATGAGGCTAATTCGTCACCATTCAGCAAAATTTTGCCTCGTTGCAACGGAAGAATACCCGCTGTGAGGTTTAATAAGGTTGTCTTCCCGCAACCCGATTGCCCCAACAAGCAAAGTATCTCGCCCTCTTCTGCTGAAAGATTTATATCTATTAAAGCAGTCTCTTTTTCATATGTATGAGAGATGTTTTGGAAGCAAAGGCTCATAAATTGTAAGTTCTCAGGGTTTGGTCTTTAATTTTTTATAGTTACTGTGATGTTTTTGAGCGCAGAAGCATATTATCGATTTCATTATTGTCTTTAAGTCTTATTCGCATATGGATTAAGTTCATGCGCTATGCAATGAAAATGGCAAATGAAAAGAATGGATAATAATGCTTACCTGTTTTACTGGGCGGCACTAAGGAAGTGAACAGACACCCGAAATGTTGACGCCGCAAAATAAATATATCGATAATGATACGGTCAGATGTTAAGCGCCAAACCCTCCTCTATTCCCTATCGTATTATCGGCGTCATCTTGATATCGCTTATGGCCTGCGTGCCCATCTTTGCTGTCTTAAGCGCACTCCTCACGAACGATTTTGAAAGCTGGGCAAGGCTTTGGCAAACCACTCTGCCAAAATACATCATGAATACAATTTGTTTGATGGTATTGGTCGGAAGCATGACAGCTTTTGTTGGCACTCTTACGGCGTGGTGCGTAACAGCTTTCGACTTCCCCTTTCGAAGGACTATGTCTTGGTTGCTCATTTTGCCGCTTTCAGCACCAGCTTATATTATAGCCTATCTCTATACGGATATGTTTGAGTTTTATGGCCCCGTTCAAACAGCTTTACGAGGCATTATGGGCTGGCAAGGTGGTGATTATTGGTTTCCTGCTGTACGAACGCTCTTTGGAGCCTCTCTCATGCTCAGCTTAGTGTTATACCCATATGTTTATCTACTGGCGAGAGCTGCTTTTTTATATCAGAGCAGTGGTCAATGGCATGCCGCGCGGAGTTTGGGGCTTTCTCCTACTCGCGCCTTTATTCGCGTGGCCTTACCTGCCGCAAGACCTGCTATAGCGGGTGGTCTGGCGTTGGTTTTGATGGAAACTCTCGCGGACTTTGGTGTAGCAGATTACTTTGCGATCCCAACATTCAGCACAGGAATATTTCGTAACTGGCTAGCGCTAGGAGATAAATCCGCGGCACTTAAATTAGCCGCTATGATGTTGTTAATGGTATTTCTCTTAGTAATGTTGGAAAGTTTTAGTCGCCGAGGCAGCGCGGTGACACATGGTAAAACGACAGGGCAATCTGGTCGTATACAACTCTCACGCAAGCGGTCATTTACAGTTTTATTAACGTGCTTCATGCCCGTACTATTTGGGTTTGTGATACCAGTCATCACACTTTGTATATATGCGTTTTCAAATGGTGACTCTCATAGTTCTGCAGACTTTATTGGGTATATGTTCAACAGCCTTTCAACTGCTTCTATAGTGGCTGTGATTGCTGTAACTCTTGCAGTATTTCTGGCTTATGCAAGGCGCACAAACAGCAATCCTGCCTTACGCGTAACCCTTAGGCTTGCTACGCTAGGGTATGCTTTACCTGGGGCCCTATTGGCCGTTGGCCTGCTCGCCCCCTTAGGTGTCTTTGATCAGGGCTTGTCGAGATTTGCTAGAGATACTTTTGGCTGGAATAGTGGCCTTATTCTGACAGGTACAACAATTGCCCTTGTATACGCTTTAACTATTCGCTTTCTGACGGTATCATTCAATAGCGTAACAGGTGGGTTTGATAAAATCCCTCCCGCTATGGATAGTGCGGCCAGGTCATTAGGTGCCAAGCCAATGAGGCTTGTGAGGCGAATCCATGTACCACTTTTAAGATCAAGCGTCATTGGCGCAGCGATACTCGTATTCATTGATGTTATGCGTGAGTTACCGGCCACTTTGATTTTAAGGCCTTTTAATTTTGAAACCCTTGCAACGCGGGTTTATTGGCTCGCAAATGATGAACGCTTGAGTGAGGCATCCACAGCAGCCCTCTTGATTATACTCATTGGAATAATTCCCATACTTTTCTTAAATAAACAGTCTTTAGGTGACTTAGACTAACTCTTGGCCTTCAATTTACTCCAAAATGTCACTTTTCATGAAATAAAAACTTGAATCATTTTTGTGCGTGTGTATTAGCACGCTGGTACAGCGAGGGTGCATGCAAAGTTTAGAGAACACATTAGCAGACATAACCGATGAAAAGGCCATGGAAGCCTTTTTAATCGACCTTTGTACGCCTGCCGAACGCCGCGCTTTGACAGAGCGATGGATTGTGGCTCAGCTTCTTATTCAAGGTGAACTTTCCTACCGAGAGATAAATGCCAAAACAGGAGTTAGTACAACGACGATTGGCCGTGTCGCTCGCTTTTTGAAAGACGAACCTTATGGTGGTTATCGCCTCGCCTTAACTAAAACGGATAACAAAATCACGAAAGACGTATCATGACGGACCGACTCAGAATTGCCCTGCAAAAAAAAGGACGGCTAGCGGACGATAGTTTTGCTTTACTTAAAAAGTGCGGCCTACGATTCGCCATCCGCGGTGGAGGGTTACTCGCACGTGTTAAAAACATGCCGATTGACCTACTCCTCGTTCGTGATGATGATATTCCAAGTTTTGTTGCTAATGATGCTGCAGATATTGGTATTGTAGGTGAAAACGTCTTGGTGGAAGAGCAGTTGACCAGCCAAGATGAACTGAATGCAAACATCACAATGCGTCTTGGTTTCTCTCGCTGTAAATTAAGCCTAGCTGCCGCAGATACAGGTAAAGTTCAAAGCGTCACCGACCTCAACGGCACACGGATTGCAACCACATATCCGGGCGTTTTAGGGCAATATCTAAGGGACAATAACATAAAGGCGAAGTTAGTGGAGATGAAGGGAGCGGTTGAGCTAGCACCTTCTATTGGGATTGCCGAAAGCATTTGTGACCTTGTATCATCCGGCGCCACGCTTGAAGCTAATGGACTAACCGCTTTCAAAACAATCTTAGAAAGTGAAGCTGTTCTTATTCAGTCTGGACGAGAATTATCTGCGGCTAAGGCGGCGCTTCTGGACAAACTCATGCGCCGTATTGATGGTGTGATAAAGTCTGCTGAAACAAAATACATTATGCTCAATGCACCGAAGGATAAAGTTAAGGCCATTACAGAACTCCTTCCAGGTTCTGATTCGCCCACAATAATTCCTTTGGCAGGCAGTGATGATTTGGTCGCTCTACAAGCCGTCTGTACAGAGAATATCTTTTGGGAAACTCTTGAGGATCTAAAAGCCTTAGGCGCAAGAGCAATCCTCGTCCTACCAATCGAAAAGATGATGAGTTAATCATGCGCCGTTTTAATTGGGCAGATTTATCCGATACGGAGCAATCTGAAATATTATCGCGTCCAGCCGCACTTTCCGATAAATCTCTTACGGAATCTGTTCGCCAAATAATGGACAGTGTTAGAATAGATGGAGACAAGGCTGTTCTTGACTTCACCTATCAATTTGATGGTGTCAAACTCGAGACATTGCGCGTTCCGAAATCTAAACTTGAAAACGCTTGGCAGGCTTTACCTTCTGAGGACAAGCAAGCTATTGAGATGGCGCGCAGTAACATAAAGAAGTTTCACCAAGCCCAACTTCCTAAAGACATTTCTATAGAAACAATCAAAGGCGTACACTGTGCTCGACAAGTGAGGGCCATCGAAACAGCAGGACTTTACGTTCCGGGAGGAACAGCGCCTTTGGTATCGACCGTATTGATGCTCGCTGTTCCCGCTAAAGTTGCCGGCGTTCAAAACCGTATCGTCGTCACCCCACCTGGAAAAGACGGCCAGATAAATCCTGCAATATTAGCGGCTGCTTATCGATGTAAAGTTTCAGCTGTCTATGCATGCGGCGGCGCGCAAGCCATAGCTGCATTGACCTACGGCACCGAGTCTATCCCAAAATGTGATAAAATATTTGGTCCCGGTAATGCTTGGGTCGCAACTGCAAAGTCATTGGCGGCTCAAGAGGCCGGAGGCCCAGCAATCGACTTACCTGCGGGTCCTTCAGAAGCCATGGTGTTAGCTGATGAAAAAGCAAACCCCGATTTCGTTGCCTCTGACCTATTAAGTCAGGCAGAGCACGATGCATTAGCGCAGGTGATGTGTGTTGTGAATTCTGCAGAATTTGCGTCGCAAATCGAAGCTTCAGTTAATGAACAACTTGCCTCTTTACCTCGAAAAGAGATTGCGACTAAATCCTTGGCACTCTCTCGAATGATAATTGCAAATAGCCGTGCAGAAATTGTCGACATAGTAAATCGTTATGCGCCTGAACATCTTATAGTCCAAATGGATAAGCCTGAAACCTTGGTTCCAGCTATACGTAACGCAGGATCAATATTTTTAGGCCCATGGACACCCGAATCTGTGGGAGACTACGCTAGTGGTACAAACCACACTTTGCCAACTTACGGCGCGGCACGCGCATATTCTGGCGTTACTCTTGAAAGCTTTTTGAAATATATCAGCATTCAAAAGTTAACCAAAAAAGGTCTCAAAAACTTAGGGCCTACTGTGGAACGTCTCGCATCATTAGAAGAGTTAGACGCTCATAAACGCGCGGTCTCTATACGCTTGGAGGCTCTAAAATGAGCATCAATAAACCTTCGCTGGAATGGCCATACTCTATAACACGTAAAGCAATAATAGCCTTTCATAGCTACTCTGCTCGCGGTGGCAGTACAAATGCACTTCATTTAGATGCCAATGAAAATCCATATGCTCCGCCACCTATAGTTGGCGCTACGGACTACAACCGCTATCCAGAACAACAGCCTGCTGCTTTGCGTCAAAGATTGGCTGATATTTATGGCACGTCTACTGACAACCTTATGGTTGGTCGCGGTGCCGATGAAGGTATTGAGGTCCTTTTGCGGACATTTTGTGAAGATGGACAAGATTCTGTCTTAATATGCCCTCCAACATTTGGGTATTATAAAACCTGTGCAGATATTCAGGGGGCAAACACTGTCGAAGTCCCTCTAAATGACAACTATGAGTGGGACGTTGAGGCTATACTGAAAACAGGTGCAGAAACACCAAGTTTAAAAGCTATATTTATTTGCTCCCCGAACAACCCAAGCGGCAATGAAATATCTCGCAACAGCGTTATAGAACTGGCGACAGCTTTCCCTGATACACTCCTCGTCATTGACGAAGCTTATATTGAGTTTTCTAACTCAAAAAGTTTTGTTGATGAAATAGCAAATCACAAGAATTTGGTAGTGTTACGTACATTGTCAAAGGCCTATGCTTTGGCTGGCGTACGAGGCGGCGTTGCAATCGCGGATAAACGCGTAATTGCGTTAATGTTAAAAGTCCTCCCGCCCTATCCCATTGCTCGCCCAGTTGAAGTTGCCATAATGAATGCCCTAGCTCCAGCCGCAATGGGAGTGCACGCAGAGCGACTGACTGAAACATTGTCTGAGCGAGAACGTATGTTTATAGAGCTTTCGAAATCACCCTATATAAATACTGTTTACCCCTCTGCCGCGAACTTCTTATTATTAGATGTTGAGGACGACACAGGCCTGATGCGAGAGCTTTCTAAGCGTGGTATAAAAATTCGCGACTACCGTAAGAGCTTTGGACGGATGCGGATTTCAATAGGGTCTCCGGCTGAGAATACGTTAGCACTTCAGGCGTTTGGCGTCCTAGCTGAGGATAAGAGTGAAAGAATTGGTGAGGTTTTCAGAAAGACAAAGGAAACTGATATCGCTGTTCGCGTCAATCTTGATGACTCAACGAAAGTTGAGATTGAAACTGGGATTGGTTTTTTTGACCACATGCTAGAACAAATTGCGAAGCATAGTGGGATGGGACTTCGCTTAACCTGTCACGGGGACTTAGAGATTGATGGCCATCATACTATAGAAGACACAGCTCTCGCATTTGGAGAGGCGCTACATCAAGCACTTGGTGATAAAGCTGGCATAGGTCGTTATGGTTTTGTTATGCCTATGGATGAAACCCAAGCGCGAGTTGCAATTGATCTGTCTGGACGACCCGCCGCTGTTTTCAACGGTAACTTTCCCACGGACCATGTTGGTGAATTTGCAGTCGAAATGTGCCCTCATTTCTTTGAAAGCCTAGCTCAAAGCCTAAAATGTGCCATCCATATTGATGTTAAAGGTGACAATTCGCACCACATTATTGAGGCATGTTTCAAGGGTGTTGGGCGTGCTCTTAGACCTGCCTTTGCTAAAACAGGGAGCACTGAAGTCCCGTCAACCAAAGGCGTTCTTTCATGAGCTTGGTTATCATAGATACTGGCTGTGCCAATCTTTCATCTGTAGCGTTTGCGTTCGAACGCTTGGGTGTTCAGGCTAAAATTTCAGCCAATGCGGAAACTATACATGCAGCTGAACGTGTAATTTTGCCTGGCGTTGGAAGCGCCCCATTTGCAATGAAGCAAATTATCGATCGTGGTCTTTTGTCTGTGGTCAAAGAACTCAACCAACCCGTTTTAGGAATTTGCTTAGGCATGCAACTTTTGTTCAACACACTCGTAGAAGGTGCTGAAAAAACTGAAGGTTTCGGTGTCATAAACGGAGATGTGGTCCCATTGGATACGAAGTCTCTTCCATCCCCTCATATGGGCTGGAATACGCTTTCCCCTGTTAAACAAGACACAATAGCTAAAGGCTTAAGTGATTCAGACTTCGCTTATTTTGTTCACTCTTATGTGGTGCCCATTGGTGATTATACTGTTATGTCCTGTGAATATGGCTCCCCTTTCTCAGCAATAGTGAGACAAAATAACTTTTGGGGGTGTCAATTTCACCCAGAACGCAGTAGCGCCACAGGCTCAAAAATATTGAAAAACTTTCTGGATGTAACGGTATGATTATTCCCGCCATTGACCTCATAGAAGGTCGTTGTGTTCGACTTTACAAGGGCGACTTCAACCAGCGAACAGATTATAACGAGGCGCCTCTGGATGTGGCCAAACGGTTTGCTGAAGAAGGTGCGACCCGTATGCATGTCGTAGACCTTGACGGTGCTAAACACGCTAACTCTGAACAAATGGAATTGATAATTGAGTTGGCACAAGAGAGCGGTCTGTCAGTCCAAACAGGTGGTGGCCTGAGAGATATTTCGCAAATTAAGAAGCTTTTAGACGGCGGTGTAGAACGCGTAGTTATTGGGTCTCTATCGGTAACAAACCCTCAAATGGTTAAGTTTTGGCTCAACGAATTTGGACCAGAAAAAGTTATCATCGCCCTTGATGTAAACATTGATGATAACGGGACTCCAATTCCTGCAACACGCGGCTGGGTTGACGCAGGTACAAAATCACTTTGGCATGTTTTAGATGACTATAATGGGTCCGGTCTCCATACAGTTTTGATAACTGATATTGGACGAGATGGCGTGTTGGGGGGAGCAAATGTTGAGCTTTATAAAGAAGTTCGTGCACAATATCCTTCACTTAACTTGATCACGTCCGGAGGTGTCGGGTCACTAAATGACGTGAAGAAACTAAAGGCCTTGCAGCCACACGGAATAATTATTGGTAAGGCGCTTTATGAAAACCGTTTTACAGTTACGGAAGCTGTCGCGTGCTAGCACGGCGTATTATCCCTTGTCTTGATGTCCGTGATGGCCGCGTCGTCAAAGGCGTGCAATTTCGAAACCATGAAGATGTTGGTGGCATACTCGACCTCGCCCTAAGATACCGCGATGCTGGAGCCGACGAGCTCGTTTTTTATGATATAACCGCTTCTGTTGATGACCGCTCGGTTAGCCCGGATTGGGTGAAGGCTGTCTCACAAGTACTAGATATCCCTTTTTGCGTTGCTGGTGGCATTAAATCGGTACAGGCCGCTGGTGCACGATTAGCGGCAGGGGCTGATAAAATTAGCATTAATTCCCCTGCCCTTATGAATCCAGAATTGATTTCTGAGCTCAGTCACGCCTTCGGAAAGCAATGTATCGTCGTTGGAATAGACAGCTTTGATGATGGCGGCGTGTACCGTGTACGTTCTCATACTGGTGACCCAGACAAACAAAGAGAAACAGGCCGTCAAACCATAGATTGGGTCATAGAAGCGTGTGACCGCGGTGCAGGGGAAATTGTTTTAAACTGTATGAACCAAGATGGGGTTCGCCAAGGATATGATATAAAGCAATTAAAAGCTGTGCGCTCTATTTGTCCTGTGCCCTTAATTGCGAGTGGCGGCGCAGGTGAAATTCAACATTTTGAAGATGTGTTTAATGAAGCTGATGTTGATGGCGCCTTGGCCGCAAGCGTTTTTCACAAAGACATCATCAGAATACCAAACCTTAAGTCAAATCTAATTAGTGCCGGCATTGAGATAAGACCATGACCAATATTCTTGAACAAATTGATTTTGATAAAGGCCTGGGTCTCGTTCCGGCGATTATTCAAGATGCCAAGACTCTGCAAGTGCTTATGCTTGGTTACATGTCAAAGGACAGTGTTGAGAAAACACTGAATACTCAGAAAGTTACCTTTTACAGCCGGTCTCGTCAAAAACTCTGGACCAAGGGTGAGACCAGTGGCCACACGCTAAACCTTGTTTCCCTAGAGATTGATTGCGACAATGACACATTACTCGTGAAAGCAAACCCTATCGGGCCAACTTGTCATGAAGGCACAACATCTTGTTTTGGTAACGGGGGGGCAGATGGTGTTGGTTTTCTGGGATATTTAGACACACTCATAAAGAATCGAGTTGGTACTTCGCCAGAAGATTCCTACACAGCTAAGTTACTTTCTGGTCCCCTTAGAAGAGCTGCACAGAAAGTTGGAGAGGAAGGCGTCGAGACAGCCCTAGCCGCTGTTGCAGAAGATAATGCAGCTTTGCTCGGCGAAAGCGCGGATTTACTTTATCACCTTATCGTCTTGCTAAGAGCGAAAGGTTTGTCATTGAATGACGCGATTGAAATATTACAATCGCGCCACAAGTAGATGTTTAAAAAACCTCGTAGCTTTTTTTGGTCGGAACCTGCTCCCATTTTCCATCAATAAAATGAATTCCGCATTCAGTCTTATCAGAGTGACGCCATCGCCCTGCCCGCGGATCTTCACCCGCAGCGACACGTGTCGTACAGGGCTGACAACCGATGGAAAGATAGCCAAGCGCCAACATAGGGTGTGGTGGTAAATCGTGACGGCGTATATAATCTGTTACGTCTTTAGCTGACCAATACGCCAGAGGATTGACTTTAATCTGGTCGCCTCCAGTTTCCAACATTTTCATATTTGCACGTTGCGGAGTTTGATAACGTTTTCGACCTGTAATTCTGGCTGAAAATGTGCGTATCACTTTGTCCAGTGGACGTACTTTGCGGAGGTCACAACAGGAATCAGGTGCAGACTTGTGCAAATCACCTGTGGGATCTTCAGACTGCAACTCATTCGGGTCAGGCCGAATATTCTGAAAATTAGTGAGGCCGAGATCTTCAATTAGGAGATCACGATAAGCTAATGTTTCGCGAAAATGTTTTCCAGTATCTAAGAATATCACAGGCAAATTAGGGTCGATTTTCGAGACCATATGAAGCAACACTACTGAATCCACACCTAAAGAAGATGCGAGAACAATCTGTCCTTCATAGGCCTCACAGGCTTTTTTTAACGCCATCTCCGCTGATAATCCGTGAAAAGGGTCGTCCTGAGTTTCTGCATCTCGAAACCCAGTTTTACGCGCATCAAGAATACTTGTCGCTGGTCCAGAATGTACCGCATATCCACGTTGATAAGTTAGTCCAAAAGCGGATAAGGCCTTAAACCAATGGCTCTCTGAATGTCTTTCATACAATATGCTATCTAGCTTCACAGCGCTATATCCACATTGTATGGCATAGGCATACTGATCGGGTATCAGTGGGCCTTCTGCAATCAATTCGCCCTTAAACCCAGCACGTTGCCGAAGGATACGTCCTAGTGAGAACCCGCGCCCATCCGTAAAAGCGGGGAATTTCACAATGATTGTCTTAGCCTTTTCTAAATGCGGCACGATTTCTGCTAACTCAGTATCGCCGTCAACACGTAAAACCTCAGCGCTATTATGCCCTGCAAAATCTTCTAAAGAGATAATGTTACTATCTTCTGGCGGTGCAAGAGGCTGCCCACCGCTAATGAGAATATCTGTATCAGACATATAAAACTTCCTTAAACGGCTCCACACCAACACGTCTAACAGTGTCAATGAACCGTTCTTTTGCTTCGCGAATTTCAATGTAATGATCGACCATACGCTCTATACCGTCGATCAACTCTTCTTGTGAAAAGCCTGGCCCTGTGACTTGGCCTAAAGCCGTATTTTCTGAGGGGTCACCACCAATTTTGACTTGGTAAAATTCTACACCCGCTTTTTCGAGCCCTAAAATTCCTATGTGCCCCACGTGATGGTGACCACAGGCGTTGATGCAGCCTGAAATTTTAATCTGCATATCCCCAATAACTGATTGATGCTCAAGGTCCTGGAAACGCTCAGCTATTGCTTGTGAAACTGGGATTGAGCGCGCTGTTGCTAGGGCACAAAAGTCCATACCAGGACAGCAAATTATATCTGATATCAAGCCGATATTGGCATCGCCCATTTTAGCGGCCTGTAAGGCCTTATACACATTTTCGAGCTCAGATATCTCGACATGCGGTAAAACAAGGTTCTGTTGATGTGTTGTTCTGAGTTCTGAAAAACTATATTTTTCTGCTAGATCGGCGACGACTCTCATTTGTTCAGAGGTCACATCACCAGGCGCACGCTCAATTGGTTTTAGCGAAATGTTCACAATCGCATAGCCATCTACCTTGTGGGGTAAAACATTATGCTTCATCCAACGGGCAAGAGCGCTATCCTTAGTTTTGATTTCACAAGCCTCTAATTTTTTAAATGCAGGTGGTGCAAAATAATCAGTAATCCGAGAAACTTCTTCTGGCGAAACCGCAATATCAAGCGGTACAAGCTCTGAATATTCAGCCTCAACTTGCTCTCTGAAGGTCTCTATCCCTGTTTCTTGAACGAGAATTTTGATACGAGCTTTGTATTTATTATCGCGGCGGCCATAACGATTATAAACGCGTAGCGTTGCCTCAAGATAAGGTAGCAGCTCGATCCGCGGTAGGAATTCACGTAAGACCTGCCCGATGATAGGGGTCCGTCCTAAACCGCCCCCAACAATAATTCGGTATCCAGTTTCGCCTTCCGCATTTTTAATTATTTCAATCCCGATGTCGTGGGCTCGTACTAATGCCCTGTCTTTCTCTGTCGCAATAACCGCAATTTTGAACTTCCGAGGCAAGAAAGTGAATTCAGGGTGTAGAGTCGACCACTGGCGTAAAATTTCGCATGTGGGACGCGGATCCTCGATCTCATCAGCAATAGCACCAGCATAAGGGTCAGACGTGACATTACGGATGCAATTGCCTGATGTTTGTATGGCATGCATTTCAACGCTAGCAAGCTCTTCAAGCATATCAGGAACATCCGTCAGTTGCGGCCAGTTGAATTGTACGTTTTGACGCGTTGTAATATGGCCATAGCCCTTATCATACTTGTCAGCCAAATCTGCGAGCTTACGCATCTGCGTAGAGTTTAATGTGCCATAAGGTACAGCAACTCTTAACATATAAGCGTGGAGTTGCAGATACAGTCCATTCATCAAGCGCAGAGGTCTAAATTCAGCCTCAGTAAGCTCACCGCTCAACCGGCGATTAACTTGCGAACGAAATTGATCAACGCGGGACGACACCATTTCGGCATCAAATTCATCGTAACGATACATGATTAAACCTTTTGTATCTCAAGTGGCACAAGTGTAGCCGTGTCATAGGTGGGGCCCTTTACGCGAAATTTTTCACGATAACGCGCAGGCAGACCTGTATCAGGTTCCACATCAATGAAATAAACACCTACAACAAGGTTATTAACTTCATCACGCTCACCACACGTATTCATTTTATCAATCAGAGCCGTATCTTCAGTGATAAGCGCCTCTGCGTAATTCATCGACCATTCGAATTCGGGCGTTAACCAGACATTGAGGCCGTCTCGTAACGTATTTGCGGTCAGAGCCTGTGGCCCCTTCCCTTTGTGTTTTAATGTACTCATGAGGCTTCTTTCAAAGTCGCAGGGGTTGCTAGGGCATCGTGGGCTTCATATCCGATCATTAGGACAGCAGGCCCGTTAATGGAGGCGCTCGCCATATCATCAACGAATTGAGATAAAGACGAAGAAATAATAACTTGATTTGATCTTGTCGCATTTTCAACAACTGTCACGGGCATATCGGCGGCAGCGCCATGAAGATGCAGACGACCCTGAATAAATCGGGAGGCACCAACTCCCATATAGACAACGGCGCGAGCCCCTTTCTGGGATAAAGCGCGCCAATCTTGTTCTGCGAACCCCTTCATGTCATGGCCCGTAAGGAATGTGATTGCAGAGTTTTTACCCCGTGATGTCAAAGATGCAGTGATCTCTGCCGCTGCACCAGCAGCAGCCGTAATGCCTGGAACTATTTTGAACGGAATATCTGACGCTCGAAGAGCTTGAATCTCTTCATCTGCACGTCCAAAAATAAGTGGGTCGCCGCTCTTCAGACGTACGACATGCTTCCCTTGTTTTGCATGATGAACAATTAAATCATTAATAGCCTCTTGCGACACAGAGGGGCCATGAGGTGTCTTACCAACATATATATATTCAGCTTCACGACGACCAAGTTCTAATACGGCTTCGCTAACGAGGCGGTCATATATTACGACATCAGCACAATGTAGAGCTTGCTGACCTGCAATTGTCATAAGGTCTGGGTTCCCTGGCCCTGCGCCAACAAGAACAACGTGCCCTATTTTTTCTAATGGGGATGCCTCCAAAGCATGTTCAACCCTTTTGGCAAATGTCACAGTATCTAGACGTATTTGTGACTCCAGGGCATTCCCTTGAAACACATTTGCCCAAAAGCTCTGACGATCTGATAAATTTGGTAAAATGCGTTTAACCTTTTTCCTTAACTCCTGCGTCACTTTCGCTAATGCACCTAATGTACTCGGCAACCGTTTTTCCAAATCGGCCTTTAGTGCACGACCAAGTCCAGGGCTGGTACCTTCCGTTCCTATTGATATGACGACTGGAGAGCGATCAACCAATGCTGGCGTTATGAAAGCACACGCATCTTTTTGATCAGCGGCATTTACGAGAACCCCCTGCGTAGAGCATAGTTTAGCAATTTCAGAATTCACTGAAACATCATCAGTCGCAGCGTAGATTAGTTTTGCGCCATTTATATCGCTGGCCGTAAATTCACGTTCTATCCAAATAACGCGATTATCATTATGCCAGCGTTTAATTTCTGGAGATATTAGACTTGAGATAACCTCAAGCCTCGCCTCTGTTTTCACCAAAGTGCGTAGCTTTGCCTCAGCAGCCTTGCCGCCGCCAATAACGCGGATAACGGTATCTTTCGTATCAACATGTATCGGGAGATAGCGCATGTTTCATTCCGTTACTTTAAAGCCTTGTCAAAATCGCCTGTTCTATATATAGAACGATTTGAGCGAAATCTAGTCCACGACAGAAATAATGTCGGGGAATTCTTAAATACAATAAGAAAAAGCGTTAAATAGAGATTATGGCCCGACAAAAACGCCAATTTTGCCCCGAAGCAGACGCTTTAGCCGAAAAACTTGGCCAGACAATCCTACGATTGCGTACAGCAGACAAATTATCACTGGGTGATTTATCAGATATGTCTGGCGTCGCTAAATCCATGATTAGTCAAATAGAAAAAAATGAAACGAACCCATCACTCGCCACACTATCTCGTCTCAGCCTTGCGTTAGGAACGAGCGTAGAGGCTATGGTTTCTAACGACGATGGCCCTGATGCCCTAGTCGAAAAACTGTTTATCAAAGACATTCCTTTACTAAAAAGTGAGGACGGTCTTTGTGAGCTACGGATTATTGGCTCAATCGACACCGTACAATGGCTACAGTGGTATGATTTCAAGGCAGAAGTAGGCGGAGTTTTAGAAAGCTCTGCCCACCCAGATGGTTCAATAGAAAACCTATCAGTGCTTACGGGCGAAATCACCGTTGAGGTCGCAGGGCAATCATGGTGTGTTAAGTCTGGTGAGACAATTCGATACAAAGCAGACAGAGAACATAAATTAACGAACACAGGAACGACGCCTGCTCATGCAACAATGGTGAACATTTTAGCACAATTAGTACGAAACTAATTTTTTTATTACGAAGCCAGTATTTTAGTCGTATTCACGTCTATTCTGCTCCCTGTGTGTCTTGCGAATTCTTTAAACTCCGCTATTGAGCCTTTATGACGTATCACTCGCATCTAGACAAAACTATATCGGCCGATTTTGGCGACGCGCTACTGGCTTCTTTAGCGCCAGATGGCGGACTTTGGATGCCTGACAGTTTGCCCTTTTACACGCCAATGCAAACCGCCGAACTTGCGGCAATGAATTTCTGGGAGTGCGCGGCTGAGCTAGCAGAGCATTTTACAGATAATGCTATCGAAAAAGATAAACTTCGTGCGCTCTGTAAGGATGCATATAATTTCGATGTCCCTCTCAAAACATTAAAGGGTGCAAACTTGGATGTAGCAATGGCTGAATCCAACGATGAATATATATTAGAGTTATTTCACGGCCCCACTTTAGCCTTTAAAGATTTCGCCGCCCGTTTCATGGGGCGTTCAGCTTCTGAACTTATGAAATCATCAGGGCAAACACGTACAATTCTGGTCGCCACATCAGGAGACACAGGCGGCGCTGTTGGAGATGCCTTCTTGGGTCAAGATGGAATTAAGGTTGTAATTCTTTATCCGGAAGGCGGCGTTAGTAAGGTTCAAGAACAGCAACTCTGCACTATAGGCGATGTAAATTCCAATGTGAGCGCTGTGAGCTTGCAAGGGTCTTTTGATGACTGTCAGCAATTGGTCAAAGATGCCTTTGCCAATCAAGAATTAGCAAAGAAACACAACCTCATGTCCGCTAATTCTATAAACGTCGGACGGGTTATTCCTCAAAGTTTTTATTATTTTTGGACATCTCTGCAAATCAAGGCGGCCCATCCTGGGGTTCCTATTGTTTATAGCATTCCCTCTGGTAACTTAGGCAATCTAACAGGCGGAGTAATAGCTAAAAAAATGGGGGCACCAATTGATCGATTCGTCGTAGGTAATAACGTAAACGACCCTTTCGTTGATTACTTAAAAGATGGCGAATACATTCCTCGAGCGTCTGTTCCCACACTCTCAAACGCTATGGATATCGGAAGACCGAATAATTTTCCACGTATTCTGGACTTAATGGACAAAGACTTTGAAGCGGTTTCTTCACTTTGTTGGGGTGCCTCATTTTCAGATCAAGAAACTGAAAGGCATTTGCGCCGTGTATTTGCTGAAACGGGTTATATAATGTGCCCTCATACGGCCGTTGGGCACTTAGCAATGAATGAATTCTCTAAAGATGTTGAGCGTCCATTTATCAAAGTGACAGTCGCCACCGCTCACCCTGCAAAATTTGCTGATAGCGTTGAGCGCATAATTGGCCAAGAAGTTCCACTTCCAGAAGCCTTGTCCAAGGCCATGCAAAAAGAAAAACGTGTTACAAAGTTAGAGCCTAACCTAAGCGCATTGTCAGATTACCTTGATACATTGTGAAGCTTAGTCGTACTGATTTCGAAGCTCATTTTAGTGCGGGAACATTACGTCTCGCCTTCATAGGCATGTCCAATATCGGAAAGAGCTATACCGCCTCACGCCTAGCTAAAAGTTATAACTTTGAACTCATAGAAATTGACCAACTCATTCAAGACGAAATGGGGCATAGCGACATGGAAGCATTTGCCCAATGGCAGGGACAGCCTTACAGTGAGGGGTATGCCAAGAGAGAAATGGAATCTACAGCTCTCGAAACTCGCGCACTTGAAAAAGCTATGAATGCTGAAGGAAGTAATATTATATTGGATACGCCTGGGAGTGTTATTTATACAGGAGAGAAAACACTGAAGGCATTACAATCCACGCATTACATTGTTTATATATCTGCGAGTGATGAAAGAGTTGAGGGGTTAAAAAAACAATATTTTGCAAACCCGAAACCCTTAATTTGGAGGGAGCATTATCAAAAAGCATCACACCAATCCAATGAAGAGGCGATTCTAACCTCTTTTCCGAAGTTGTTAACGGCCAGAGCTAGGACATATGAAGACTTAGCTGACATCACTCTGCCAAGTGAATTTATATTGGATGCTAAAAACCAGGTCAGCGATATATTTGATTTCTTAAAGCCAGCCATTTAACAGTCGTTGCTCGCTTAATGCTTTAAGAAAATTAAGATGATCAGGACGCGTATTTAAACAAGGCACGGCTGTGAATTTTTCACCTCCATTTGCTAGAAATGTTTCACTGGCTTCAAGTTTAATTTCTTCAAGGGTCTCAAGACAGTCCGCAGAAAACCCCGGCATAACTACCGCAATTTTCTTCACCCCTTTTTTAGGCATTTGTTCCAAAGTCTTATCCGTATAGGGCTGGAGCCAAGCCTTGGGCCCAAAGCGTGATTGAAACGTGGTAAAGAGATAGTCTTCAGACACATTCATTTCTTGACGCAACAATTCTGTCGTTCGCAAGCATTCCGCCTGATAAGGGTCACCCTTGTCAACATAGCTTTGTGGCAATCCATGATAAGACGCCATAATAGCCTCTGGTTTCCAGTCTAGCGTTGCAAAATGATCCGTTAAACTATCAGACAAGGCTTTAATATATTGCGGCTCATCATAATAATGTCGAAGAAAGCGAATCTCAGGCAAGTCCATACGCGCCTTAATAGCCTTCGATATGCCGTCAAAAACAGACGCCGTTGTAGCACCAGCAAATTGCGGATAGAGCGGTAAAACCCCTACACGCATGCATCCCTTTTCCATAAGTGCATCTAGCGCCGCTTCAATGGATGGATTGCCATAACGCATAGCATATTCTACTTGCACATCTTCCCCGAACGCCTCTTGAAGTGCTTGCGCTTGCGCTCCTGTAATGCGTACAAGTGGGGCAAGCTTAACAGGCACGGCCTGATTAGAAAACTCGGGTTCATTCCAAACTTTCTCATAAGCCTTCGCTGACTTAGCAGGACGTGTTCTTAAGATAATACCATGTAGAATTGGGCACCATATCCAGCGAGATGTATCAATC
The DNA here is from genome assembly GCF_003634015.1 of Litorimonas taeanensis. Lineage (NCBI taxonomy): Bacteria > Pseudomonadati > Pseudomonadota > Alphaproteobacteria > Maricaulales > Robiginitomaculaceae > Litorimonas > Litorimonas taeanensis. Next base: position 774,293 of record NZ_RBII01000001.1, read on the forward strand.
ACGCGGCGATCGTGTAAAAATTCAGCAAGATATCTGCGCGTAGCAGCAGGTGTTGGTGCGTCTGGCGAACCAAGGTTGACAAGTAACAAACCTATCTTTGAGGACATAGAGCTCTCTTAAACATTGAAAGAATGGATGTAATCTCATTCAAATACGCGTTAGTAGCGATTGCAGGCCATTGACCTGACTGCCTTTGTGGTTACGAATAGCATCAAACAATAATCGTTAAGATTTGAGTAAAATCAAACAAAACATGTGAGGACAAATGAAACACTTATTATCATCTGCTGTGAGCCTTCTGACTTTATCTTTTGTTGCCTGTCAACAGGCTCCAGAGTCGCATTCAGAAAATGTATCGAAAATGGTTGAGGCTGCAACACCGGACACCTCAGCCGCGCCGACGCAACAAGAAGCAAAAGAGTTTTTAGAAGCTGCCGCAGTGGAAATTGAAACATTAGGGGAATACGCGGCTCGTGTTGCTTGGGTTAAGGCTAACTTTATCACTCAGGATACGAACTGGCTTGAATCTAAAGTTGGTGAAGATGTTGCTCTCCTCTCTACACGTCTCGCAAATCAAGCGAAACGCTTTAATGGACTACAACTACCAGAAGATATGCGTCGTAAGATGGACGGCCTAAAACGCGGCTCTAACTTCCCTGCCCCAGAACGTAAGGGCGCTGCCAAAGAGTTAGCCGAGATAATGACACGTCTTGATTCTCGGTACGGTACAGGAAAATTTGATTATAACGGCGACACTTTGAACCTTGGTCAAGCGAGTGACATCATTGCCACATCTGACGACCCTGAGGAACTTCGTGCCGTTTGGGAGGGCTGGAGAACAGTCTCACCAGCCATGAAAGGTGACTACGCTGACATGGTTAAAATCATCAATGAAGGCGCTTCCGAATTAGGCTATGCCGATGCAGGCGCTTTATGGCGTAGCGGTTACGATATGGACGCTGACGACTTTGTCGCTGAAACAGACCGAATTTGGGGACAAGTCAAACCACTTTATGATCAGTTGCACTGCGCTGTACGTGCAGGTTTGAATGAAAAATACGGCGATGAAGTTGTGCCTTTGGATGAACCTATACGCGCGGATCTCCTTGGCAATATGTGGGGACAAAGCTGGGGCAATATTTACGACGTTGTTAAGCCAGAAGGCGCAGCACCAGGTGTAGATACAACAAAGCTATTAAAGGAAAAAGAATACGACGCATTGAAAATGGTAAAGACGGCAGAAAAGTTTTTTACTTCAATGGGTTTTGACCCCCTTCCTGAAACATTTTATGAGCGCTCTTTGATTACAAAGCCGGAAGATCGCGAAGTCGTCTGTCACGCTTCAGCTTGGAATATTGACTCTAAAGATGACATACGCATCAAGATGTGCACCAAAGTCAATGCAGAAGATTTCTCAACGGTTCATCACGAACTGGGACACAATTTTTATCAACGCGCCTATAAAAACCAACCTGTTTTCTATCAAGGCGGCGCCAATGATGGCTTCCATGAAGCTATCGGCGATATGATTGCGTTGTCGATTACACCTGAATATCTTGTAAAAATAGGCTTGCTAGATAAAGCTGATGTGCCGGGCGAAGATGCCGATTTAGCCCTGTTAATGCGTCAAGCTATGGACAAAGTGGCTTTCTTGCCGTTTGGTCTCATGGTTGACCAGTGGCGCTGGAAAGTTTTCTCTGGGGACTACACGCCCGCTCAATATAATGAAGGATGGTGGGAGCTGCGTGATAAGTATCAAGGACTGAAAGCCCCTAGCGAACGCTCCGCGGACGCTTTTGACCCCGGTGCAAAATATCACATTCCTGGCAATACACCTTATATGCGGTATTTCTTAGCCCACATCTTACAATTCCAATTCCATAAAGCCGCTTGTGATGCAGCCGGTTTTGAAGGCCCTCTTCACAGATGTTCAGTTTACGGAAACAAAGTTGTTGGAGAGAAGTTTAATGACATGCTCGAAATGGGGCAATCTAAGCCCTGGCCTGACGCCTTAGAAGCCTTCACGGGGACACGTGAAATGGACGGTTCTGCAATTTTAGAATATTTCGCACCTCTTCAGGCATATCTTGAGGAGCAAAACAAAGATCGCACATGCGGTTGGTAAGCCTAGTGTTTGCCTAAAGCTTAAGCTGACTATGGGGAGTGGTATGCTTCCCATAGTTAACAGAGAAGAAAGATTTAGGGTTTAACTTTTACCCATGTCTGAATTCACCCCCACTCCATTTGATTCGCTGATACAGCCGAATTCTGACATCGCGGCGAATATTGGGGAATTTCGTGCACCTCGAATTCTTATCGTAACCGACAATGCTTCAGAAATCATTCCTCTTAGAACTCATTTAAAGCGTTTGAATTATGATGTTCAAATTGCATTTTACAATGGTACGAAATTATCTTCGACACCTAAAAAGCCTCCTGTTGCAATTATCGTCAACCTAACAAGCTTTAACGAGCGTTCAGAAGATATTTGCACTGTTTTGAAACAACATTATGCTTCGCAGCCGATACCAATGATAGGCGTCCTAGATAAAGTCAGACAAAAGGAAACTTCTAACTTTGATAGTGTCGTAATTGGGCCGTCTCATGCTTCTCAAATTGCTAATCGAGTCAATTCTTTCATTCGATTGAGTGCAATGGAAACAGAAATAACGCTACGGTTTGAAACTTTACAAAAAGACTTTGGTCAACCTGGATTTTTACAAGATACAGGCGATCGCTCTCCATTTCGCGTGTTATTTATAGGGAAAGCCACCGCTGCCTTTATGGTTGTAATTAATGCCCTTCAGATGAAAAATGTTGAAGTCGTTGCGGCGTTCACATCATTCAGTGCATTTGATTATTTACATGACTCCGACTTCGACGCAGTGGTGATGAATGCATTGGAGCAAGCTGAGCCTGCGCTCTCCATATCCCAAACTATGCGAAGAAATGCCCGTCTCTATCACGTGCCCACTTTGTTTTTAGTCGATGAAACCAGTTTTGATTATGCAGACAAAGCGTATGAAAGCGGTGCCCGCGATATAATTGACATACATGCTGAGACTGAAGAAATAAGCGGGCGCATCATCGAACTAGCCAATTATCACCGTTTACATAGTGAATTAAAGCAAGGCTTTGAAAGTCTTGGCGGACATGTCTGCATAACGCCGCATAGCCAATGTTATAATCATAATTTCATGGACAGACATTCAGAACGCGTTGTTCGGAGCTGTCACAATGCCCATCAGCCCGTCGCATTTATGGCCCTGAAACTCTTGCCGGATTGCTCCGAGCCTCCGCTAGCTGATAATGTTATATCTGCAATTGCAGATATTGGACAAATGCTAAAAAACCTTGTTCGCATGCAAGATACGGTTTCTCATTATCATGCTGATACATATTTGATGTCATTACCCAATACAAATGCTTATGAAGCATCTATTGTACTAGAACGCATGAAAGCTCTGGTTGATTGCACAGCTTATGAAAGTGGAATCCCAAATACAGCCTTAAGCTTTTCAATTGAAGCCTCATATGTTGAGGTTGAACCTCATGAAACTAGCTTTTTAGCGATTGGAAGACTCTTCAATCAACTTAACAATATGCCTTACACGCATGAAAGACAGATTATCGCTTAATTTGGCGTCTTTATCAGGGCCTCCACTGCCCGTTTTGTACCACGAACACGTGGCTTAGCTTGCTCAAAATTACCCTTCACCAAAATAGTTTGATCAGGTCTCAAACGCCAACCGCTATTCTGAGTAATAGCGTGCATAATTACGGATGGGTCTTTGATATCTGAGTGACGCATGGAAAGAACAATTCCACGCGGGCCTGCATCAACTTTTTCTACATGTGCTTTTCTGCATAAGCGTTTGATTTGCATAACTTCAAAGAGTGATCGGACTTCATCTGGGAGCGGGCCGAACCGATCGATTAATTCAGCCATGAGCGCATTGCCGCTTTCATCATCATCTACATCAGAAATACGGCGATAAGTAGACAGCCTAAGATTTAGATCTGAAATATACGTTTCAGGGATGAGTATGGCTACACCTACATTAACCTGAGGTGTCCAACTCTGATCAATGGCTGTTTCATCATCCTTTAATTCCGCCACAGCTTCTTCAAGCATATGTTGATAAAGCTCAACACCAAGCTCTTTCATATGACCAGACTGTTCTTCTCCTAAAGGATTCCCTCCCCCCCGCATATCTAAATCATGGCTTGCTAACGCAAACCCTGCCCCAAGCGTATCAAGAGATTGTAAGACCTTAAGTCTTTGAATAGCTTCTTTCGTAGCGACATGCGCATCAGGCATGGTCAAATAAGCATAGGCTCTAATCTTAGAGCGCCCAACACGGCCCCTCATTTGGTAAAGTTGAGCAAGGCCAAACCTGTCAGCACGATAAACCACCATTGTATTTGCTGACGGTATATCAATGCCACTCTCAATAATAGAAGTGGAAATCAAAACGTCATACTCGCCATCATAAAAGGCATTCATAATATCTTCGAGCGCACTTGCAGACATTTGCCCATGAGCAATAACGTATTTCACCTCGGGTACAGAATTCTGCATGAACTCTTCAATACGCGGAATGTCGGCGATTCGCGGCGCAACGAAATAGGACTGCCCACCACGATAGCGTTCCCTCAACAACGCTTTACGGATTGATATTTCGTCAAAAGGCATAACAAAAGTACGTACCGCTAAACGGTCAACAGGCGGCGTGGCAATCAGTGATAAATCACGAATACCCGACAGAGCCATTTGCAATGTTCTAGGAATTGGTGTCGCCGTTAAAGTTAGCATATGAACGTCTGCACGCAGTTTCTTAAGCCGCTCTTTGTGCTGCACGCCAAAGCGTTGTTCCTCATCCACAATTACGAGGCCAAGATCAGAGAACTTAATCGCTTTTGCAAGTAAAGCATGAGTACCAATAACAATATCACATTGACCTTGCGATAACGCCTCTTTGGTTTCTCTCGCCTCCTTGGCCGTCACTAGGCGAGAGAGTTGACGCACACGAACAGGCCAACCTTTGAATCTCGCTGAAAAGGTTTTGAAATGTTGACGCGATAAAATCGTTGTCGGCGCGATAATAGCAACTTGTCGGCCACTCATTGCCACGGCAAAAGCGGCGCGAAGGGCGACTTCTGTTTTACCGAATCCAACATCACCACAAATAAGTCGATCCATAGGACGACCGCTCTCTAGGTCGCTAAATACATCCTGAATGGCACTTAACTGATCATCCGTTTCAACATACGGAAAGCGAGCGGCAAACTCATTATATGTCCCTTGATCGATTTCTAGTGGGTCAGCCGTCCTTAGCGCACGTTTAGCCGCAATTTTAATCAGTTCCGCGGCCATTTCCTTCAAACGTTGCTTGGCTTTAGACTTGCGAGCTTGCCATGCAACACCGCCTAATTTGTCCAAAACAGCGCCTTCGGACGCTGATCCATAGCGGGAAAGAAGCTCAATATTTTCTACAGGTAAGAATAATTTTGCACCGCCATGATATTCTAGCTCCACACAATCATGGGGGGCAGTTTGTACCTGTAAAGTTTTGAGGCCAAGGTAACGCCCTAAGCCATGATCTATATGAACAATAAGATCTCCGGGTTGCATCGCCCCAGCGTCAGATATAAAGTTTTTCGCCTTACGTTTACGTCCTCGATTTACAAGTCGGTCTCCCAAAATATCTTGTTCGGATATGACACTTAGACCATCAATTTCGAAACCTTGTTCCACAGGCAATACAGTCCGCCAAACTGAGCCTTTCTTTTTCTCGAAAATATCAGGTCCATGAGCAATTTTAGGTATGTTTAAATTATGGTCTTCAAAAACATTGCCAAGACGGTCTAAAGACCCTTCGGACCAAGCCGCGACTAAAACTCGCTTCATTGCTGTTTTTTGGGCTTGAATATAATCCTTCACAGCATTGAAAACATTGACACCTTCAGTACGCCGTTCAACAGAAAAACTACGCGCAAGTATTCCGCCAAAGTCTATTATTTCAACTGCATTATCAGGACGGAAGACGGAATGATATCGGCAGGTTAGAGGGGACGTGATCTCGTTCCACCCAACATCATTTATGTATAGTTCTGTGGGCTGTAGTGGGCGATATAATCCACCCGTTTTCGAAGGATCACCGGAGCCTGTATCACGAGACTGTGCATGCTCTTGCCTTGATGAATAAAAGTCTTCGATAACGTCCCAGCGTTCAGCCCGTGCTTCACTGAGCAAGCCATCAAAAGCAAATAAGGCCCCTGCGCCGATATAATCAAAAAGAGTCTCGGTGGTTTCATGAAACAGTGGCAAGTAATGCTCTAAACCTTGGGTTCTTATGCCATCACTTACAGCCGCATAAGTTGGGTCATGACTGACACCACCACCAAATGCCGCCACGTATTTCCGCCTGAATCGGCTTATTGAGTCATCAGTTAAGAACACCTCACTTACAGGCGCAAGTTGGACAGAGGACAATTTATCTGTGGTACGCTGAGTGTGGACATCAAACGATCGAATAGATTCGAGCTCATCACCGAAAAAATCTAACCGTATAGGATCGTCAAATGCGGGGGGGAAAACGTCAACTATACCACCCCGTATAGCATAATCTCCCGCCTCCATCACTGTGGAGGCACGACTATAACCATTATGTGTCAGATAGGATTGTAATTGCTCTCTTGGTACAGCTTGCCCTGAAGCCGCCATAAACCCAGAAGATGCCATAACATGTCGAGGGGGCACTTTTTGCATGGAGGCACTCGCAGTGGTCACAACAATCATTGGCGTGTCTGGAGCTAAGGATGCTAGTGTGAAAAGAGACGCTGCCCTTTTGGCTGCTAAGGCGCGGCTTGGGGAAATCCGGTCATAGGGTAAACAGTCCCATGATGGGACATTCAATACGACTATGTCTGGAGCGAAATATCGACACGCCGCGACAAAAGCAGAAGCACGCGTATCATCGCGTGCGATAAAGACCCCTCTTCCGCCGCGTTGCTTTATGGCCTTACAAAAAACTAATGCATCTGCGCCTTCGGGCAACCCTGCAGCCGTTAAAGACTTCTCTGCGCTCTTATATCGATTCAGTTGAATTTGCATGTATTAAACTGTCGGCTTAAAGGCTTTCAAACGTGCCAATAATGGCGTGTCATAGACGTCTGGCACAGGCTGACTACCTGTAATCCAGGCGTAAATATCATGATCCTTAGCTTCTAAGAGCTCTTCAAACATCAGAACTTCGGATTCCGACATAGAATCAATATTAGCCTTGGCATACCCACCCAATATCAAATCAGCTTCTTTGAAACCTCGATAATTGGCACGATAGACTAGACGTTTTTTACGGGGATCAAGCATGGCGCGGCCTTAGCGGATTAAGTTAGGTCTGTCACGAGCGTTTGCGGCCTTGCACAGGTAAGTTTGACAGGTCAAATAGAGAAGATGGATCAAAATATCTCAGATGTGAAAACCCAAGGAAGGCCACAAAACCTATTCCCTTTATTTGCGGAAATAGTGAAGCTTCCTGGCGTTGGGCCAAAAACTGCTCAGTTATTTGAGCGGGCTATGGGTGGTCGTATTAAAGACTTGATATTTACACCTCCCACAGGAGTAATAGATCGCTCAAACAGGCCCACTATAGCCAATGCGGTCGCAGGTGAAACTGCAACCTTTGTCGTTACAATTGGTTCACATTCTGTCCCAAAAAACAGAAATCGCCCTTATAGAATACGGGTTTATGACAATTCGGGTGAAATGGAAGTTACCTATTTCAAAGCGCGTTCATCCTATATGGAGCAACAGTTTCCAGAAGGAGAAAAACGATTAATTTCGGGTAAAATAGAAGTCTTTAACGCACAAATTCAGATGACACACCCGGATTATGTCCTTCCTCTGGATAAGGTGGACACTATGCCCAATATAGAACCGCTATATCCGCTGACGGCCGGCTTATCTCAAAAAGCGGCGGGCAAAGCTGTGCGGGCTGCAATGTCAGTATTTTCTAAAACAACTGAACTTCAGGAATGGCTTGACCCTGCTTTTCTCGCTCAACAAAACTGGGAGGGTTTTGATAAAGCCTTACATCGTTTACATTTCCCAGAACACGCCGTCGATATTCGAGCAGAAAGTCCCTTAAGAAAACGATTGGCTTATGATGAGCTATTCGCCAAGCAACTTGCCATTGCACTCGTCAGAGAAAGCACACGTCGATCCAAGGGACGAAAACTAGAACATGAAGGGCAATATGTTCAAGATGTACTGAACTCTGCTCCATTTAAACCAACAACCGCACAAAGCCGTGCCTTTGAAGCTATAAAAGAGGATATGCGCTCCCCTTTCCGTATGGCGCGGTTACTACAGGGAGATGTCGGGGCTGGAAAAACCTTCGTGGCAGCCTTAGCTGCGGCCTATGCCGCTGAAGCCAGAGTTCAAACGGCAATAATGGCGCCCACTGAAATTCTAGCACGTCAACACGCAGATACACTTTCAAAAATGCTGGAGCCAGCAGGATTAACTGTCCAAGCCATTACTGGCCGAGACAAAGGTAAACCTCGTGAAGCCCTAAATGCTGGACTGAGTGCTGGGTATATAGACGTTGTTGTAGGAACGCATGCTCTATTCCAAGAAACAATGGAGTTCAAAGATTTAGGGCTTGTAATTATCGATGAGCAACATCGATTTGGAGTCCGAGATAGGTTGAGGCTAGCGGAAAAAGGCGCAGCTCCCGATTTGCTAGTTATGACGGCAACCCCGATACCGCGCACACTTGCTTTAACGAGTTATGGCGACTTGGATGTTGTCAAGCTTGATGAAAAACCCGCAGGACGCAAACCAATTGAGACGCGGATCATACCGTTACAAAGACTTGATGATGTAATTGATGGCATTGGTCGTCAGATAAAGCAGGGCAATCAGGTTTATTGGGTGTGCCCGCTTGTAGAAGATAGCGAGGTCATAGATCTCACATCTGTTGAGGACCGCCATCGTCAACTGACAGCGATTTATGGTGACTGTGTTGGATTGCTTCACGGCCGCTTAACGGGGCAAGAAAAAGAACAAATGGCGCTCGACTTTAAAAATGGCCGTTATCGTGTTTTGGTGGCCACAACAGTTATTGAAGTTGGTGTGGACGCCCCTAATGCAACGATAATCGTCATTGAACATGCAGAGCGTTTCGGACTAGCTCAATTACATCAGTTACGAGGGCGTGTTGGTCGATCAGATAAACAATCGAGCTGCCTTTTACTTTACAAAGGCCCTCTATCAGTCAACGGGAAAGCCCGCCTCGAGATAATGCGCGAAAGTGAAGACGGCTTTCTTATTGCTGAGAAGGACTGGGAATTACGTGGCAGCGGTGATTTACTTGGGGCAAAACAAAGCGGTTTGCCCGATTATAAATTTGCAAATCTGGACAAGCATAAATCCTTGCTTGAGACAGCTGTTCAAGACGCACGGTTGCTCGTGCAAAGTGACCCTGCCCTAGAAACTCCGCGTGGAAAAGCCGCGCGTCAAATGTTATACTTATTCGAACAAGATTACGGTATTGCTCTTATGCGAGCAGGCTAATTTTACAGCAATAATTCATCAGTTGGTGGTATTTTTTCCTTTTTGCGCTTCGGCTTTAAGGTGTCATCTTCTTCATTTGACGAAACCATGCCTCCGCTGATAATCATTTTGGCACCTTCTTCAGGTGTCATGTCCAGAATTTTTATTTCGTCACGTTTGGCAAACAATAAAAACCCTGATGTCGGGTTAGGTGTTGTGGGAACAAAAACACAAACATGACCAGGCTCTAAAGCGACTGCCGGTGCCCCTTGCAAGTCTGTAGTAACGAAACCGATTGCCCAGAGTCCTTTGCGCGGATATTCAATCAAGCACACCTCTTGAAAGGCCTGCTCTCTTTGTTGTGCCACGATTACAACAATTTGTTTTACGAACGAATATACCCCGCGAACGATGGGCACTCTTGCCAATAATCGCTCACTCGCTTTTAATATGGATGTCCCAACAATATTTGAGGCAAGCGTTCCTAATAAAAACAGAGATAACAAAGATACGACGAGTCCAAGCCCCCAAACATCAAATCCTAAATATGTTTTTGGGTTTATAACGGCTGGGAATACAGTCCACACAGATGTGTCAATAAATTTGATAAAAGTTCGAATAGCCCAAACGGTAGCGATAATGGGTAAAGCCACAATAACGCCAGTTAAGAAACGGTTTCGAATAAATTTAAGAAACTTGAACTTTACTCTCTCACCCTGTTGGCGAAGGTTCGTTTTTTGTTTTGCATTCGGCTTATCAGCCATAATTCAGTCCCAGACTTATAAGTTGGTAATCTTTGGGTATAAGGTTTCAATGAAGCGTAAGGTTACGCTATAGTGATTTTTTACGAAAGGGAAATAACATGCGGTGGAAGACGGTTTTTACGGTAATAGCGGCTATCTTTGCCGTCATCGCCGCACTCGTCTGGTTTTACCGTGATGATATATTTCAACATATTCAAGACCCAGGACAACCCTTTCAAACGTATAAAAGACCAATAGCTCCGAATTATGACAAAGTTGAGGCTTGGTTGACTTTGCCAGACTTATCTATTGATAGTTTTGAGGCCTCAGCAAAAGGGGATGTTTTTGTTGTGGTACCAAGCGTGTACCGCGGCGGTAAGCATTGGAATTTACCGAGTAATGATCTGAAAAGAAAGAACAAGTTAGAGTATATTGTTCGCCCTAATTACGTGACGCCCTATGCTGATGCGGGGCGTTTATTTGCTCCCTTTTATCGCCAAGCATCATTATACGCCTATATGACCCATCGCGAAGATGCGAGAATGGCCCAGAACCTTGCTTATCAGGACGTAAAACGCGCTTTTGAAGTTTTTATGGAAAACTCGCCACCAGAACGTCCGATTGTCTTGGTTGGTCATAATCAAGGCGCCAGTCATGTACAGCGTCTTTTGGCTGATTTTTTTGCAGGCAATGACAATACTGAAAACCTCAAACGGTTGGCCGTTGCTTATGTCATTGACTACCCATTAACGCGAAGTATTCTTGAGGGACCGCTTTCAGAAATCCCTGTCTGTAAAACAGAGGTGGAAACAAATTGCATTGTGGCATTTGGCGCTTTTGCTCCTAATGAAGGTGCTATAGCTGAACGATTTGGAACGCGCTTGCTTGCCCATAATGGTCAACAATATGAATCCGTAGAGGGTGAAGCATTGATTTGCGTAAACCCACTACTTTGGACACAAAGCGAAGATTATGCGCCTGCCCGTTTACACAAAGGCGGCGTCGCAGCGGAGGGATTAGATCCGGATATGCGCCCCGCAGCCTTACCAAGGCAAGTTGGTACGCAATGCCAAGATGGACTCTTGTTAATTGACAAGCCCCGTTCCCGCTCTTTGCGTCGCCCATTAAAAGTGGGTGGTAAGTTTCGCACCTTACCGTCAAATCTATTTTATGAAGACCTACGGCAAAACGCCAAAATTCGAGTTGAGACACTTTTACAGGACGGAAGCCTGCCTCGAAGAGCAAAGTTACTAGACGGATTCGAAGTGATAGATGTTATAGACAGCCCAGTTAGTGAAATCGTTGATGTTAAACCTCAGGAGAACTGATTCTATTTCTCTATTTTCATGGAAAGTCTCACTTTCATTTGAAATACTATAGATTTTCCTGATGTTTTCAGGCAATTCTGACGAATAAAATATGGCGAAGGAGCCAACTATGATTGCCAAATCCGTATTGGACTTAATTGGAAACACCCCTCTCATTCGGCTTAAAGATGCGTCAGAGATGACAGGCTGTGAAATTCTTGGAAAAGCGGAATTCCTCAACCCAGGTCAATCTGTCAAAGATAGAGCAGCCCTATCCATCATTCGCCATGCCGAAAAGTCGGGTGCATTGCGCCCTGGCGGCGTCGTTGTCGAAGGGACAGCTGGTAATACGGGAATCGGCCTAGCTATGGTTTGTGCTGCCTTGGGATATCGCTGCAAAATCGTAATGCCCCGTACACAAAGCCAAGAGAAAAAGGATTCAATCAAGCTCTTGGGGGCGGAATTAATCGAAGTAGACGCTTTACCTTATTCTAATCCAGGAAATTACATCCATACATCGCAGAGATTGGCCGAAGAATTGGCTGAAACAGAACCTAACGGTGCTTTATGGGCCAATCAATTTGACAATGTTGCCAACCGCCAAGCCCATATAGACTCCACGGGGCCAGAGATTTATGAGCAAACAGATGGTAAAGTCGATGGCTTTATATGTGCAATTGGCTCAGGCGGTACACTCGCAGGGGTGTCTATGGCGCTAAAATCACGAAACCCAGACATTCAAATTGGCGTAGCCGACCCATTAGGTTCAAAGATGTATTCTTACTATAAAAACGGTGAATTAGAGAGCCATGGTGACTCAGTCACCGAAGGTATAGGGCAAGGCAGAATTACTGCAAATTTATCAGGGGCAGTCGTAGATAGAGCCTATCAAATTGATGATGTTGAAGCTCTACAAATAATATTTGAACTCAATCAACTTGAAGGCATCTGCCTTGGAGGATCATCAGGAATTAATGTTGCCGGCGCTATTCACATGGCAAGAGATTTGGGGCCGGGCCACACGATTGTCACGGTTCTATGTGATTATGGTCAAAGGTATCAATCAAAAATCTATAATCCTGATTTTTTAAGATCTAAGAACCTCCCAGTACCCAATTGGTTGTGCTAAGTCACAAAGGACAAAATCAAGGTATGACCGAGAACACACAATCTGTCTGGACATCTGGATTAGTCAATGTCGACTGGCTTTCTTCCGAGCTTGGAAATCCAGAGCTCATTATACTTGACGGAACATGGTCTGTAACTCAGGGAGATGAAGGCTTACCTGCAGGCATAATACCGACGGCGCTAAAATTTGATTTATGTCATTTAAAAGCAGAAAGTCCACTTGGGGAGGCCTATCCCCCCAGTGACATTCTCCTCACTATGATACAATCCTTAGGCATTACAGAATCAGATAGTGTCGTAATTTATGATCGTCACGGCTTTTTTTCTGCCCCTCGTATTTGGTGGGTTTTGAAGTCACTGGGTCATGAGCGTGTCGCAGTATTACAAGGCGGTCTTCCTGCATGGATATCCGCGGGACACGACACCATGAAAACCCACGCTCTGCCAAAACCCCAGTCTCGCTACACAGCGTCTCCGTCATTGGTCGCGGGAGCAACTCTTCAATCTGTTTTGACCGCAGGTGAACAAAACATTCAAATTGTCGATGCTCGTTCCGCTGATAGGTTTTTCGGACGCGTAAAAGAACCACGTCCAAATTTAAAATCTGGCCATATTCCGAACTCAATCTCGCTTCCCCTTAAGTCCTTACAAGATGAGTTCGGAGATGTGCTCACTGGCAAGCAATTGGTCTCAGTCTTTATTTCTGCTGGAATAGATATGTCACGCCCAATTATTACGACATGCGGCTCTGGTGTCACTGCAGCAGCGCTTGCGTTACTTTTTCATTCGGTCGGAAAGATGGATGTTGCAGTCTATAGCGGGTCTTGGTCAGAATATGGCGCTACCGATAATCCAGTGGAAACAGAATGAAACGTGAAACACAATTTACCCATTTAGGGCGCCCCAAAGCAGGACTAGGTACGGCTGTAAACCCTTCAGTTACTCGGGCATCAACTTTACTTTTTAATGACGCTAAAGATCTTTATAGATCTGATGTTAGGGGATACGGGCGTCACGGAGCAGAAGTTCATGACGCATTGGCCGAGATGTTCACACATCTTGAAGGCGGCGCTGGAACCACGCTTTTCCCATCAGGCTTGATGGCCTGCACACTTCCAATTTTGTCACAAGTTAAAACAGGTGACCACGTTCTACTAACAGACTCCTCTTACGGGCCGACGCGAAATTTTTGTTTTACTAGTCTCAAAAATATGGGCATTGAAGTGGATTGCTATGACCCGCGTATAGGGGCAAAAATTCAAAGCCTCGTAAAACCTAATACTAAACTTATCATACTTGAAAGTCCTGGCTCTCTTACATTTGAAATTCAAGACATTCCTGCCATCACGGCAGTAGCAAAAACAATGGGTGTCACCACCTTAATTGACAATACTTGGTCTGCGGGCCTCGTACTCTCACCTTTAGCTCTTGGCGTAGATATATCTTGCCATGCAGCGACCAAATATTTTGGCGGTCATAGCGACGTGATGTACGGCGCTGCAATTGCAGCAGACAAACAAACGGCTAAAACGATTGCGCAAACAGCCAAAAATTTTGGGAATGCTAGCTCTCCTGATGATGCTTATCAAATTTTGCGAGGCTTTCGAACCGTTATGCACCGATTCAAGCACCAAGAATCAAGTGCCTTGGCTTTAGCAAAGTGGCTTGATACGCGTGAAGAAATTCAATCAGTTTTACATCCGGCCTTAGAAAGTCATCCCGACCATTCAATTTGGAAAAGAGACTTTACAGGTTCAGGCTGTATATTCAGCGTTGTGATGCAAAAGGTTAGCAGTAAAAAAATAGAAGCCTTCATAAATGCACTGAAGATTTTTGGTATAGGCTACTCTTATGGCGGGTTTGAGAGCCTAGCGATACAATGTGATCCACAATTAAGGCGAGAAACCGCTCAACCATTATCAGGCCCTCTTGTACGTTTCGCATGTGGCCTAGAAAATGTTGACGATCTCAAAGGCGATATAGAACAAGCTCTTGTGGCACTTACTTAAATTGAAACGGTTTTGGCTAGGTGTTGTAACACTGCTCCTTTTTGGGGCCTTGGCATCGTGCTCTGGTACGCGCATTCTTATGCAACAGGCGTCCAATAAACCCAACCCAATTAAAGAACCCCTACCCGCTCTAATGCCTTATCAAGAGACTTTACGCCTGTTCGAACAGAATGTTTATGGTCCAATACCCATACTCTCTGACGTGGTGATTGTTGAAAAAAAACAGATTGCTAGAGAAGCATTTACAGAAAACGATACAGTTTGGCAGTGGAAAGTTGTTGCAGGTTACGGTTCAGAAAAACGAGTTTTCCATATTGTGTTAATCTCTAAAGAAGAGACTGAAAACTCACCATATATAATAGCGCAAAACTTTTGCCCAAACACAGCAACAGTTCCCATTGATGGCATTACGGCACCTAATAATGCTCATTTTGATTGCTCACAAGGTGGTATGATTGGCTCAATCTTTGGATATTTTTTCGGTCGATATATAACCGTATCCCCTTATAAAATGATATTAGATCGCGGTTATAATATAGCTCTGTTCTATCCCTCTGAATTTGTTCCAGATTCGCAATCTGACGCACCCGCAGTAACATCAAAACTTTTCAAGCACTCTGAATCAAAACCCGCTAATATTGCAATATGGGCAAGCCTATCTAATTGGCTCGCAGAGGAGCTTAAGACGGCTAATTCGCGAAGACCTGTTATTAGCTATGGTCACTCTCGTTTTGGGAAAACCGCCCTACTCTCTGCCGCCACTAGCCCGTATATAGACGGTGTGATTGCTCATCAATCAGGCACAGGAGGAGCCTCTATATTAAGAGATAGGACAGGAGAAAGCATAAAAGATGTCATGGCGAGTTATGCCCATTGGTTTACTCCAAAATTTTCTTCTTTCGCGGGTAAGGAGAACACTCTTCCTATAGACGCGCACAACCTCTTATCGCTTATTGCCCCAAAACCTATTCTACTAGGCAATGCGCGCCGGGATGTTTGGTCTGATCCTGAAGGCGCATTCGATGCGGCTATTGCTGCAACACCCGTTTGGAGAAAAGTTGGATTATCAGGTCTCACTGCTAAAAGGTTAGATCACTTCATACCCGAAGATGATATAGCGTTTTGGATGCGTCCTGGTACGCATGGTGTTGTCAAAGAGGATTGGCCAGCTTTTCTAGATTTTTTAGATGCCCACTTCGGTGGTTCTATTTCACCCCAATGAGTAAATATAAATCATAAAATTTGTTAGAGTTAAGAGAGTGGCAGGCCCAGTAGGACTCGAACCTACAACCTGCCGCTTAGAAGGCGGCTGCTCTATCCAGTTGAGCTATGGACCCTCTTAACGCTTACGAACCTTAGTGCGTCCAAGGCAATTTACGGTCATAACTGAAGTTATCAGCGTAAGACCGACGAATACGCTTTGTCTCACGTTTATCAATCACTCGATGTGGAATATTATTAGCTTTCGCGTATGATATTGCATCTTCCTGTGTATCAAACTTAAGTTCAACTTGTGAACGGGGGTCAACAGAACGTGTGTTCCCTGTCAAAGGGTCGATAATTGAAGGTGACTTCGTTACAAATTCTAGCACCCAAAAATGCGTTTTGGCTCGACCAGAGGTCATAGCAGACGGATTGGGTTGATAGATTTTAGCAAACATCAGATAAGCCTATATATCGAATAGCAACGTCATATCAGATTAGAACACTCTGTAAATCATATATCCCGATTAAAGGCAGAGTTAATCATAGATTTTACGTCACCCAATGTTTGAGATTTCGGTGCTGAGCGTTCTAATATTCGTTGCCGCATAATTGGCGTGATACCTTTGGCAGGTGAATGGCTCTGATTCTGTGCTGGTGAATTGCTCTGTGGCGACACATTTTCAAAACCCACGACATTTGTTTTGCGAGTTTCTAGACTTCGGTTTCTCCACCTTTCAAAAACCGTTTGCATAAAGGCAGGCGTAGTTGTGTCGCGCTTCCACAGGTCTGTAAATACAGCACTAGAGCTATGCGGCAAATAGGCTTCCGGTAATCGGTTTAGCAAAACACGCATCGGCAAATTCACGGCTTCACCAAAGACCATAGCCTCAGCCGTTCCCAATGATGGCAAGAATGACAGTAGTTCCGCGGCGCCATCAGGCACAGCAGCTTTAACGAAGTTTTGATCGACCTCATTTGACAAACGCATGGAAAATATAGTTGAGCACTGCGACAGTGTTGAAGGCTCTAGCTCTGAAGGTCTCTGCGAAACAATAGCGAGCGAAACCCCATATTTCCGTCCCTCTTTCGCAATTCGAGAAATAATACGGCGTGTAGACGCAAATCCTTGAGTCGCATCTCTTGGAATATATCGATGGGCCTCTTCACAAACCAACAAGATGGGGATTTTTCGCTCTGACCATGTGGCAAGTTCAAAGGCTAGGCGGCTCACTACGCTAACAACAATATTTAGGGCTTCAGAAGGAATGCTTGAGAAGTCTAAGATTGAAATAGGTTTTCCACGCACTGGCAGTCGGAAAATTCGCCCCAGTATATCCTCTATAGAGCGCGGAGATGCTTGGTTTTTAAAAATAAACTTATATCGCGGCTCCGACATGATACTCATGATACGGCGTTTTAGGCGTTTATAGGGGCCTAAATTAGAGGAATTCTCTAATTTCCCCATTTCATTATCGATTATCTTTAGAACGTCCCGAATTCGATAGGGGACAGGCGAATCAAGCGAAATGTGAGTCGCGCGCTGTAGCTCTGCCTCTATGTCATCAAGCTTCACCTGCGAAGAGATATCATTATTACGCTGAGCTCTATCAAATAAACGCTTCGCCTTTAGAATCACTTCATGAAGAACATCTTCCTCTTCAGTGGCATGATTAGGGATATCGCTGGTTAAAAGCTCAACAGTTTCCACAAAGTCGAACATCCATAGAGGTAAGTCTAGTGATTCAGAATTAATCACCTCCGCGCGATTTCCAAAACTTTTAGAATACTCATTATGAGGGTCAAAGAGGACAACATGACCTTGAGGACTCTCATTAAGAATAGCCTGCAAAACGAGCGCTACCGTACAAGATTTACCTGATCCCGTAGACCCGATGATCGCAAAATGTTTGGACAACAGGTCATTCGTACGTACTTTAGCGGTAATCGATTCATCCTGTTGCAAGTGCCCGATATCAATACATGATGCGTTTTCGCGGTTGAAAATGAGCTCCAAATCTTTCGGAGACATGTTGTAAACGGCTTCGTTCAAAACGGGAAACGTCCGTACCCCTCTAAAGAATTTAGTCTCTTTTGTGACGGGATTTGTCGAAATTTCACCAAGAATGTTCAGAGTTGCTAGGCAGCCGTCATTAAGGCCATCTTCATCTACAGCCCCGATTTTTAAGGAAGACACCATGGCGACAACAATAGAATTAGTCGTCAGAATCTTAAGAACCGTACCAATCTGTGTGTGATGCAAAAGGTTGTTTCGAATCACTGACTTGTTAATTGATATAACGGCAGCAGCTGACCCTACGGTTAAAACACGGCCAAGCTCTACGGGCTTATACTCCGCACGTTTAGCCGTTATTTTACCAGCGCTAAAACTAGGTGACATATGTCACACCCTTCTCAAATCAGTATTTGTCAACACTGATAACAAGATAGCGTTTATTAAAGGTTTACTAAAAAGCCGTGAATTGGTCATTCTATCCAATAAGGATAAAAATCATCAATATATTTCAATAAATTGGAAAAACTAAAACTTCTATGAGTGAAGTTAGAAAACAGCCCTTAACTAAGAGGAGCTTGATTTAATCCTTAGACAAAATGAAGAGACCATGGTCGGGGCGGCAAGATTCGAACTTGCGACCCCCTGTTCCCAAAACAGGTGCGCTACCAGACTGCGCTACGCCCCGAACATGGTGAACGAGCCTATTAAAGCCGCTAAAAAAAAATTCAAGCGCTTATGGTGCAGAATTACCAAAAAAAGTGTGTTTTATTGTATCTCCAGGCTGAATTCCTAATTCCAAAGAGCGCCCGCCTTTTAATTCCAGCACAGCAGCGACCACAGCCTCTGAAGAAGCGCTTCTTAATTTATAAGGTTGAGCCATATGTTCGATTTTTAAAATCTTACCATTTGAGCGTACAAATAAAATATCAAGAGGAATGGCGGTGTTTTTCATCCAAATAGTGGCAACTTTTGGCTCAGAGAATTCGAAAATCATGCCTGAGTTTTCGTCCATTTCTTCTCGGAACATCATGCCTCTGGCTTGCTGATCCAGCGTTTTAGCCTCTTCAACCATAAAGGTGTGTTCCCCAGATTGAGAGGTGATTGTGAGAGGCTGGGGAGCGCCAAAGTCAACGACATCATTCCGACTCGTCTGAGCAGATGCAGTTGCACCAAGAAGGGCCGCTAAAACAAAGCTTACAATAATTTTTTTCATGCCGTCACATAGCGAATTAAATCGCCAACGAAAAGCACATAATAACAGCTCTGTTCAGGAAAACTGATTGGCAGTCCCTAGGGGAATCGAACCCCTCTTTCCAGGTTGAAAACCTGGCGTCCTAACCGATAGACGAAGGGACCGCGTATCAGTCCGCGCGATATATAATTCTGTTTCAGAGTGCGCAAGTCCTATTTTCCAAAAATCACAGCGAATTTGATTTTTTTTCAAATTACCTATCAGATTAAGCAAAAACTCTACGGTTCAGCCCTCGCAATATCTAAAATATGGAAATCGGCAGAGACTCGGCCATTCCATTCATTGCGTTTAATTTGCCCCGCGATGTGAACAGGCTGATTCCCTCCGGTTAAAAGACTTTCCGAAAGACCGCTATCATCTGCACCAAAGGCCATTGCCCGAAGACTAGACCCATCACGACTTTTGATTTGCAGACGAATATGTGGGCCACCTTTGATACGTTCGGCATAATCAATGATAACATCTGAGAGAACGAAAACTGGTGACGGATTTCCTGCGCCAAATGGTGCCACTTCATTCAATATAGAAAGGCTATCTAGATTCACAGCCTTGGGGTGAATAATCGCATCTACCTTTAATCTTTGGTGTTTTTGGGCTTCTCTTACAGCCTCGGCTAGTTCTGCTTGCATAAACTTAGTAAATGGGACAATTTTTGACTCACTGACAGTAAGGCCGCCCGCCATTTCATGCCCGCCTCCTGACAGTAACAAGCCAGCAGATTTTGCTTTGGACAATGCTGCCCCCAAATTAACGCCCTTAATAGAGCGGCCAGACCCCTTCCCAACTCCGTCTTTGTCCACACCTATAACAAGGCATGGCTTATTAAACCGGTCTTTGATACGGCCCGCCACTATGCCAATAATTCCAGGATGCCAATTTTCCATTGATACTATTATAATAGAATTATCAATGTCTACTTTTTCAGCTTCCTGCATGGCTTCGGTTTGGATTTGATTCTGTATTGCCCTGCGTTCTTTATTAACCTGGTCCAATTCCGCAGCATGTGAATAGGCGAGTTGAGCATTCTCAGTGGAAAGTAACTCGGCCCCCATATGAGAAACTCCGATTCGCCCACCAGCATTAATACGCGGACCAAAACCAAAACCAGCATCACGGGTGGTAAAGGGCGGGGTCAAACCAGCAATATCGGCTAAAGCTTCGATTCCCGCCATATTTTGTTGAGACAAAACCTTTAAACCTTGAGAAACAATCGCCCTGTTTAACCCTACCAAAGGAACAACATCACAAACGGTCCCAAGTGCAGCTAAACCTAATAAATCAAGAGCCTTTACAGGAACCCTTAATCCTCGACGCCTCGCCTCACGGTTAAGTGCTACAACCGTCATGAAACAAACGCCTGCCGCGGCTAAGTTACCCAGACCAGATTCATCATCATGTCGGTTTGGGTTTACTATAGCTTTTGCCCTTGGGCGTGATTCGTCCATTAAATGATGATCAATGACCACGACCTCTAAGCCTATGTCTGTAGCATGCGAAAGCGCTTCATGTGCAGCTGCGCCGCAATCGACTGTAATCACTAACTCAATGCCACTAAGCTTTAATTTATCAAAAGCCGCCACAGAAGGACCATAGCCCTCTAGCAATCTATCAGGGACGTAGAGCGACCAAGTTTGGTCCATCCCTTTTGCCCATCTCAACAGCTGTGAGGCAGACGTTCCACCATCGACGTCATAATCTGCAAAAACGCATACATTACGCTTCTCGGTTATAGCCCTAAAGATTATCTGAACGGTTTCATCCATATCTTTGAGCGTAGAGGGGTCTGGCATTGCATCACGCAGTCGAGGACTAAGAAATTTGGCGACCTCTTCAGGCCCTATACCTCTACCTGCTAATAGACGCGCGGTTAAGGCAGGGATGTCAGTTGATTTTAAGAGGGTTTCAACCTCTGCTTCTTCGGCCCGATAGACCCAAGACTGCTTTCGAACTGACTGAGAAACGCCCAATAATGCCGTTTTACTAAGGTTCGTATTGTCCATCAAAGAATACCATTAATCATCAATGAGACTACATTTAACCTTATTGCCATCAAACATCCTCACAGGCGTGAAATATTACTAGAAGAACCGATTCAATTAGTTGAACCTATTTCTTGATAAGCGTGATGAATTCTATTCAACCAAATTTTCAATATCTGACGAAAGGAACTGTTTAATATTCCGAGCGGCTTGACGAATTCTTTGCTCATTTTCTACTAAGGCAATACGTACATAGCCCTCACCATTAGGGCCGAAACCATTTCCGGGCG
Source organism: Litorimonas taeanensis (assembly GCF_003634015.1). NCBI lineage: Bacteria > Pseudomonadati > Pseudomonadota > Alphaproteobacteria > Maricaulales > Robiginitomaculaceae > Litorimonas > Litorimonas taeanensis. Next base: position 795,783 of record NZ_RBII01000001.1, read on the forward strand.
ATACCGCAACGCCAGCTTCTTTCATTAAGAGCTTACAAAACTCAACAGACCCCAGATGGGCGAATTTAGGCGGCAATGGCGCCCATGTAAACATAGAGGCATCTGGGGACGGAACATCCCACCCTGCCCTTTTGAAACTTTCCACGACGACATCTCGGCGTCGCTTATAAATTTCACGCGCATCTTCAACAACATCTTGCGGACCATCAAGCGCCGCGCAGGCCGCGACTTGAATTGGTGTAAATGCCCCATAGTCCAAATAGGACTTAACCCGTGCTAAAGCCCCGATTAGGCGCTTGGAACCGACAGCAAATCCCATACGCCACCCCGCCATAGAGTAGGTTTTTGATAATGATGTCGTCTCGATTGCAAGAATATCTTCTTTAGCTCCTTTAACCTGGAAAATCGAAGGAGGAGGCGTATCAAAATAAATTTCTGAATATGCCAAGTCTGATAAAATTATAATATCATGCTCTTTAGCAATCGCGACAATTTCCTCATAAAAACTTAGGTCAGCAATTTGTCCTGTAGGGTTTGATGGAAAACAGACCACAATGGCCATTGGTGGCTTTTCCGCCTCAGCTAGAGCAGCCTTTACGCCTGCTAGGTATTCATCCGCAGTGATTGCTGGGATTCCTTGGATAACTGCGCCGGCTATAATAAATCCATAAGCATGGAGAGGATAAGACGGGTCAGGTGCATATATAACATCACCCGGCGCTGTGATTGCTTGCGCTAGGTTAGCAAACCCTTCTTTTGAACCTATCGTCGCGATGACTTCAGAATCTGCATCTAAATCAACATCGAATCGACGTTTATAATAACGGGAGCAAGCCTGCCGAAGCCCTTTAATTCCGCGGGATGCAGAATATCCAGTTGTCTTTGGTTTTTGCACCGTTTCAATAAGCTTATCGATGACATGCTGCGGCGTAGGTAAATCTGGGTTGCCAAATCCGAAATCAATAATGTCCATTCCACCAGCACGGAGTTCGGCTTTTAGTTTATTAACTTCCGCAAAAACATAAGGCGGCAATCGTTTGATTCTATAAAATTCTTCTGACTCAATCACGACCGCCCCCTATTGTGGATCATCAGCTTTGTAGGCTTGCGCCTGTGCTTTTAAAGATTGATATTGCTGTTCTAATTCTTCGGCGGTCATGGGCTGGTCCGTTTTAGGCACCTTAAACCCCTGCTTAATGACTAGCATCGAGTCGGCGGCATCATCCCAATCCGAGGCGGGCCGCGTATCCATTGGTATTTCAGGGGCCTCTTCTACTGATGGAATAGTTTGGTCGATGTTACGCGCCTCTTCTTCGAATTCAGAGCTACCCATGAAGTCAATATCAGGAAGATTAATAGAGGAACACGCAGACAGGCCTAAAACTAGGCATAAACCAAAACTTGATAAACGTAATTTTCGCAATGCCAACACATCAACCTCGATTCGGTAGTTCTAAGTTAAATTCAGATATGATGGTTATTAAGGCCAAGGTCACCTAAATTTAGACTCACACAGGAAGAAAACCATAACTTCACACTAAGGGAACAACGCTAACCCTGTCAGCCCCAAAGTTTCGTCCCACCCTTGAGAAAGGTTATAATTTTGCAAAGCTTGTCCAGAGGACCCTTTTGTTAAGTTATCAATTACAGCAACAACGATGGCTGTATTCGGGGTACGGTTATCAAACACATTCATATGGCAACGATTCGAACCGCGAACATGACGCGTTTGGGGAACTTCACCTTCATCCAACACGGAAATGAAACTCGAATTAGTATAACGTGCAAGCATCGCATTGCGTAAATCAGCAACAGTCTTGCCTGCCCTTAGCGTCACGACAGTTGTAGTAATCATACCTCGGTTCAAAGGCACCAGGTGTGGTGTCATGGTTACGCAGCTATCTTGACCGGAAATACGCTTAATAATTTGATCTATTTCGGGTGCATGACGGTGAGCCCCTACCCCATAGGCCTGCGCACCTTCCGCCAACTCTGTAAAGGACAGCCCCAAAGTCGCTTTGCGACCCGCCCCAGTGACCCCAGTAATGGCAGAAATCGGAAGTGACTTTGCATCAATAAGATCTTTTTCAAGGAGGGGCAATAATGGTAAAAGCGAACAAGTCGGGAAGCATCCAGGACAAGCAACTAACTCAGCCCCTTTTAAGTCCTCTATCGCCCACTCACTGAGCCCATAAACAGCCTCATCTAACAACGACGTAAAATTATGGGGCCGACCATATGTTGCCGCATAAAGTTCAGGATCACGTAGGCGGAAGTCCGCTGAAAGATCTATAACAGTTTCAACCTTTGGTAAAATTTGCGCAATGGTCTCTTGGCTAGCCCCATGAGGCAAGCAAGCAAAAGCCACATCAATATTAGACCAGTCTACATCATTCCAATCTTGTAAATCTGGCAAATTTAAATGAGAAATATTAGCGAAAACATCCCCTGCGCGCTCTCCGGCGCGGCTATGCCCCGTTAATGCAGCCACTTCTATTTTTGGGTGGTTTTGTATTAATCGAATAACCTCAACCCCCGTATATCCTGACGCTCCAAGAACCGCCGCTTTTTTAGATGTCGACATAGCTGACTCTCAAATAATTCAATGCAGAAAAAAAGCGCTCCAGTTTCCTGAAGCGCTCGATACATAGCAATATTGTGCTTGGTATATTCTTAACGCTTAGAGAACTGGAAGCTCTTACGGGCTTTCGCCTTACCATACTTCTTACGCTCAACAACGCGTGAGTCACGAGTAATAAAGCCTGCGGCCTTCAACGGACGACGCAATGCAGGTTCGTAATATGTCAGGGCTTTTGTAATGCCGTGGCGAACCGCCCCAGCTTGTCCTGATAACCCGCCGCCCTTTACAGTGGCAACAACATCGTAGGAATCAACACGATCAGAAACTTCGAAAGCCTGACGAATGATCAAACGAAGAACTGGACGAGCAAAGTAAACTTCTTGGTCACGACCGTTGACCGTTACTTTACCATTACCAGGCTTGATCCAGACGCGCGCAATAGAGTTTTTACGCTTACCTGTTGCATAGGCACGGCCAAGCTCATCAATCTTAGGCTCTGGCAATGCGGTGACATCAACTGCGCCAGCTTCGGCTGTCTTACCGTCCATGACATCTTTAAGGTCTGCAAGTGTTTGAGTTTCAGCCATGATTCTAGCCTCTCTTCACGTTTTTTGGGCTCATAGATTTAAAGTCGATGACTTCAGGGTTCTGAGCTTCATGTGGATGTTCTGCACCAGCGTAGACACGAAGGTTAGAGAGTTGTTTGCGAGCAAGCGGGCTCTCTTTTGGCAACATGCGCTGTACGGCTTTGCGAAGTACGCGATCAGGGAAGCGACCATCAAGGATCTTATCCGCTGTACGCTCTTTCAAACCACCTGGGTGACCAGTGTGCCAGTAATAAACTTTGTCATTACGCTTGTTACCTGTGAAGGCAACTTTTTCAGCGTTGATAACAATAACATTATCACCACAATCAATATGCGGCGTGTATGTTGGTAAATGTTTGCCGCGAAGGCGCATGGCGATAAACGTTGCCAAACGACCTGTGACGACATCTTCCGCATCGACGAGAATCCATTTCTTCTCAACTTCAGCGGTTTTCAAAAACTTTGTCGTTTTCATAATATCCTCTGTTCTCAACAGGACACATCCCATTGCTTAAGCGCGGCTCAATAGAGGAAGAAGGGTATATCGTCAATTCAATAATTCAGGCACCTACTGGAAATATTACAACAAAATCAACACCTTGAATAAAAGGTATTATATTACCGTACGAAATGTCGGCTTTTCCAAGCCATAGCAAGCGCCACGATAAAGACAAACACAGCAGAAAACTGATGTAGTAAAGCCAGCTTGATGTGAGCGGGGTCAAAATTGTCGCCTGACAACAACGTCATAATGCCTAAGCCCACCTGCCAGAACAAGATACCAAGCAACATAACTGAGATAGAGCGCATGTACTGAGACTTTCTCATACTGAAACACACCCAGAGTGCAAAACCGAACAAGATATAAGCTAAAAATCTATGGTTAAACTGAATTGCTGCCGTGTTTTCAAAAGCATTTAGCCATAGGGGAGACATAGCCCCATATCCTGCAGGGATAAAATCACCATCCATAAGAGGCCATTCATTATAACTACGGCCAGACTTCGTTCCCGCAACAAAGGCTCCTGCAATTATTTGGATAAAAACCATAACGCCCAACAGAGCCGTTCGCTTTTTATACTCAGCATGTATTTTAGTCGGTCGAAAACCATTATTATGACTTTTCCTAAGCCAATAAAGTACACCTAAGATGATAAAAGCCATGCCGAGATGTGTAGCTAATCTATAGTGACTAACATCTACCATGCCCTCTTGCAGGCCGCTGTGAACCATCCACCAGCCGATCGCGCCTTGAAGGCCAATCAAGACAAGAGGTAAAAGAAAGGGTCTAAAATTGCGTTTAGGGAGCTTTCGCCTAACGGTGAAATAAATAAACGGTAAAAGATATGCGAGGCCAATAATACGCCCTAACTGCCTATGTGCCCACTCCCAAAAATAAATGGCCTTAAAACCTGCCAAATCCATATCAGGATGTTCAGCCTCGAATTCGGGGATCAATTTATATTTTTCAAATTCAGCGAGCCATGCCTCATGTGATAACGGCGGAAGAGAACCACGAATGGGTGCCCATTCAGTAATAGATAGCCCCGAATTCGTTAATCGGGTCCCACCGCCGACGACGATGATTGCCATGACTAACAACATGACGACTAAAAGCCACACAGAAACACTTTTATTGGGTTTATCAAAATCTATCATAAGATGGATATAATCCCTTTTCCGAGGAATTCGCTGTGACATTTTTTCAGAGAAAAGAAAAGGACTGTCAGTTGAAAATGGTCGGAGTAGCAGGATTCGAACCTGCGACCCCTAAGCCCCCAGCTTAGTGCGCTACCGGACTGCGCTATACTCCGACACTTTCAGTGCGACGGCCTATAATGCGAGCCGGAGTGCAACGCAACAGCGGAATATGTCTTTTAAGATTTTGCACTGAATTGCCCCCACCGTGATTTGAGTGTTCTTAACCGCTCTAGAGCTTCTTCAAGGTCTTGTTTATGCTGAAGGGCTTCCGCACTTGGCGCTTGTTCAAGTGGCTGGGAAACAGGCGCTTCTGGAGCCGATATTGATGGTTTCTCTAATGAAATCTGTTCAGAGTCACGTTCAACAGTTTTAGCCTCCGGCTTTGTCTCAGGTGGCACACTCAAAGAGGATGCATCCTTTTCCAAATTCTTGTGCAGTTGTGTTGCGTTTTCTTTTCTCGGAGTCTGCTTTTTAATCCGCTCAGGGACTAAGATTGTGTCTTGAACTTTGCTCTCTTTAGCGGCCTTTTCAACTGATTGGCCTAATTCAATTATCCTAGCCGCCCCCTTCAACCGCATCAGTTTTTGAACATCCTTGATAGGATGCCCTTCATCATGAAGAAGAATTTTAATGCCTCTTAAAAGCTCAATATCTTCGGGACGGTAAAACCGCCGTCCTCCGCCTCGCTTAATAGGCTTTATTTGAGGAAATTTTGACTCCCAAAACCGCAAGACATGCGGTTGCAGATCCAGTTCTTCACCAGCTTCACTGATTGTTCTAAAGGCGCGTGTCGTCTTCGCTTGCATGGCTTTGGCCGATTCTATGACTTAACGAATCAGACTATATCACTTTTTTGGTGATAATGCCGAATCGACACGCTCTCTTAAGACTTGAGACGGCTTAAAGACGAGAACGCGACGAGATGTGATAGGTACTTCTTCACCAGTTTTTGGGTTGCGACCTATTCGCTCTTTCTTATCGCGCAGAGAAAATGTTCCAAACCCCGCAAGTTTGACGTTTTCTCCCTTCAAAAGGGCCTCACAGATATAATCTATAACAGATTCAACGAGTTCCGAGCTTTCTGTACGTGAAAGCCCGATTTCGCGATAGACCGCTTCCGCTAAATCTGCTCGGGTTACAGTCCCGGGATTTTGCATGTTCTCCACCATAGTTCTTTAGAGCAAATAACTACCTTACCGCGCAAGAGAATTCTTAATAGAAGTCCAGAATTTTATAAAATTTGCACTCAAATCCATCGGAAAAGGGCAATTAATATCTCAATAAAGCTGCACCCCAAGTAAATCCTCCTCCGAAAGCCTCTAACATCACGAGGTCTCCGCGCTTTATCCGGCCGTCTTCTACCGCACTTAACATCGCCAACGGTACAGAAGCCGCGGAAGTATTAGCATGTAGAGCCACTGTTGAGACAACTTGCTCCCGCTCAATTTTCAATCGCCGCGCCACTCCGTTTAAAATACGTTGGTTGGCTTGGTGAGGAACAAACCAATCAATTTCTGAGACCGCAATACCAGCTTTATCAGCACAGCTTTGCATCGCATCAGCTATTTCTGTAACGGCATGTTTAAACACCTGATTGCCAAGCATACGAAGTTTGCCAACCGTTTGTGTTTTAGACGGCCCTCCATCCACAAAGAGCATTTCACGATAGCGGCCATCAGATCGCATAAAACACTCTAAAACCCCATTATTATCAGTATCCTCAGCTTGAAATATAATCGCCCCTGCCCCGTCACCAAACAGAACACAAGTAGATCGATCTTCCCAATCAAGTATACGAGAAAATGTTTCTGCTCCAATCAATAACACCGTCTTAGCGGCACCCGACTGTATCATTGATGACACCACATTCACGCCATAAAGAAATCCGCTACAGACAGCTTGAAGGTCAAAGGCCGCACCGTGACGCATACCAAGACGCTCTTGTATAATTGTTGCAGTCGATGGGAATGTGTAGTCAGGTGTTGAGGTTGCCACGACTATCAGGTCAACGTCTTTTGCTGTCATACCTGCGTTATCTAATGCTCTACATGCAGCTTCATATCCAAGGTCGGAGGTCACCTGCCCTTCAGCAGCAATGTGACGTTGGTGAATTCCGGTCCGCTCTTTAATCCATTCATCACTGGTGTTTAAAGACGCATCTAAGTCCTCATTCTTGAGTATATGCTCTGGAAGGTAACCACCAATGCCTTTAATCACAGCCCGTTTCATCATCCAACAAATCCAATATTGTCATCTTCATCATGGAGCGCCTCGACTTCGCGCTCTATTTCTTCAAGGAAGTTACTCTCAGCAAGACCAATGGCGATATTAAGCGCGTTTGCGTAGCCAACCTTGTCGGTTCCCCCATGGCTTTTTATAACCGCTCCGTTAACGCCCAAAAGAACACCACCGTTCACCTTGCGGGGATCCATTCTCTTCTTGGCCTTCAGCAAAGCCATAGCATTAAGTGCTGACGTAAATTTTGACCAAATAGACCCCGCTAAGGCCTCTTTTAAGATTTTTTCTATGAACTTCGCTGTGCCCTCAGCAGCTTTAATTGTGATATTACCTGTAAACCCATCCGTGACAATTACATCGGCTTCACCGAGTGAAATATCATTGCCTTCCACAAAACCAATATAATTCAAACCAATATCGCTCTGAGTTAATCGTTCATGCGCAGCTTTAACCTGCGCATTTCCTTTTTGCTCCTCCACCCCTACATTCAAAAGGCCAATGGTCGGGGACTGAACATTGTATAGCGCTCGATAAAACGCGTCACCGAGGACAGCAAATTCTGATAATTGTGATGCGCTTGCTTCTACATTTGCTCCTACATCCAAAACAACGCAATTACTCCCCACCCTTGGCCAAGTCGCAATCAGCGCAGGACGCTGAATACCTGGCATTCGCTTAAGGATGACAATGGACATCGCCATTAATGCCCCAGTATTTCCAGCTGACAACACAATATTCGCCCGCTTTTCTTTTACAGCCAAAATACTATTCCAAAGACTACTGCCCTTACCCTTCCTCATTGCCTGAGAGGGTTTTTCATCCATAGAGACTGACAATTCTGTATGACAAACTTCTGACCGTTCACGTGTAAGCGGCGCTTTTTTTAATAAAGCGTCGATTCGCGGTTGGTCACCATGAAGCAAAAAGCGGGCGCGCCGCCCCTTTCCCTCATGTTTTAAAAAATATTCTATTCCGTGTATAACGACGTCTGGCGCATCATCGCCACCCATCGCATCCACAGAAACCACTAAACCATCCAGCATCGTGTTCCTTTATGTCTTGGTCTCGGCGTATAGCGGAGAGAAAAGCATATTTCTAATCATTATTAGAGATAGCTAAAGTTCACTACCACTTCACCTTACAAAGATGGAAAAATAAACTTGCCCAAAGCTATTTCACCTAAGGAGTATGAAGAAAATGCCTCCCTCGATTCAGTTACATACTGATCAAGCGTTCGGCAAAATTCAGAATCAAACAGGGTTAGCGACTTAGCAGATTCATTGTCATTAGGTTTTGAAGCATGAAAAGCGCTTGCAACATTTGAAAATGTATTGTTTTCAAACCCTTCAGAGTAAGCCTTCACACGAGTGTAGAACAGGCTAATCATAGGTTTGATGCGTTTTTTGACACCGGTGTCTGATAATCCTTGCTCTCTTAAAGCAATTTCAAAGTCATCCTTCATATAGTCAAATAAGGCTTGAGATAGATGCGCCCCATTAGAATCAAAACGCCTTAGAGTTTCTAAAACGAAAGCCATGTGTAGAGTCAAAACATCTATACGGCCATCATAGTTATCTGGGAAACGGCCCTCTCCAAAAAAAACAGGAAGCCTAGATTGCTCCATTAAGCGAGTATAGATAGTTTCTGCATCCCGTTTCACGGGATCTCTTCGACTAAATATTCTGGAGAGGAAACTCATAATTCTAACCTATGTTTAACACAGTATCTGTCTTGCTACTTTGTTGTAGTTTAGCTAGGTCTTAGCGCGTTCTAATAGAAGTAAAAGTGGCTTTATGACCTCTACCATTTTAAAACCAGTTTGTTTCGGCTTAGCAGCCATCACACTCATGGCATGTAACCCTATCCTACGAACACATGGGTATGTTCCAACAGAAGACAAGCCTCAGGCTGTCAACCCAGAGACAGACACGAAGGCTAGCGTTCTCGCACGATTAGGAAACCCTTCAGTAAAATCTACCTTTGATGAAGATATTGCAGAAGACACTTGGTTCTATATGAACTCTGTACGTCAGCGTTATGCCTATCTACGACCTCAAATTGAAGAACGCTCCATCACTGCGATCACGTTTGATGAAGATGGCCAAGTCACAGAAGTCGCTGAATATGGTATTGAAGACGGTCAATATGTGAATTACGTCAACCGCGAGACACCTACCCGTGGCCGAGAGCTTTCAGTGCTTGAACAAATTTTTGGTACAATTGGGCGTCTACCCACGGACAGAATTGGCGGCAATCAAGACATTCCTGGCGGAGCAGGTGGCCCAGGAGGTTAGTGACTATAGCCGTGCTTCGTAATAGCCACAGGCTGACCATTCATTCCTACACAGTTTAACCCACTACCTTCTGTCACGCGGCCGATCTTTGTGACTCTAAGGCCAATAGCCTTTGCTGCATCTTGAATAGCGTGCGAATGTTTTGACGGAGCCGTAAATAAAAGCTCATAGTCATCCCCTGCACTACTAAGCCTCATGCGTCTTTCTTCTTCATCCCCAGCTAAACACCATTTTTGGCTAGCCTCACTTAGAGGCACGCACGAAAGAAAGAGTTCAATTCGAAGGTTACTCGCATTCGCGATGTGTAAGGCTTCAGAAAACACGCCATCAGAGATATCTGCGCATGCATTCGCATAAAGGCGCAAACTATCTACGAAACTCAAACGTGGGACTGGAAAGCGAAAAGATTCCTCCCAATAATGAGCCTCTTCAGAGGAAGGCATATAGGCCTTCAAGTCGTCATTTTGTAATGCCACCATTAATCCTAAGTGAGCATCCCCAATATTCCCACTCGCCCAAACAATATCACCAAGTTCTGCACCAGAACGCCGCACCATTGCCCCAGAAGGAACGCCCCCCAAGAGTGTTGCTGAAATTGTCATAGGGCCATCAATCCTAACTGTGTCGCCTCCGAATAATTTGAAGTTATAAGCAGATTGTATATTCGCGAGGCCTTGGGCAAAATCGCGCATGCAATCCGTTAAGCTCGATGCGTTCAGATGTTTCGGCCACGCCGTGGATAATAGGTAGCCTACAGGACGAGCGCCTTTTGCCGCTAGGTCTGAGAGATTAACGGCGAGCAATCTCTGAGCCGTGTCAGCTCCGTACTCACCTTCTAAAAAATGAACCCCCTCAACGAGTGTATCTTTGGTAAGAATCAAATCTTGTCCCGCTGGAGGCGTATAAAGAGCAGCATCATCTTCTAAATTCAAACCTTCTTTGCCGACTAAAGGGGCAAGGAAGCTTTTAATCCAATCAAATTCTTTCAAGACGAGCCTGACTCATTAGAAGTATCAGCAATAGGCGCAGCTCCGACCAAGCCAAATTCAGAGGCTCTTACCTCCTTGGCAATCTTGTCTAAAATTGAATTGACCATTCCAGGCTCTTTACCGTCAAAGAAGTCGGCCGCGATTGATACATATTCATTGATAATAACTAAGGCGGGTACGTCTGGACGGCGCATAATCTCAAAGGCGCTCGCTCGAAGTAAACTACGCAAGGTCAAATCTAGTCGACGTAGTGGCCATTTCTCAGGCAATAGAGTACTAATTTTCGTATCAATGGCATTTTGAGAACCAACTACTCCCTCAATGACTTCTTCAAAAAAGTTTTCGTCGACTTGGACAACATCAGACTCATCATTGTAACCAAAACGGTGGTTTCTAAATTCACGCACCACCGTTTTAAATGGCGCATTTGCTACATCCATCTGATATAACGCCTGAACTATCGCAATACGCGCCGCACGGCGGAATTTCGGGTTGGCGCCGCTCATTATGTTTTCTTTTCCGCGGGTTTTTCTGCCAAAGCTTTGCGAACGTTTATCATTTTTATGACTGCATTTGCAGCAAAACCACCCTTATCCTTTTGGTCAACTTTCGCCCTTGCCCAAGCCTGTTCTTCATTCTCAACAGTGATAATTCCATTGCCAATTACGAGACATTTATCGATAGCAAGATCCATAAGTGCACGGGCTGACTCACCGCAGACATAATCATAATGGGTGGTTTCCCCCCGAATGACGCAGCCTAGCCCTACATAACCATCGTAATCTCTTTCACCTGCCTCTGCATATGCAATGGCGTGAGGAATTTCCAAGGCTCCAGGCACTGTTAATTTCGTGATTTTTGCACCTACCTTTTGTAAGGCCGCTACAGCTCCCTCAAGCAGAGAATCCGAAATATCTTCGTAATACCGAGCTTCAATGATTAGAATATTCATTTAACGACCTTTTCCGCCACTAAGAGGCTGAATGCCAACCAGTTCAAGGTCATACGCTTCAAGCCCTATTAACTTAGGCATTCTATCTGTAATCACGCGCATTTTATGCACGCCTAAATCTGCGAGGATTTGTGCACCCACACCATATTCCCTTATATTTTGCTCTTTTCGATCAATAGAGGATTTATGTGCTCCTAAGCGCTCTAGCAGAGTGTTAATCGAGCCCTCTCGAATGAGAACCAAGACTGCATGTCCATCATAGGCTGCCAAATCTTTCATTGCATGCCAAATCAACCCAGAACGCGGACTGTCTTCGTACAGGATATCGCCAGCGAAATCGACCTTATGCACACGTACTAAGGTCTCTTTATTTGCATCAGGTTCACCGCGGCTCAGCGCAACATGCTCTAACCCGTCCAAAAAGTTACGATATACATGAATATTAAACTTGTCATTATTTTGAGAGGTAAACTCAGAGGTCGCAATATGTTTTACGAAATGATCTTTACGCATCCGATAAGCGACCAAGTCTTCGATAGTGCCTATTTTTAAACCATGAAATTGCGCAAATTTTACGAGATCATCAAGACGGGCCATAGTGCCGTCATCATTCATAATTTCGCAGATTACAGCTGAAGGGTTTAAACCAGCCATACGGGAAATATCAACGGATGCCTCAGTATGTCCTGTTCGGACTAATACGCCACCATCTTTGGCGATTAATGGAAACATGTGACCTGGCGTGACTATATCATCAGTCCGGCTATCTGGGTCTATGGCGACTTGAATTGTCCGAGAACGGTCTCCTGCACTTATGCCTGTTGTAACACCTTCGCGTGCCTCGATGGATTGCGTAAAAGCCGTTTCAAAACGCGAGCCATTATTTTTATTTTGCGGTTCCAAACCAAGCTGAGCGGCCCGCTCTTCCTCCAATGACAAGCAAATCAACCCACGACCATATTTCGCCATAAAATTCACAGCATCAGGCGTTGCGAATTGGGCCGGTATAATGAGATCGCCTTCATTTTCGCGATCCTCAGCATCCACCAAAATATACATACGACCATTTCGCGCATCCTCAATAATCTCTTCTGGGGTTGCGAGATTATATACGTCTTGAAATGTCGCAGTATTTACTTCGCTCACGATTTGTCTCTCATTTGTGACAGGTAACGCGCCACATAGCGGGCTATTAAGTCAATTTCCAGATTTACTTTGTCCCCAGGCTGTAATTGTCCCAAAGTTGTAACTTCGGCCGTATGAGGAATGATATTTACGCTGAATTGAGCATCTTCAACCATATTCACTGTCAGTGAAACACCATCAATAGTAATTGAGCCTTTCGGAGCAATGGTTGCCATAAGGTCCGCTGGGGCCTGGAAAGTGAGTTTTAATGACCCAGCCAACGCCTCTCTACTTATGAGTTCTCCAACTTGATCAACATGACCACTTACGAGATGCCCACCAAGCTCATCAGCAGCCGTCATAGCGCGCTCAAGATTGATTTTATGCCCGACCTTCCAATCACTGAGCGTTGTCTTGTCCAAACTTTCATCCGAAACATCAAAGGCATAGCGGCACCCTTCAGCTGTTTGCTCTTTCTCAACAACAGTCATGCACGCCCCTGAATGGGCAATAGAAGCTCCAATTAAAATGCTTTCACAGTCATACTGGCTTTCTACAACCATACGCGTATCACCCCATTCAGATCGCTCTCCTGTCTGATCTCGATCCACTCGTACCAGAGTACCAATTCCTGTTATAATTCCTGTGAACATAATGCCTTAAACCATTGTTATATATTTGGTTTTACTTGGTATCTTTCCCATATATCGACACCAATCTCTTGAACGTCAATTCTGTCAAAGCGGTAAATATTACTGATGTGCTCTAAAGCTAAGTTTCCAATAGCAGGACGACCTTCGGCTCCCAGCACAACGGGGGCCCGGAACCACTCAATCGTATCGACGAGGTTGTGCCGAATAAAACTCGCCGCTAAAGTCCCTCCTCCCTCCAGCAATACAGTCTGTAAACCTAAATTTTTCAACAAACTCAGCGCTAACTTCACATCGAGCCCTGCTTCAGATTTCGCTACAGGTAGAACTTGCACATGTAACGATTTTAACGCCATTGCAGAGACAGTTGTTTCCGCCCCTTCACTGCAAAAGACTGTGACTGGATTCGTGCGGGCTGTTTGGGCTAAATTTGACTCAGGAGACAGCCGTACTTGGCTGTCAAAAATAACGCGGTGTGGATTTTTTCGTCCTTCGAGGCGCGTGGTAAGTTGAGGGTTGTCTAATACTGCAGTGTTAGACCCCACAGCAATGGCATCATGCTCTGCTCTTAATAAGCGTCCTTGTCGGCGAGCCGCCTCGCCCGTAATCCATTCAGACTGCCCATTCGCAAGCGCAATCTTACCATCAAGAGACGTCGCTAACTTGAGTGTAACTAAAGGGCGTTTCAAACCTTATTCGTCCTCGATGTTTGATATCTGCGTAGCACCGCTCGCAATCTGAAGGTTTTCTTTTTCAATAAAGCTTTCAAAGTCTTGAGTCGCTCGGAAGTCTTTGTAAACAGAAGCATATCGCACATAGGCAACACTATCGAGCGTAGATAGTCCCTCCATCACAAGCTGCCCGATCTCGTCTGATGTAACATCAGCTTGCCCCATACTTTCGAGGCGCCGTACAACACCGCTAATCATCTGCTCAACACGTTCGGCTTCAACGGGACGCTTTTGCAAAGCAATCATAACAGATCGCGCTAATTTATCCCGGTCAAAAGGTGTACGCCGACCAGATTTCTTAATCACTGTCAGTGCTCGTAATTGAACTCTTTCAAACGTGGTGAAACGACCTCCACATTGTGCGCAGAGACGGCGACGCCTAACAGCAGAATTATCTTCAGCTTGTCGACTATCTTTGACTTGGGTCTCTTCAGAGGAACAAAATGGGCATCGCATGCATGCGGATTAACACAGTTCCATGACAACTGAAACACTGTAAAATTGCAGACAATTCGTTCAAATGTAAGAAAAAGATGAAAACTATATGAGCCAATTGACAATTGATGAACTAAATAATTTCTTTTCAGAGAACTTTGCTGTCAGGCCTAAACCTTGGCCCGTCTTCACCGAAGTCAAAGAAGGCTTTGCCATAATGGAAATGGAAGCAGGTCCCGCCCAACTTAGACAAGGCGGGTTCATCAATGGCCCAACACAAATGGCCGTTGCTGATCAGGCCGCCTATGCGGCTATTTTTACAAAAGTTGGATCTGTGCCTATGGCCATGACATCAAACCTAAATATAGATTTCTTACGCCCCTGCATTGGAAAAAAACTGATCGCTGAAGCCGAAATCATTAAATTGGGGCGGAGCCTCGCTGTCATTTCAGTGTTAATCCGAGGTGGCAGCAGCAATAAAATTGCTAGCCGCGCTACGGTTACATATGTTTTACCAAAACTACGTCAGAGAGAACACTAAGTTTAGCCACAGAGCACATTATTACGCATCTCTGAACGAATTGTGAAACTGACTGCCTTCTCATAAGAGTAAATAAGCCCGTATAGGCAGTCACAAGAGAGAAATGACTCAAAAAGTCTGTAACTTTAAACCTAGAGTTACGCACTCATCCTAGCCATAGATTGGAAAGCGCGCCGTCAAAGCCTTTACTCTCTCACGAACAGAAGCTTCAACCTCTGCATTGCCTTTCGGGTTTTCAGCTAATGCATCTAAAACCTCGGCCATCAACAAACCGATTTCACGGAACTCCGCAACACCAAAACCACGTGTAGTTCCTGCTGGCGAACCAACGCGAATACCTGAAGTGATCGTAAACTTCTCCTTGTCAAACGGAATGCCATTTTTGTTGCAAGTGATATAAGCCCGCCCCAATGCTTTTTCAGCAGCATTACCCTTAACGCCTTTTGGCGACAAATCGATTAATGCCAAATGAGTGTCAGTTCCGCCTGTAATGACCGCATATCCGCTTTCCACAAGCGCTGATGCCATTGCCCGACAATTATCGATTACAGCTTGGCTATAAGCTTTAAACTCCGGCCTTAAAGCATCGCCGAAAGCGACCGCTTTGCCAGCGATTACATGCATTAAAGGCCCACCTTGCAAGCCAGGAAAAATAGCCGAGTTAAACTTTTTGGCCAATTTCTCATCATTCGTAAGTATCATGCCACCACGAGGGCCACGAAGAGTCTTATGTGTTGTTGTCGTTGCTACATGAGCGTGCGGAAAGGGCGACGGATGTGTTCCGCCTGCGACTAACCCAGCAAAATGGGCCATATCGACATGAAGGTAAGCCCCGACCTTATCTGCGATCTCACGAAAACGTACGAAATCCACTTGGCGTGAATAGGCTGAACCACCACAAATTATGAGTTGCGGTTTATGCTCTAGGGCAAGGGCCTCAACTTGGTCATAATCAATCAAGTGTGTGTCTTCACGAACGCCATAAGTAACCGCATTAAACCACTTACCCGACATGTTTGGAGGCGCGCCATGAGTTAGATGCCCACCAGACGCTAAATCCATACCCAATATAGTATCACCAGGCTTTAGAAGCGCCAAGAAAACCCCTTGATTCGCTTGTGATCCAGAATTTGGCTGTACATTAGCGAAATCACATCCAAAAAGCTCACAAGCCCTATCAATCGCGAGTTGTTCAGCCACATCTACGTACTGACATCCGCCATAATAGCGTTTACCCGGATAACCTTCTGCATATTTGTTCGTCAGGACAGAGCCTTGAGCTTCTAACACAGCTTTTGAAACTATGTTTTCGGACGCAATCAGTTCAATTTCATGCTGTTGACGCTCTAACTCGTCTTGCATGCTTTTATACAAGTCAGGGTCACGGTCCTTTAAGCTTTCCGAGAAATAATTGGAAAGATGGGCTGAAGCTTGGTCGTTCGTGACGTTTGACATTCTCGGTCTCCAAAATGATTGACCGCTCTTAGCTTTGACACTTAAGTTGCGCAACGCTTTGGTAGAATTTTTTAGGGATTAAAGGCCAAATATGTTGTTTTCACGCAAATTAATATTCGCGGTTAAAATTGGTATACTCTTATGTGGCTTTGCCTACTGTATAGCATCTATCTCCGACTTCATCAGATTCGCCTCCGAATTAGGCCACCAAGGCCTTAAGCCCTACATTATGGTTTTAGCGAAAGAACTAGCTTACGGCTTAAGTTTCACAGCCACAGCTGTTATGATAGAGCTGTTAGAACGGCTTGCTTACCATATTGTCCCAAAGGAAAAGTCGCGCCGATTGTAACAGCTAAGCGACTTTTTCACGCTTAAGTTCGAATTCTTCCCATACGACCTCTAAAGCGCTCATTAACTCATCCATCATCTCATCAGTGTGGAGTGGTCCCGGTGTAAATCTAAGGCGCTCTTCACCACGAGGTACGGTTGGGTAATTAATAGGCTGGGCGTAAATACCGAATTCTTCGATTAACTTATCTGAGATTGCTTGGCATTTCACAGGATCTCCAACCATCAATGGCACAATATGTGTTGGCCCATCAACAAAATCATATCCAGCCTGACGAAGTCTGGCTTTCAACATTTTCGCTCGTTCATGCAGGCTTTCACGCTTTTCAGGGGTCAATTTTAAAACTTTGACACTACGAAGAGCGCCGGCAGCTGTGCTCGGCGGAATAGAGGTGGTAAAGATAAAGCCAGAGGCCATAGAGCGAATAGCGTCAATGATAATTTCATCCGCAGCCACATACCCGCCAATCATTCCGTATGCCTTAGCCAGTGTTCCCTGAATGATATCAACACGATGGGCGAGGTTTCTCTCCTCAGTTACCCCCCCACCAGTCTCGCCATACATACCAACAGCATGAACCTCATCAATATATGTCAGAGCGTTATACTTGTCCGCTAGATCACAAATTTCTTCAATCGGCGCGATATCAGCATCCATTGAATAAACGCTCTCAAAGGCAATCATCTTAGGTTGGTCAAGAGGAACCGATTTAAGCTTCGCTTCGAGGTCCGCTAGATTATTATGTGCAAAGATTACCTTTTGGCATCGTGCACGTTGAATTCCCGAAATCATAGACGCGTGATTTTTTTCGTCTGAGAAAATAACAAGGTTAGGTAAAATTTTGCTCATCACACCTAGTGTAGCTTCATTGGCCACGTAACCAGACGTCAAGACCAGAGCTTTTTGTTTCTTGTGTAATTGAGCCAACTCTGACTCAAGCTGAACATGATAACGTGTCGTGCCAGATATATTTCGTGTGCCGCCTGAGCCAGTCCCAGCTGTATCTACAGCAGACTTCACAGCCTCAACGATACACTCCATCTGACCCATGCCTAGGTAATCATTGGAGCACCAAACAGTTATTTCTTTTTCTTCAAGTCCTTCGCGAAACCAAGTCGCCTTTGGGAACTCACCCTTTTTACGGCGAATATCTCGAAAGATACGATATCTTCCTTCATCACGTACATTTTGTACAGCATCTGCGAAATACTGTTTGTAGTCCTTGGACATAGTCCTGTCTCCGTTTCGACATCTTTTACGGAATAATTACACGAATTGCTATAATTAAAGCAGACTGTTATGTCGCAGGCCTAATAAGGTATCAATTGCTAAAGTTTCGAAAAACAAGGGTTTTCACATGAGACAATTCCCAAATGCGCGATTACGCCGCACGAGACAACATGATTGGATAAGACGATTAGTTCGTGAGAATCAACCAAGTGTGAATGATTTAATATGGACTATGGTTATTACGGACTCTCATGAGCTCCAAACACCAGTCCCAAGTCTTCCTAATGTTTCGCGCCTCAATATTGATGCTTTGATTGAACATGCCAAAGAGGCTGCAGACCTTGGCATACCGGCCATAGCCTTATTTCCTCATATCGACCCCAAACTCAAAGACCCTACGGCCAAGGAAAGCTTGAATGTTGACGGCCTTGTACCACGAGCCGTGGCCGCCATAAAAGCTGAAGTTCCAAATTTAGGCGTCATAGTAGACGTTGCTTTAGACCCGTATACTGATCACGGGCACGATGGTTTGATGCAGGGTGAAATAATTGAAAATGATAGTACGTTAGAGGTCCTCGCTGAAACAGCATCTATACTTGCAAAAGCTGGTGCAGATATTGTTGCGCCATCAGACATGATGGATGGCCGAATTGGCGCTGTACGTAAGGCATTAAATTCAAGTGGTATCAGCAATGTTCCAATAATGTCATACGCCGCAAAATATGCTTCAGGATTTTACGGCCCGTATCGTAACGCGATAGGCACGAATGCTGCACTAAAAGGTGATAAAAGAACCTATCAAATGGACCCGTTGAATCGTGACGAGGCTCTGCACGAGGTTGCGCTCGACATAACTGAAGGTGCAGATATGGTCATGGTTAAACCTGGCCTTCCCTATTTAGATATCATTCGCGACATAAAAAATGAGTTTTCTATGCCGACCTTTGCATTTCAGGTCAGCGGTGAATATGCCATGATTAAAGCCGCTGGGGCCAATGGCTGGATTGATGAGCACAAAGTTATGATGGAAACCTTGGGCAGCTTTAAGCGTGCTGGCTGTGATGGTGTCCTGACATATTTTGCTAGAGATATAGCTAAATCGCTTCATAAAGGCTCTTAATCTTTAAGAGCCTTTATCAGAGACGACGTATCCCATCGTCCCCCACCCATCTCTTGAACGACTTTATATCGTGATTGAACATCTTGAACTAAAGGTAAGTCTATATTGTTCTCACTCGCAGTCTCTAGAACAATGCCAAGGTCTTTTCGCATCCAATCAACGGCAAATCCAAAATCAAACTCATCACGCGACATAGTAATGGCCCGATTATCCATTTGCCAGCTTTGCGCAGCACCCTTTCCTATGGCCTTCAAAACTGTTTCCATATCCAAACCCATTTCAGTCGCAAAATGAACGCCTTCTGACAGACCTTGCAGAACACCAGCGATACAAATTTGATTTATCATTTTAGCCATTTGCCCCGAACCGCTTGGCCCAATCAACGTCATCGCCTTGGCATAAGCACTCATAACTGGCATCGCTTTTTCAAAGGCGTCTTTATTCCCTCCGCACATAATACTGAGCTGTCCATTAACCGCGCCAGCCTCCCCCCCAGATATCGGCGCGTCAATAAACTCCAGTTTACGCTCTGCCGCTTTCGCATAGCATTCCTGAGCGCATTTAGAAGACGCGGTGGTATGATCGATAATTATAGCGTCTGGCTTGGCAGCGACTAAAACGAATTCCATGACATCAAAGACATCTTTATCCTGCCCAACACATAAGAACACAAAATCAGCACCATCGACACAACCATCAATTGAATCAAAAGCCTTTCCCTTATACGTTTCTGACCAATTCAAAGCCTTGAGTTTTGTACGGTTCCAGACTCTAACTTCATGACCCGCCGCCACCAAATGCCCTGCCATAGGGTGTCCCATAACTCCTAAACCTAGAAACGCACATTTTGCCATGGTTAACTTTCCTAATATATCAAGATGAAAAATATGTTTTATTTGATTATCTTTATATTTTATCCTTGCTTTCTAAGGGCTAGTCTTTTCATGTAAAGCCGTGACACCTCATAGAAAAATATTGTTTCCTCATGACTGCGTTTAGTCTTTTATCATCGCCAATGATGCCCATGATCGCTACATTTGTGATCGTTTCGATTGCAGTGTTTCTCTATGTACGTGAGACTTACTCAATTGAAGTTGTATCCGTAGGGGTCATTGTCACGCTACTCTTATTCTTTTCAATACCAAACCTTAACTTAGTACTCCCTCTTGGAAATTCAGAACTCTTATCAGGGTTCGCGGCACCGGCCCTTATCGCAATCATGGCATTATTAGTGGTAGGACAAGGCTTGTTTCAGACAGGCGCTTTAGAAGGCCCCATTAATACCATTAATAAAGCCCTGACAACTGACCCTCGCAAAACACTGTTAATTGTATTTATTGGCGCTTTTTCGGTCTCTATGTTCATGAATAACACGCCTGTAGTCGTCATGTTCATTCCAATATTGGCGGCGATGGCCTCTCGTGTAAAGACGTCCACGTCCCGTTATATGATGCCGCTTTCCTTCTTGTGTATCTTAGCAGGCATGACGACATTGATAGGGTCTTCTACCAACCTCCTTGTTAATGACGTCCTGCAACGGACAACCGACTTCTCACTTTCCTTTTTCACTCAACTTGTGCCGGGACTAGTTCTCGCTGGAATTGGTGCGTTGTATATTATTCTTGCAGCGCCTTTCTTACTCCCTGAACGAAAAAACATGGAAAATGAACTCACCGATACGGGCCGGCAATATATTGCTCAAATCCAAGTCACACCGGAGCACCCTCTTGTGGGGGTATCGCCCGTTGCGGGCCTTTATACGAAGCTGAAAAATGTGACAGTACGTATGATACAGCGGGGAGAGCAATCCTATTTACCCCCCTTTGATGAGACATTGCAAGCAGGCGACGTTCTTATCGTTGCGGCTACTCGTCAATCACTTTCAAAATTACTGTCTTCGCAACCAGAATATTTACGGGGAATGTTAAACATCACAGGGTTTGATGATGGCGAAAGAGAAACAGATAGCCAAGAATCGATTGTGATAAGTGAGGCCGTAATTGCGCCTGGCTCTCGTATGATAGGCCGCAATATTGAACAAATTGGTTTTAGGCGGCAAACTAAATGTCTGGTCTTAGGTATACAAAGACGCTCCCGTATGATTCGTACAAGGATGCTGGATATCAGGCTAGAAGCTGGTGATGTCTTACTCGTTTTTGGCTATGATAAAGATGTGCGCGGGCTACGTAATAACCGTGATGTTCTTCTGTTGGATTGGTCCAGAACTGAGCTCCCAGATATCAGAAAGTCTATAACCGCGCGGTGCATATTTTTCGCAACAATTGCCCTTGCTGCTTTTGGCATTCTTCCTATCGAAACCTCTGCATTAACAGGTGCATTAGCAATGATACTAACGGGCTGTTTGAACATCAGGCAGGCCATTCGCGCCTTAGACATGCGAATATTTTTATTAATTGGCGCAGCTTTTGCTATGGGTTTAGCCCTTGAAGCAACAGGCGGCGCAAATTTCATAGCTCAAGGCGTCGTTGCAACGTTTATGCCTTATGGAAATCAAATTCTCATATCAGCTATTTTCCTTATAGTCGCTTTACTGACAAACGTTATAAGTAATAGTGCGACGGCCCTGTTATTCTCCCCTATCGCTTTGTCCGTAAGTGCTCAAACTGGAATCGACCCAATAGCAATGGTGTTGACGGTAATCTTCGCAGCAAATTGCTGCTTCGCTACACCGATAGCCTACCAAACTAACCTACTCGTTATGGGGCCCGGTCATTACAAATTCTCAGACTTTGCAAGATTCGGCGCGCCACTTATTCTTATTCTTTGGATCAGCTTTAGTTTATTATCGCCAGTGTTTTTTGAATTGTAAAATAAACCCAGCTTCCTAAAATAAATTATGAGCCACGTTTTTGACCCAAATCGATTACAATTTTACCTAACAATACCTGGGCCGTGCCCTTACTTACCAGGTCGTATTGAGAGAAAAATTTTTACTCAACTGGACCCTCTCGACGGACCTCATCTAAACAATTACCTGACACATGCAGGCTTTCGGCGTTCTCAAAATGTAATATATCGCCCAGCATGCGAGAGTTGTCGTGAGTGTCGATCTCTTAGAGTTGATGTTATCGGATTTGAAACACGCAAACGTTTCCGCAGAATCAAAAATAGAAACAATGACCTGTCACGTGAAATCAAAGGTCCAATCGCGACCAAAGAACAATTCAACTTGCTGAAACAATATCTAACGACACGCCACATACATGGCGGCATGGCCGATATGGACTTTGCGCGTTACGAAATGATGGTGGAGGACTGTGCATCAGAGACGGAGATTGTAGAATATAGATTGACAGATGGACACCTAGTTGCGGCAATTCTTATTGACCGTTTAATGGATGGTCATTCTCTCGTTTACAGCTTTTTTGACACTCAAGAATCTAAGCGCTCTTTAGGGCTGTTAATGATATTAGATCAAATTGAACGCTGTAAGACCCTTAACTTCCCCTATCTCTATTTGGGCTACTGGGTACCGGGCAGTACAAAGATGGATTACAAATCAGATTTTCAACCTTGTGAAGTGTTAAGTCACAGAGGGTGGATACCCCTTGACAAAACGGGGTACTAACAAACAAGAAGAGACTAAATAATAAAACGGCTTTAAAACAAGTCTTGACGGGGAACGTCTAGTAATGAAACGCAGAGATATACTTCTCGGCTCTGGAGCCGTTGCAATCGGCGCCGGAACATTAGGGGCCCTGACGAAAACAACGTCACCTAAACCGGAATCATCTTCAAATAAGTCCGCCCTTGCCTCTCCTTCTCTTTCTAAGAACCGTAGACAGCTTAGACTCGCAACATCATGGCCTAAAGATTTTCCTGGTCTAGGCATAATGCCTGTAAACCTAGCCAAAGCCGTTTACGACATGACGGACGGCCGATTAGATATAAAAGTCTATGCTGCGGGGGAATTAGTAGGTGCTCTAGAATGTTTCGGAGCGACCTCTACTGGGGCGGCTGATATGTACCACGCTGCTGAATATTACTGGCAGGGTAAGTCTAAGGGATTTAATTTCTTCACAGCAGTTCCCATGGGAATGACGGCAACTGAAATTATGGGATGGATTGACCACGGTGGAGGACAAGAGCTTTGGGATGACCTATCTGGGCAGTTCAACATTCAAGCTTTCCAAGCTGGGAATTCAGGCCACCAAACAGGTGGTTGGTTTAAAAAAGAGATACAGTCAATTGAAGATTTCAAAGGCTTGAAAATTCGTATGCCCGGATTGGGCGGTGACATTATACGAGAACTTGGTGGCGCTGCTGTAAACCTGCCAGGCGGCGAAATATATCAAGCCTTACAATCTGGCGCCATAGACGCGACAGAATGGGTCGGACCATGGAATGACCTTGCATTCGGGTTTTACCGAGAAGCGCCCTATTACTACGCGCCTGGGTTTCACGAACCCGGCGCCTCTTTATCTCTAGGTATTAACAAAGATGTTTGGAACAGTTTTACCCCTTCTGACCAAGCCATAATACGATATGCCTGTCGCAGTGTGAATGACATCAGTTTAGGTGAATATAATTTTCGGAACGCAGTTGCGCTTGAAACTTTAAAAAGTGAACACGGGATAGAACCTCGAATACTGCCAGACAATGTCTTAGCCACCATTGGGGCTGCCAGTGAAGATGTATTATCAGGATTGGCTCAAGCCGATCGCAAGACTGCCAATATCTATCAAAGCTTTGTCAAAAATCTGAAACTGCAAAGGGCTTGGACAGAACTTGGGGATGGGGCCTTTATTCGCGCCCGAACTCTAGCACAGGGCACAAAATGATGCTTGGCTATATTTTCTGATATGGACAATGCTGTTTTAGACATAATTGGTCGCGCCATTCAATTTATAGGCTGGGCGTTTATACCGTTACTCTTCTTACCTTTTTTTGTACTTTTATTTAAAAAACTGACGACGTTCTCCTGTCTTTTAGTGCAATTAATTGAATTGTTTATGACCTCTCTAGGAGAAGCCATAAAGTGGGTTATGCCGTCTATGGTTATAACGGTCGCCTTATCTGTATTTGCTCTTTCAATTTACGGCATCTCGTCGATCTGGTGGGATGAATTAGCCATCTATTTACATGCATTAGGAATTTGCATTGGTGTTGCACCAACCTATCTCGCAGGACAGCACGTAAAAGTCGATATTGTCTATGAACGCCTCAACCAAAAATCGCGAGCGCTTGTTGAGTTTTGTGGTTTTTACCTACTTCTAATGCCTGTTTCTTTAGCTGTGATATGGCGTTCCCAGAGTTTTATCAGTTTTGCCTGGCAAAGCTTTGAGGGCTCAACCAACGGAAATGGTATACAAGGCATCTTCGTATTAAAATCCGCCTTATCAGCCATGTTTATTCTACTCTTAGCGCAAGGGTTATCATCTGCACTTCGTGCAACACTTATTTTAATCAGTCATAACCCTGCAACTGCGTCTCCGCAGGCTCAAAAATCATTTATGGAGCGTTTTGAAAATAATAAGAAGGCGGAGCAAACTCTATGAGCCTGCCAGAATTACTAGCTCTACTCATGTTTGTGTTTGCGTGCGGCGCTTTAATGGCAGGCTATAGTGTCGCGTTTACATTGGCTGGTACCTCACTCATTTTCTCCGCAATAGGTATAGTGATCGGGCAATTTGACATTGTTTTCTTACTTTCTCTACCCGGACGTATATTTCCGATATTAACCCGTGAAATTTTATTAGCGGTTCCCCTCTTTGTATTTATGGGAGTCATGCTTGAGAAATCTAAAATTGCCGAAGACTTACTTGAAAGCATGGGTGAATTACTCGGGCCGTTACGTGGCGGCATGGGTGTATCTGTGATTGCCGTTGGTGCCCTCCTAGCTGCCTCAACAGGTATAGTAGGAGCAACGGTTGTAACAATGGGGCTGATATCCCTCCCGACCTTATTACGCCGAGGCTATGACCCTGCCCTTGCCTCTGGAGCCATAGCCGCATCTGGAACACTGGGACAAATTATTCCCCCATCAATAGTTCTCGTCATTTTAGGGGATCAAATTTCTAATGCTTACCAAGAAGCGCAGCGTAGCCATGGCCTCGAAGCGACAGGTGTCGTTTCAGTTGGAGATTTATTTGCTGGAGCTTTACTTCCCGGCCTAATCCTTGTGGCTTTATATGCCCTATACATAGTGTACATTGCAATTAAATCACCAACTCGCGCGCCAGCATATAGGACTGAAAGCATCGATTTAAAGCAGGCCTTTCTTCGTTCTATAAAATCTATGATTCCACCAATTGGACTTATTTTTGCTGTCTTAGGATCTATTTTATCAGGATATGCCACGCCAACCAGGGGGGCAGCCCTAGGAGCAATTGGGGCCGTTTTATTAGCGGCTTATAAAACCACTGACAGACTATTTATAAAGCGCGTCATAGTAATTGGAAGCGTCGCCCTTTTATTGCTCATCGGGATGGACTTATTTGGACTGGACTTAAGACTTAACATATTTAATCGAAGTTCAATTTTAGAATTAGCCCTTTATCTTTCATTTGTATTAGCCACCCTAGGTTTCATCGGAATGCTAACGGCTTTTTCAACGCTTCAGGGGAAAAAACACCTTTCAACCGTGTCTCTGTCAACCCTTCACATTACATGCATGGTGTTTTTAATACTTATTTGCGCGACCATATTTAGCCTCGTATTTCGAGGGTTTGGCGGTGATGAGATGGTTGCTCATTGGCTCTCAAACGCACCTGGAGGTGTTTGGGGCGCTTTTGCACTTGTAATGCTAGTAATGTTTTTGTTGGGTTTTTTCCTAGATTTTATAGAGATAACATTTGTTGTTGTCCCCCTCGTAGCGCCGCCATTACTAGCAGCAGGTATTGACCCGATTTGGCTAGGGGTCGTGATGGCCTTAAATTTACAAACTAGCTTTCTTACGCCGCCTTTTGGATTTGCTCTATTTTATTTACGCGGTGTGGCCCCATCTGCAGTTAAAACAACTGAAATCTATAGAGGCGTTTTACCATTTATTGCCATCCAAATTTGCGTTATCCTACTGGTCCTTAGTTTCCCAAAGATTGTGACGGCCCTACCCCATTATTTTTATGGGAACTGAACGTCAATGATACTAATTCCCCTCTTGCCACAGACATAATTTATCGGCACATTCAGACTTATAGGGATTTTAGGTTTGATTTCTAATCGGCCACATTTATTGGGAAATGACATGACTACTCTTTTCGTTATTATTGGTATCATCGTCGTCATCGGCGCCATTATTGTTGGTATATACAACCGATTGGTCGCATTGAGACAAACAACAAACCAAGCTTGGTCTGATATCGAAGTTCAGCTTAAGCAACGTCAAGATCTTGTCCCTCAACTTGTAAGCACAGTAAAAGGTTATGCGTCTCATGAAAAAGAGACTTTTGAGGAAGTTGTGCAGGCCCGCAGTGCGGCGGTTAACGCAAATTCTGTCAAAGGACAAGCGCAAGCCGAAGGCATGTTAAGCGCTGCACTAGGTAAATTATTTGCACTTGCGGAGGCTTACCCCGAGCTCAAAGCCAATACAAATTTCTTACAACTACAAGATCAACTCTCTGACGTTGAAAACAAAATTGCAGCTTCACGCCGTTTCTATAACAATGCAGTCCAAGAATATAATACAGGGCGTGAACAATTTCCTGCTGTTCTGATAGCTGGCCCATTCGGGTTTAAAGAGCGTGACTTCTTTGAGTCACCAGAAGGACGCGTAGCACTTCAAACACCTCCCGTTGTTGATTTCAGCTAGGCAGAGTTTCTGTGCTTCGAGCCTACGGCTTAAAAACACATATTTGGAATAATAACATGCGCAGCATTTTGTTGCTCATGTTTTTCCCAATCCTATTACTTTGCCTTGCCTATGCTCTACTCCTACTTTGGATAGGCTTTACCTCAAACCATGGCATTTCAGAGGGACTATCATTTGCATTAGAAACCATCCCCACGATGGCGCCAATCACGCTTGCTGTCTCAGGCGCATGGTTTTGCGTAGCCTTTTTCTCTCATCAAGCTTTGATAGATATGGCAACTAAGGCACGTTCACTCAGTATAAATGAAGAACCGCGGGCCTACCGTTTACTAGAAAACCTCTCAATTTCCCGCGGCGAAACTATGCCCAAATTGAAGGTTATAGAGACTCCAGTACTAAATGCTTATGCAAGCGGCATTAGAGAAAAAAATTACACAGTCACTTTGACACGTGGGCTCTTAAACACACTTGATGATGAAGAACTAGAAGCTGTTATTGCGCATGAACTTTCTCACATTAGGAACAAAGATGTTCGTATGATGATTATAGCCGTTATATTCGTAGGAATTTTTGCATTCGTAGGTGAGAGTGTCGTTCGCGGAGTATTTCGTACAAATCTACCTCGCTCTAGCAATCACCGGCGTAGTGGCGGTGGGAATGCCGGAGCCTTAATTCTTTTCGCACTGGCTATTATTGCTGTGACCTACCTTATAGCCATATTGATACGGTTTTCCCTTTCAAGGAAGCGTGAATTTTTAGCAGATGCAGGCGCTATAGAGCTCACAAAAAATCCAGATGCCATGATCCGTGTTTTGCAGAAACTTTCAGGAAATGCAGAGCTTCGTAACGTACCCGATGAAATAAGAGAAATGGCCCTACACAACCCACGGGTAGGACTAGCGGGGGCCTTCGCGACCCATCCTCCGATTGAAAAACGAATCGAAGCAATCGTCAAATTTGCGGGCGGCCATATTGGAACGAAAAGCCGACCTACCCCCAGTAATGCGGAAAACTTCTCTCGTTCAGCTTTGAAAAGAGAAAAATCATCACAAAAAGTTACGAATCCGTGGAAACGTAACCCGTAGATTTCCTCCCGCACCAATGATAACACGGCTTAGATACATTTCGGGAGACATTTAAAAGTGACATTTTTCAATACTAAACCACTGCTCGCTAGCGCCGCGATGGCACTCGCACTCACAGCTTGCCAGGCCGCTGAAAACAAATCAGACACTGGCGTCACGAATACGGAATCCATAGCAAATATGGATTTACCCGCAGGCGTTACTTTGATTGAAACTGTCCAAGGAAGTGACTCTGGAGAGGTAGTAATTCCTTATTCAAAGTTCAGACTTGATAACGGGCTTACAGTCGTCCTTCACCAAGATAAGTCTGACCCACTAGTCCATGTTGATGTTACATATCATGTTGGTTCAGGCCGTGAGGAACCTGGGCGGTCAGGTTTTGCACACTTTTTTGAGCATATGCAATTCCAAGGTTCAGAAAACGTTGCCGATGAAGAGCACTTTAAAATTATTACCGAAGCAGGTGGTACTTTAAACGGCACGACCAATTCAGACCGAACAAATTATTTTGAAACCGTTCCAAGTAACCAACTTGAAAAAATGTTATGGCTGGAAGCGGATCGGATGGGCTTTTTCCTTGATGCTGTCACTCAGGAAAAATTTGAAGTTCAGCGTGAAACAGTAAAAAATGAAAGAGGGCAAAGCTATGACAACCGTCCGTATGGTCTTTTATGGGAACGCGTCGGGGAGGCTCTCTATCCCGAAGGACACCCATATAGCTGGTCAACAATTGGTTATCTAGAGGATCTAGATCGCGCCGATTTAAACGACTTGAAGAAATTTTTCATGAATTGGTACGGACCGAATAATGCGGTTATTACGATTGGTGGAGATTTTAACACGGTACAAACACTTGAATGGGTAAAAACCTATTTTGGTACTATTCCAGCAGGCCCAGAACATGATGCCCCGGTCTATGAAGAAATAACATTAGACGCAGACCGCTATATTTCTCTTGAAGACAATGTGCAGTTACCCCTCCTCTATATGGCATGGCCGACTGTACACGCCAATCACCCTGATGAGGCCCCTCTTGATGTTCTTGCAAACATTATGGGGCAAGGACAAACCTCACTTCTCTATAAAAACTTGCAAAAGCCAGGACTTGCTGTGCAAGCTTCAGCAGGTCATAGCTGCCGAGAAATAAGCTGTAGTTTTACAATGCTTGCTTTGGCAAATCCTGGCCGTGTTCAAAAGCTTTCAGACCTAGAATCCACAATTCGGGAATCACTCGTAGAATTTGAAGGTCGCGGCGTGCTTGATGATGACTTAACACGTGTAAAGGCCAGTATTGTCTCTGGCTTAATTTATGGACTTGAAAGCGTCTCTGGCAAAGTTTCGCAACTCGCGGCTTATGAAACATTTCGCGATAACCCCAATGGTATCGGCGATGATATTGCTCGATATGAAGGCGTAACAAAAGAAGATGTTACGCGGGTATACGATAAGTATATTAAAAATAATCCTGCCGTTATCATGAGCATTGTCCCAAAAGGAAAGCCTGAGATGATTGCCAATGCCGATACATGGCAGCGCTATGAGCGCACAATACCGGATTTTTCGGGCGAAGCGGAACAAACATGGTCACGCCCAGAAGACCCTGAAGGATTAGATAGAAGCATTGTACCAGCCTCTGGCCCAAACCCAACGATTAAAGTCCCCGATACTTATACGTTCTCAGTCGGTGATGACATTGAAGTGTTAGGTGCTAGAAACACTGAAGTTCCAACAACAACTATCAGTCTACGCATAAAAGCGGGTCAAAGTCATGAGACATTAGACAAACTCGGTCTTGCAAGTTTGACAGCGGGCCTCATGAGTGAGGCCACGACTGAACGTACAGCTGAAGAGCTTTCTAACGAACTCGATAAGCTTGGTTCTTCAGTATCATTTTCTGCTGGTGACACCTTTACTACCATGAGAATACGTACGCTGACTGAAAACCTTGATGATACGATAGCAATTGCTATGGAAAAATTGTTAAAGCCTAAATTTGATCCAGAGGACTTTGCTCGAGATAAAGCGAATCAAATTCAAAATATTAAAGCGGGTAAAAAGGAAGCAAGCCAAACAGCCAGTAACTTATTCAATATTATGATGTATGGGACTGACAACCCAACAGCATATTCTAATGACGGCACGGAAGCCTCAGTAGAAGCTATTACTTTAGAAGATGTAAAAGCTTTCTATGCGGCGCATTACTCCCCTAAGATTGCTTCTGTAATAGCAGTTAGCGACTTAGACAAAACCGCTATGGAAAAGGCTCTTTCTCCCCTTTCTGATTGGAAGGGCCCAGATGTGGCCTCATCTGAAATCAAGGACTTCCCGCAATTAGACACTGGAACACTCTATTTCGTAGACAAACCAAACGCAGCACAGAGTGAAATCCGTGTTGGGAAGCGAGCTTTGCCTTATGACGCTACTGGAGAATATTACCGTAGCGGATTAATGAACTACCCTCTGGGTGGAGCATTTAATAGTCGTATCAATCTGAACCTACGTGAAGATAAAGGGTATACTTACGGTGCAAGATCTTTCTTCAACGGTGATGAAAAATCTGGATGGTTCCGTGCGAGTGCTGGTGTAAGAGCGGACTCTACAGCAGCTTCTATTGTTGAATTTGCAAAAGAAATACAACTTTATCAACAAAGCGGTATCACCGAAGACGAATTAAAGTTCACAAAATCAGCCATTGGTCAACGTGATGCTCGCGCCTACGAAACCCCTAGTCAGAAGCTTGGTTTCCTCTCTCGGATGGCGACCTATGATTTGAAGCCTAGCTATATTGATGAGCAAGCCGACATCCTTGCGAATATGACGAAATCAGAAATCGACGAATTAGCCGCTAAGCACCTTCAACTCGGAGAGATGATTATGGTGGTTGTTGGCGACAAAGCTGAAGTCTACGATGATGTCGTTGCTCTAGGCTATAAAGTTGTCGAGATTGATGCCGACGGCAACCCCATCAAATAAATTCTAATAACTGTTTGAAACATGAAAAAGCCCCGATTGCTCGGGGCTTTTTTGTGTCTTAATGACAGTTACCTTGCATCCTATAATTCAAGGGACTCTATTCTAAACTTCGTCTGGTAGAGTCGACTTTATCGAATACGATCTTTTGTTAAATAATGGACATTGAATTGCACGTCGCCCCCAATGTCACACGCTTCAGCGTCACTAAAAGCACTTAAGGGTTTTAACTCATGATTAAACACGCAACAGATTAATTAGAGCCATGCAGCCAAATTTGATGGCTACAGGCCTCTATTAGGATCAAAAACACCTTTACGCGAGAAACCTCTTGGAGCCATACGTCCCGCTTGAGCACGCTTACCTTCGAGTAATGACCAGTCTGAAACCTCCTGCCTACGACCAGCGCTATCATAAAATGATAAGCCTTCTTCAGCTTTAAAGGTCGTCATATCGGCTAGCCCCCCATCTTTAAAGGCCTGCAATCGAACCCCTTTACCGCGCGTCATTAATGGTAATTCATCAACATCATATATAAGAATTTTTCTATTCTCACCAATTATAGCAACTTTATCACCTTGTACTTGGATACAACGTAATGCCTCGACGGCCCCTTTAACATTTAAAGTTTTCCGTCCACCACGTGTTGACGCAATAATGTCGCTCTCAGAAACACGGAAACCATAACCTGCTGTACTTGCAATCAATAACTCCCGCTTTTCATCATGAACAAACATTCCAACAGGAAGGTGATCATTTTCTAAATCGACCATCAACCGAATAGGTTCACCGTTTCCACGCCCCCCTGGTAATTTGTCTGCACCAAGCGTGTAGAATTTACCATTCGAAGCAAAAACAATAATTTTATCTGTTGTCTGTGCATTTACGGCAAATGCAAGCTTATCTCCATCTTTGAACTTTAAGCCCGCGAGGTCAGCAACATGCCCTTTCATAGCACGTATCCACCCCATTTCAGAGAGCACAACTGTAATAGGTTCTTTGGTTATAAAGGCGGTCGCGAGATCTACATCAATATCTGGTTGATCTTCAAAATGCGTACGTCGGGCACCAATCTCTGTCTTGATCCCGTAAGTGCTTTTCAGCTCTTTGATTTGTTCTGAAATTACACCCCATTGCTTCTGTTCGGACCCCAACAAGGCTTCAATTTCTGCCTTCTCAGCGGCTAACGTGTCATACTCAGATTTGATTTCAATTTCTTGCAGTTTGTTCAATGAGCGCAAACGCATATTCAAGATAGCATCTGCTTGGCGTTCCGTCAGTTTAAACGCCTTTATCAACTCCTCTTTGGGCTTGTCTTCGAAACGAATGATTCGAATAACTTCATCCAGATTTAAAAAGGCAATCATGAACCCATCTAGGACTTCCATTCTAAGATCGATCTTCCCTAAGCGTTGTCTTGAACGCCGCTGTAAGACTTCGCGGCGATGGTCAAGCCAGGCCTGAATGACCTCTCGCAAATTCATCACACGCGGCGTACGCGTAGCATCCAGCACATTCATATTTAAACTCACCCGGCTCTCAAGCTCAGAGATTTTAAACAAGCTTTCCATCAACAGCGCAGGGTCTATATTTTTGCTACGTGGTTCTAAAACAATACGCACATCTTCCGCGCTTTCGTCCCGAACATCGGCTAACCCTGGTGCCTTTTTTGTTTCAATAACCTCGGCAAGTTTTTCAATTAATCGTGACTTCTGAACTTGATAAGGTATTTCAGTTACAATTATTTGGTAGGTCCCTCGCCCTGTGTCTTCTACACTCCAACGCGAACGAACTTTAAAACTGCCTTTGCCTGTCTCGTAAGCCTCTAACATAGACGCTTTAGGCTCTACAATAATGCCGCCAGTCGGAAGGTCTGGACCTAAAATGTGGCTCATTAAAGTTTCGATGCGCGCATTGGGAGTTTTGATTAAATGTAAGGCAGCAGAACAAATTTCGGCAACATTATGAGGAGGTATTGACGTTGCCATCCCCACAGCAATGCCTTGAGACCCATTGGCTAATAGGTTCGGAAAGCCGGCAGGCAAAACTTGAGGCTCCATGTCCTCTTCATTATAAGTTGGTATAAAATCTACCGCGTCTTCATCAATGCCCTGTAAAAGTGCGAGCCCCGCAGCAGTCATTTTAGCTTCGGTGTACCGCATAGCAGCCGGACTATCACCATCGATGTTTCCGAAATTCCCCTGCCCATTAACAAGAGGGTATCGTGCAGAAAATGATTGAGAGAGCTTTACAAGTGCATCATAAATAGAAGCATCCCCATGAGGGTGATATTGCCCCATTACATCACCAACAATGCGAGCACATTTTTTATGTGCGCTTTCAGGGTTTAGCTTGAGTTGACGCATAGCATAAAGAATTCTGCGATGAACAGGCTTCATCCCATCACGTACATCAGGCAAAGCCCTCTGAGTAATTGTTGAGAGAGCATATGCTAAATATCGTGAAGATAAGGCGTCATCTATATGTTCACTGATAATTGCGTTTTCTGATAATGTATCGCTCATATCTGTTGGTTTTTTAGCCATTGTCTCTCATTATGTTCGAATCAACTTCAGACTAACGCCTGTTCTCATCTTTGCTATCTCAATTCTGTATTCAAAACCAAAGTCCAGTGGACAACATTCGCAATAGTTAGCCTACCCTTTGCACTGCAATTTCGGCCGCCATCAATCGCTCAACCAATTGCTGCCTGGCTTCAGGCAAAGTTCGATTAAGTTCCCACTGCACACGCGTTTCAAGGAAATATCCAGTAAGTTTCAAACCATCTAAGATATCCTCTGGTGTTGAAGTGTTTTCTCCTCGCATGAAAGGGGGCAAACGCAGTAATTTGTCAAGATAGGGCTCTGCAGCACTGGCACTAACGGCACGTCCTGAACGTGGGGAAATATGTGTTAAGTTGTCATTCCTGCCTGTTGCGGCACATCTCGTGAAGTCCAGCCCATACCCTAGAGCAGATAACAGTCCTGCTTCCCAGCGAATGTATAATGCGGGCCAAATAGAAACTTCGTGCAAATTCGATAGAACGATCTGAAATACATTGTAAATATCAAAATGGCGCTCTCTTTCAGGCAACATTTCTCTGCACATTGCCGTCATTGCGTTTAGGCCTGTCAGGGAGAGTCTATCATCCATCAGTTCAGCCGCACGTGAATCAATCGCTTCAACGACATAATATCCAAGCTGCTCTGAAAGACGCCCTCGCCACTCAACGTTGACATAATTCCCTGGCTGTAACACTGGGCGCATCTTCCGGCTTATACCACCGCGCACCAAACCCTTATGGCGTCCATGATCTTGGGTGAAAACATCAATTATCGCAGAGGTCTCACCATGTTTCTGCGTAGATAAAATATAGCCCGTATCAACCCAATCCATGTTAAACCTTATCGGCTTTAAACATCAAATTCGAGCCCACTTTCAGAGTAACGAGCGCGATCATTTTGCCAATTATCTCTAACTTTAACAAAGATAAACAGGTGAACTTTTCGGCCTAACCAATCAGACATTTCCTTCCGTGCAGAAGCTCCAATGTCTTTAATAGTTCGCCCGTTTTTACCTAAGACAATAGGTTTTTGGCTATCCCGCTTAACATATATAACTTGCTCAACGCGAACATCTCCACTTTTCAATTCTTTCCAAGCTTCGGTTTCCACAGTTGAAGCATATGGCAACTCATCATGTAAACGTAAAAAAAGTTTCTCGCGCGTAATTTCCGCTGCCATTAAACGCATTGGGATATCTGCAGCTTGATCTGGTGAATAAAGAAATGGTCCGGATGGCATAGCGTCTGCTATAAGAAGCCCTAATCTTTTTACTCCGTCAAAATTCAACGCCGAAACAGGTAGAATATCACTATAGACACCCTGCTCTGAAAAATGTTGAATGAGGGGTAATATTTCATCA
Source organism: Litorimonas taeanensis (assembly GCF_003634015.1). Classification (NCBI taxonomy): domain Bacteria; kingdom Pseudomonadati; phylum Pseudomonadota; class Alphaproteobacteria; order Maricaulales; family Robiginitomaculaceae; genus Litorimonas; species Litorimonas taeanensis. The sequence goes on from NZ_RBII01000001.1 coordinate 830,511, forward strand.
TGTGCTATTTCATCAATTTTATTCAACGCCAAAATTGCATTCTTTATTTCACGTTTCTTTAAGCCCTTGATGACCCGCTCGCTATCTTCTCGGGATAGACGGTCCTGCCCACTCCCCTCACCATTTTGATGCCTTAGCCACGCAGGAGCATCAATTACGTGAACAATAATATCCGCATCATTCATTCCGGTCCAAGCCGCATGCACCATGGATTTAGACAGTCTGTCGCTTTCTTTCGCTTCAAATATGCCCGGTGTGTCAATCATGACGGCTTGAGCCTCAGCGCCTTTAGACGTCTCCAACATCGCAATGCCGCGAATTTGAAATCGTGTTGTTTGAACTTTATGGGTAACTATAGAGATCTTCTCACCAACTAATGCATTGGTCAAAGTAGACTTTCCGGCATTTGGCGCACCTACTATCGCCGCAAATCCTGCATATGTTTGACTCATTATGTCTCTTCTATCTGCTCTAACAATGATTTAGCCGCACGGCGTTCCGCAAGCTTTTTTGAAGTTCCTGTAGCAAAAGCTTCGCCTATGCCCTCAACCTTTACCCCAATGATAAAATTAGGTTTGTGATCTGGTCCACTGCGCTCTTTAACGTAATAATAAGGAACTGCGAGTTTTTTCGACAGCGCAAATTCTTGCAATTGAGTTTTCGGGTCTTTTTCCGATTGATTTAAAACATTATCTAATTCTTCACGCCAATGTTCATTGTAGAACTTTTCAACAACTGAGTAACCCCCATCAATATAGAGAGCGGCCATTAAAGCCTCGCAGGCATCACCCAATATTGAAGTCTTACCACGACCGCCTTGTTTATCTTCGCTATTAGACATCAATAGAGCAGAGCCGATATCAAGCCTTTGAGCAACACGAGCGCATGTCTCTTTGCGAACAAGCGCATTTAGCCGTGTCGCCATGATACCTTCTTTGGTTTTTGTTTGATCAAAAAGTAGTTTGGCCGTTAAAAGCCCCAGAACCCGGTCACCAAGAAATTCTAATCGTTCATTATCGACAGTATTACGCCGCCCATCTCCATAAGATGCATGAGTGAGTGCTCTTTGAACCAGTTCAACATCCTTAAACTGATAACCGATACGCTCAAAGAGCGCCTCAAGACGTTTCGGCGTGCCAGCTGTGAAATCTTTGGGGCTCACTTAAAAGTCGCTCACTTAATTCTTTTAAAGAAGCGGTTGCCACGCATATTGAACCACGTCCAAGGTTTGAACAAAGCAAAATCATTGTCAACCGAGAGCAAAACAATCTCAGCTTTGCCAATTATGTTAGTCGAAGGCACCAGTCCCGCTCCGCCATTGCGGACTTTAACACGACTATCATTTGACCCATCTCGATTGTCCCCCAGCATGAAATAATGCCCTTCAGGCACCCTAATGACAGGGGTGTTATCTAACCGGTTATTAGAGACTGAATCAAAAACCACATAGGACTTACCATTGGCTTGTGTTTCTACGTTCTTATGTACATTGATATTGCGTTCGATATTTGAGGTATCAAAATATCTAAATGGGGTAGCAGGCTCTGCAGTCTGTTCAACGGCCACTCCATTGATATACACTTTACCATCAATCATCTGAACTTCATCACCAGGCAACCCAATCAAACGTTTGATATAATTGTCTGAAATACCCTCTGGACGAAATACAACAACGTCACCACGCTTTGGACCACGCTCTAAGAAACGGCCTTCTTTTACAGGAAATGGAATTGGCGCAGCTGCAAATCGCCCGTAGCCTACAGAATACTTTGAGGTGATAATATAATCGCCTTTCATAAGCCCAGGCAGCATAGATCCTGACGGTATGTGAAAGGGTTGAAACAAAAAAGTACGCAGGACTAAGGCAATGCCTATAGCCCACATTACAGTCGATAAAGTTTCCAAAATTTCTGAGCGTTGTTTTTCAGCCATATCAGTCTTTACGCAGACTTGTGCGCTTCCACAATCGCAAATGCTTGCGCATATGGAGGCTCATCAGTTAAACTTAAATGTATGCTTCCTGAATAACCGTCTGGCAGTCTATTAGATAAGCGTGCTTTGGCTGTACCGTGTAAGAGTATATCTGGCCGGCCAGAGCTCTGGTTGATGACTTCAACATCAAGCCAATTTAACGCCCCAGTCGCTTCCCCCGCTAGCGCTTTTGCGACAGCTTCTTTTGCCGCAAACCTCTTAGCATAAGCATTTTCTGGTACAGCTTTACTTTCACAGTAATTTTGCTCGTTTTCAGTAAATGTTTTATCTTTGAATCTTTGCCCAAACTTTCCAAGTATTCGCGCAATACGGTTTATATCGCAAATGTCTGTGCCTATGCCAATAATCATTTGCGCTGCCTTGCCTCTTCCACGATTTCACGCATTTGTTTGATGGCCTCACTCAACCCCAGGAAAATGGCCTCCCCAATGATGAAGTGCCCGATATTCAATTCCATACATTCGGGTATTGCGGCAATGGGTCCCACATTTTCATAAGTCAGCCCATGCCCAAAGTGCACCTCTAATCCTAGTGACTGCGCAAGCACGGCACCTTTTTTGAAATCATCAAGTAGCGCCATAGACTTTTCTTTATCGCCAGCATCGAGTGAATGGGCATAAGCCCCAGTATGAAACTCAACTACCTGTGCAGAGGTTCGAGCTGCGGCTTCAATTTGCCTACGGTCAGCCTCAATAAACAAAGATACTCGTGACCCGTTATCTCTTAACTTAGTGATTAAAGGTGTCAGTGTGTTATTAAGCCCTACGACGTCTAGCCCGCCTTCTGTCGTCCGCTCTTCTCTTTTTTCAGGTACAATGCAGACAGCATGTGGCCTTAACGACAATGCTATTTCAAGCATTTCATTTGTTGCAGCCATTTCCATATTTAGCGGAACATTTGCACTATCACAAAGTGCTTGCAAACGCTCCATATCGTTATCCCGCATGTGACGTCTATCTTCACGCAAATGGGCCGTAATACCATCTGCACCACCTTGAATCGCCGCCCAAGCCCCAGCGACAGGGTCAGGGTGACTTCCTCCACGTGCATTACGAACAGTCGCAATATGGTCAATATTAACGCCGATACGTGGAAGTGGCTTGGTAGATATAGTGTGGCGACTCATGTTAAATACACGCTTATTGTAGGCCGCGGCTCCCGGGCTTTACAGGCGGAAGAGATTTTAACTTCGCAGGTAACTCATCTGGATCATAATCTGGAAACTTACGTGATGCGAGACTTACCAAGGGCACACCGATATCAACAGTCCCACCAGAACGGTCAAACAAACAAGCCCCCCCTATAACGTGGGCGCCAGTCGCCTCAATGCTTTTGATACATTCACGTGAAGACAGACCCGTTGTTACGATATCTTCGACCATTAACACTTCTTGGCCTGGAGTAAGCGAAAACCCACGCCTTAGAGCGAACTCACCATTTTCTCGTTCTGTGAATATGGATTCAAGCTCCATATGACGAGCGGTTTCATAACCAGGAATTACGCCGCCCATAGCCGGAGCCACAATGATGTCAGGCTGTATCGTCAACTCAGTCTTAACTTTTTCTGCCAAAGCTTTACAAAGTTTTTCGGTCAAAACTGGGTTTTTGAAAATCAAAGCTTTTTGCAAAAAGACAGGACTCCGCCGTCCAGAAGACAAAATAAAGTGCCCTTCCAGTAAAGCGCCAGCTTCTCGGAATACATCCAAGACATCATCAGTATTCATAGCAATTCCCATTAAGTTGAAGCGATAATCTCGCCGTGAGCACGTTCTGCCGCTATCACATAAGCACTCGCTCGCAAGGCTGCAATAATTTGTATTAAATGTCGATTATCTCTGACTTCAACATCCATAACCATATCAAAGAAAACAGGGCTTCGTTTTACAGTCTTAATATTGACCATGTTACCCCCTGCATCACCAATGATTCGGGTTAAATCGGCCAAAGCACCAGGTACATGTTCGACTGTCATTGTTATTCGACCGACAGCAGAGGATTGCTCGGCACTACGTCGCCAGCCTAAATCTAACCACTGTTCTGGATCTATGTCTGTCGAGGAAAGCACGTCACAATCAATGGTATGAATATGAATACCGCCTTTATTATCTACCGTATTCTGCAAGCCTAAAATTCGGTCTCCTGGAATTGGAGAACAACAACTCGAAAAATGCAGGCTAACCCCGGGTCTGAGACCATCGCCCTTAACATAAAGAGGGGCTGTAGAATCCTCGATAATATCACGCTGTCTATCCTTAAACGGGACTGGTGTTTCCTTTCGGGCAGGAAAAACTATTTCCATAAACTGCGTTAATGAGAGTTTCCCTCGCCCTAAAGCTTCAAACATTTCATCTGCATCTTGCATGTTTTCGCGCTTCACTGCATCACGCATTAGAGCATCCGAAAAACCTAGTTTCTCTCTTGCAAAAGCATGTTTAGCGAGCAACTCCCCAATACGGGTAAATTCTTCGGCTTCTCCTGTTCGTGTCAAACGGCGTAAAGCGGACCGGGCTTTACCCGTGACTACAAGGTTTTCCCAACCCTCAGCCGCTTCCTCCTCACCCCCTCGAATGATTTTCACTACATCCCCATTGCTTAGCGGTCGACGTAATGGGTGTTTCTTCCCATTAACGAGCGCTCCGATGCAGGTATCGCCAATTTTAGTATGCACGGCATAAGCAAAATCAAGAGGCATAGCCCCGCGCGGCAATGCAATGAGGTCTCCTTTTGGAGTAAATGTGAAAACTTGATCCGTAAACATTTCAAGTTTCGCATGCTCTAGGAATTCACCTGCATCCCCGCTCTGCTCCATCATTTCGACAAGCGGACGAATACGCTTTAAAGGGTCGCTACCGACTGCTTTAGCGCTCTCAGGGTCAAAACCATAGCTTTGGTCTTTGTAAGTCCAGTGGGCCGCTACCCCGCGTTCGGCAATATCTTCCATACGTTCTGTACGAATTTGAATTTCTACACGGCGATTGTCAGCGGTTCGTACTGTAGTGTGTAAGGATTGATATCCATTTGGTTTTGGTACCGATATGAAATCTCGGAACCGGCTCGGAACGGCTCGGTAGGCATCGTGAAGCACATATAACGCATCATAACAGTCTTTGCGTTTTTCAACGATAATTCGAAATGCGTAGATATCTGCGACTTCATCAAAACTAATATTTTGGCGCTGGAGTTTTCTCCAAATGGCATATGCCCGCTTCTCTCGTCCGTAAATTCTGGCTTTCAAGCCATATTCATCAAAATAATTGCGTAAAGAGGTCGAAATTTCTGAAATCGCCTCCCCTTGGCTAGCACGCCAATCATTTAAACGACGCTCCATCGTTTCAAATGCATTGGGATTTATATAACGGAAAGACCAATCTTCTAGCTCGGTGCAAATTCTGTCCATTCCAACGCGTCTAGCTAGAGGGGCATAAATTTCCATCGTTTCACGAGCAATACGTTGGCGAGACTCTGGCTTTGGGTGAAAGTGTAGTGTGCGCATATTATGCAAACGATCGCAGAGCTTTACCAATAACACCCTTACGTCTTTACTCATCGCTAGTACGAATTTTTGAAAATTCTCGGCCTGAGCCTGCTCTTTAGTAGCATCAGGCATTGTTACCTGCCCAAGCTTAGTAACTCCATCGACAAGCTCAGCGATCTCTTGAGTGAATTCGGTAGCTAATTCCTCAAACGTCGTATCAGTATCCTCCAGAACATCATGCAGTAATGCCGTACAAACCGTCGCAACATCCAAATGTAGATCAGCAAGTATGCCTGCAACTTCGATAGGATGAGCATAATATGGATCGCCTGAGTGGCGGGTTTGCTCGCCATGTGCTTTCACTGAGAACACATACGCTTTGTTTAACAACGCCTCATCTACAGAAGGGTCATAGGCCCGGACGCGCTCGACTAATTCATATTGACGTAGATAAGTCGCTGGCTTTTTCGCGGTTGATTTAGACTTTGTGTCTGCGGAGATATCAATCGGCTTATTCACAGCTTAACCTTAACAGCCTATCCATAATCGGCAATCGCAAATTACTGTATTTTCAGCAACAAAAAAGCCGCCTGTTAGGCGGCTATATTTTTGTAATTTTGTAAGCTTAGAACCGGGAAGAGCTGTCGTTATCTCGGTCGCCTTGAAGAGCGCGTAAGAGGTCGGCTTCGCTCATCTCAGCTTGTGGCGCTGCCTCTCCATGACCAATAGCCAATACAGGTGCGTCTTCTTCCTCGTCCGGCAAATCATCATCAAAGATAACTCTCTGCAATCCTACGACGAGGCTCTCACGAAGCTCGTCCATATCTAATGTCTCGTCAGCAAGTTCCCGCAAAGCAACAACTGGAGTTTTATCGTTGTCACGGTCAACTGTAAGCGCTGAACCCGCGGCAATATTGCGCGAGCGATGCGCTGCCAATAGAACCAAATCAAAGCGATTCGGAACTTTTTCAATACAATCTTCAACGGTAACGCGCGCCATGGAGCATCCTGTTAGTCAGTGTTTGGCCATTATCAGCAAATAAGCGCGTCCTATATCGCGAGACGGGTTTAAACGCAAGCCAGAGATTTCAGCCAATTTCGCTCTATAACATAGTGAGCCAATACATCTTTTGAGTCCAATTGAGCTAACCCATTCGCTGCCGAAAGTTTCGTTACGGGATGCGTCCAACTAGGAGCGACCTCCAATAGAGGCAATAAAACGAAAGGACGCCCCATTAATCGAGGGTGAGGTAAATTTATCGTTCCTGATTTCACCTCTCCCCTATAGTCAATTACATCCAAATCCATTGGACGGGGTGCATTAATGACTTTCCGTGTCCTGCCAAATATTGCCTCTACCTCATGCAAGCATTCCAACAGCATTTCAGATGAGAGTTTCGTCGAAACTTCGGCGACCGCGTTTATATAATCTGGAGATCCCTTTCCTGCAGGCCAAGCAGGGCTATGCCAGAGTGAGGAAATGGCCCGCACGACGACAGCCCTATCATGTAAGACATTCAATGCTTCAATGAAATTTGCTTTGGGGTTGGACAAATTAGCCCCCAAAGCGATATAGATGCCCCCATCACTTAACTTTAATATTTTGCGGTTAACTTTAATAATTTTATGGCCTTTTATCCCGACGAACGCATTGCTCTCTTTATAGATGGTGCAAATTTACATTCTACGGGAAAAACACTGGATTATGATATTGATTATAAAAAGCTGTTAGAACTTTTTAAAAATAAAGGCCGGCTCGTTCTTGCAAAATATTATACTGCCTTATTGGAGCATGACGATTACTCGCCTATCCGCCCTTTAGTTGACTGGCTAGACTATAATGGTTTTCAGGTCATCACAAAGCCCGCAAAAACCTACACAGATCGTGATGGTCGTAGCCGCGTTAAAGGCAATATGGACATCGAGATTACCGTAGACATGATGGATATTGCCCCTCACATAGATCATCTGCTTTTAGTCTCTGGTGATGGAGATTTTGCTGCGGTCGTCGATGCTGTCCAAAAAAAAGGGGTAAGGGTAACAGTTTTATCAACACTGAAATCAAACCCTCCTATGCTTGGGGACGAGCTAAGGCGACAGGCTAATGATGTAATAGACCTTGCCGATTTGGGAGCAATGATCGGCCGTCCTAAACGTGATTATAGCCACTCAGGTTCTAGCGATGACGAGAGCATATAAGTGAATTTAGACACCCCCTTCGTCACAGAACCTCCTTATGAATGCGAACGTTGCCCTCGCTTGCGTCAATTCATTTTAGACAACCGTTTGAAATACCCAAGTTTTTTCAACGGCCCAGTTCCTAGCTTTGGAGATGCTGATGCAGAGCTCCTCATTATAGGTCTCGCCCCAGGACTCAAAGGCGCAAATGCCACAGGCAGGCCCTTCACTGGGGATTATGCTGGAGATTTACTCTACGAAACATTGGCTGAGTTTGACTTGTCTAACGGTATGTATGAAGGGTCCGCTAATGACGGGCTAGCCCTTAAACGCGCAATGATTACAAATGCAGTGCGTTGCGTCCCCCCTCAAAACAAACCCATAGGTGAAGAAATAAATACTTGCCGCGATTATCTTATTTCACAAATGAAAGCGCTTCCTCATCTAAAAGCCTTACTTTGCCTTGGAAAAATAAGTCACGATAGCACGATAAGAAGCCTTGGACTGAAACTAAAGGATCACCCATTTGCGCATAATGTTGCCTATGATTTAGAGGGCGGGGTCACGTTATTTTCAAGTTATCACTGCTCGCGATATAATACGAATACGAAACGCCTAACTGAAAAAATGTTTCATGATGTATTTAGGGCCATTAAAAGCCATATTGATGAATAAGCGCTGTTAGCCTTTTTCACGCATGAGGCGAGCTTTTTGTTTTTGCCAATCTCTATTTTTCTGAGTTTGCCGCTTATCGTAATTTTGCTTACCAGCCCCTACACCAATTAATATTTTAGCCCGTCCCTCTTTGTTGAAGTAAAGCTTTAAGGGTACAACGGTTCGACCCTTTCGTTGCGTTTCACCTAACAAAGCATTGATTTCTCGTCGTTTGAGCAACAATTTACGCGGCCGAGTGGGTGAGTGATTAAATTGGCTTGCGGGCGCATAAATTGGTATATTAGCATTAATCAGCCAAGCCTCATTGCCCTCGACGCTGACATAGGCCTCAGCAATATTAGCCTTTCCCTCGCGCAGTGACTTAACCTCAGTGCCGACAAGTTGTATTCCAGCCTCTAAATTATCCTCAATAGCATAATTGAAACGTGCTCTACGATTGTCAGCTATTTGCGTTTTAGGTTTATTCTCTTTGGCTTTAGCCATTCGTTTGCTTACATCCTTACCAGCTTAATTCTGCACGCTTCATAGCCGCTTCAACAGCTTGTTTCGTGGCTTCTGAACAAGGTACAATCGGCAACCGAACAGACGGTTCCATTTTCCCCATCAAAGAAAGTGCATATTTAGCAGGTGAAGGACTTGGGCAAAGGAATAAATCCTTGTGCAAACGATCAAGTTTAGCATTTAGGGCTTTCGCTTTCGTATAGTCCCCCTCTAGCATAGCTTCATGAAAGTCAGAATACAGGCGCGGCGCGATATTAGATCCAACAGAAATCGCGCCTTTGCCTCCGTGAACGGAATGCCCCAATGAGGTTCCATCATCACCCGAGAGCTGAATAAAGTCTTCTCCGCAACGATCAATCAAACCTTGAACACGGTCAACTTCTCCTGTGGCATCTTTACATCCTATTACGGTTGGAAGTTTAGATAATCTCCCCATCGTATCATTTGTAATATCAACCACACTTCGCCCAGGAATGTTATAGACAACAATGGGAATGTCGACTGCCTCTGAAATTGCTTTGAAGTGCTGAAAGATACCTTCTTGATTAGGTTTGTTATAATATGGCGTCACCACAAGGGCCGCGTCAGCGCCCTCTTCTTTTGCGTGTCGTGCATAAGCCACTGAGACACTCGTCTCATTGGACCCAGCCCCAGCAATTACTGGGACGCGCCCGTCCGCCGCTTCTACACAAAGCGCAATAACGCGGCGATGTTCCTCATCGGACAGTGTCGCTGATTCTCCCGTCGTTCCACAAGGGACCAGACCATGTGTACCGTTATCAATTTGCCAATTGACAAATTCTTGGAATGAACCCTCATCAATTTGCCCATTTTTAAAAGGCGTTACTAAGGCTGTTATAGACCCTTTAATCATCTTATACTTTCATGTAGCCACTCAAATCACTCTAAGCGACAGGTGTAGGATTTAATGCAGATATTACGAATGCCTCATAGCTGTCTACTACGACATCAGGCAAGCATTGCTTTTACCACATTCGTTAAAGCTATCCAGTCCTTATCTGCAAACTGTGTCCTTATCGGGGCGCTTCTAAGTTTTGGTTTACCTCAAACTGTTTTTGCGTCAAACGTTCCGTCACCGCGCCTAAAGCCTGCACCGCCTGCTCTCTCTCAATATTTAAATGACAATGACGCGCGTAACCTAAGAAAAGCTGTAGCTGCTGCGAAACGAGGAAGTTGGTCCGAATATATCAACCTTCATAATAAAGTAAGAGACCCATTAGCACGCGACCTATTAACTTGGGTAAGAGCGACTCGTGACCCCAATGCGCCTCAAGAAACACTTAACATAGCAGCACAAAGACTCTCCGACTGGCCGCGTCAAACGACAATTAGAGCAAAAGCTGAAGCCAACTTATTTGACCGTCCTATTCCCCCCAGAGCTACGATTGAATGGTTTAAGGGCGAAGACCCAGTTTCTGGTGAGGGGCGCATGGCCCTTGCCCGCGCCAATTTCGCCATAGGTAATAATGAAGTTGGTGACATGTGGCTTCGCTCTGCTTGGAGGGACTCAAAACTAACCCGCGACCGTCAAAAGACTGTGTTCGGTGAGTTTAAAACGAAGCTTAAACCTGACGATCATGCCATCAGAGCAGACCATTTGATATGGAATGGAAGATATCATCTAACAAAAGCGCAGGCCCTATTACCACATATGGCCAGTAATGAACGAAAGCTTATGGATGCTAGAATACGCGTGGCCACGAATAAATCTGGAATGGATGCCGCCATCAATGCCGTTCCTGTCAAATATAAAAATGATGCTGGGCTTTTATATGAACGTGCAAAATGGCGTAGAAAAAGAAAGACCAAAGATTACGCCCTGCCCGTCTATAAAAGTGTAAAGACAGCTCCCACAAATATACAGGGTCGGAAAGCTCTATGGCGCGAAGAAAAACTGATGGCTTACTGGCTCATCAGTGAAAAGCGATACAAAGAAGCCTACCAACTCGCGATAAATCATGGATTTGAACGCGGAACCGAGTTTGCTGAAGCCGAATTTCTTTCTGGATGGCTTGCATTGCAAAAATTGAATAACCGACCAGTTGCGCAACAACATTTCAAAAATTTAGCGGAGACGGTAACAACGCCGGTCTCCCTTGCAAGAGGATATTATTGGCTTGGGCGAGCCTCAATTGGCGCCGAAAGAGCCATAGCCTTTCAACAAGCCGCACAATACCAAAACACGTTCTATGGGCACCTTGCTCTTACTGAGATGAGCGACGCCACGCCTACCCTCAATCTTCCCCCAGAGAATGACTTCAGCTTTTCAGAAGCACAACTTAATGCCGACCCCCGAGTTAGAGCGATGAAGCTTTTAGCCGAGATTGGGGATGAACAGCTTTACTCTCAATTTTCCTTCCACCTTGATGATGTAGTGGAATCTATTGAGGAGCTTTCTGCTTTATCTAAAATATCCAAAGATTACGGATACATGCGCCCATCACTTCGCGCAGCAAAGCAAGCCTCCCGTTTTCAAACAATGCTTACGAATTCAGGTTACCCTATAATTCAAGTCATTGAGAATATGCCAAATGATTTTGAGAAAGCGTTCGTTTACGCCATTGCGCGGCAGGAAACAGAATTTGAAACGAATGCTGTCAGCTCGGCGCGCGCCTATGGGCTAATGCAAATGATCAATTCTACGGCGAAGTATACGGCAAGGAAACACCGTATACCTTACAGTCAATCAAGACTCCTGAGCGATTCTGATTACGCCGCGACTTTAGGAGCTCATCACTTGAATGACCTCTTAGAACAATGGGATGGTTCCTATATCCTTGCGGCCGTCTCATATAATGCGGGGCCTCATCGGGCTAAACAGTGGATTAAGACTTATGGTGACCCACGAAAAGGCGATATAGATCCAATTGACTGGATTGAGTCGACCCCATTTTCGGAAACTCGAAATTATGTTCAGCGTGTGATGGAAAACATGCAAGTTTATAGAGCACGCCGTAACGGGGACTCTCACCCACTCTATATTGAACGAGATTTAAGATTCGGACAGCAATAGCTAATACAAATTCAATGCTTGCTGAAGGATATCAGCGTCAACATTTCCTCCAGACGCTATAGCCACAACAAATTCATTCTCTTCGAAAGGCTTATGGCGCATTATAGAAGCAATAGCGACTGCACCTCCTGGCTCTACAATTAAACCCAGTTCGCGCTTCACTATTGCCATGACTTTTAAGCAGTTCTCATCTGAAGCCGTGAAAACTCCAGACAATGACTTAGAATTAATAGGCCAAGTAAGTTCTCCCGGTTGCGGGGTCAGTAAAGCATCACATAAAGAAGGCGGCTTTGCTTTTAAAGCCACTCGATAACCATGTCTGAGTGATTGTTGATGATCATTATAAGTTTCGGGTTCAGCACCATAGATTCTGCAATCAGGACGTAGCTGATTGAGGGCAAGGCTGGTACCGGCACATAATCCGCCCCCGCCGAGCCCCGTAACAACGGCCTTCACATCAGGACATTGCGCAGCGATTTCGACACCCACTGTGCCCTGCCCAGAGATTATATGGACATCATCAAATGAAGGCACCAAAGTTCTGCCCGTACGGGCTGAAATATCTGCAGCTATGGCCTCGCGGCTTTGAGTGTCTCTATCATAAAATTCTATCTCTGCTCCATATGACAAAACCTTCTCAACTTTTACTTTCGGAGCGTCTTCTGGCATGACTATCAAGGCAGATAACCCGAGTTCATTTGCAGAGACCGCAACGCCTATCGCGTGATTACCAGACGAAAAAGCAACCACCCCTTTCTTTGACTCTGCTGGAGATAATTGAGAGAGTCGATTTCTAGCGCCGCGATATTTAAAAGCGCCGCCCTTTTGCATAGTTTCTGCTTTTATGTAGAGTTTACAACCACATAGACTATCTAACATTTCCGCCCGAATTAGCGGGGTTTTGATAGCATATCCCTCTAAGCTTTGAGCGGCTTCCATTACAGACAAAAAATTAGGTGCGGCATGCATGCATTTAGTCCTCTATCTAGACCGTTCCCCATTGACCCTAGCCCCACCACGTGGAAATGAAAGTCCAAAGAAATATTTAATGGGGGACGACCTATGCAAGGTTTAATGATGAAGCATGAGTTGATGATTAGTGATCTAATCGAACATGCAGCCACGGTACATAAGGATCGTGAGATCTATACTCTCAACACAGATTTAACTGAACATAGATATACTTGGAATGAATGTGCCATTCGTGTCCGTAAACTCGCAAATGCTCTGCTGGCCGCAGGTGTCAAAAAAGGCGATCGCATAGCAACAATTGCTTGGAACAATTATCGCCACGTTGAAATTTATTATGCGGTATCCTCTATTGGCGCCATAGTTCACACAATTAACCCTCGCCTAAAACCTCAGCAAATTGCTTGGATGATTAATCACGCTGAAGACACAATGTTGATGTTTGACACAACATTTGGCCCCATCATTGACGGCGTCTCTGCTCTTTGCCCAACGGTAAAAAAATGGGTGTGCCTGACAGACAATAATGGCATGCCTGAGTACAAAACTGATGTTCAGGATTATGAGAGTTTTATCGCCGAAGGCTCTGAAACTATCAACTGGGAGAGATTTGACGAAAATACGGCCTGCACTCTATGTTATACCTCAGGGACAACAGGCGACCCAAAGGGGGTGCTGTATTCTCACCGCTCCACAATCCTGCATGCTATGGCCGGCAGTATGCATGATGTGATTGGCGGCGGCGCATGCGACTCAGTCCTCGCTGTAGTACCAATGTTCCATGTTAGTGCTTGGGGCTTAGTTTACTCAGCCGCAATGGTAGGTGCAAAACTGGTCCTGCCTGGTCCAGGCTTAGATGGCCCAAATATGTGTAAGATGATTACACAAGAAGAAGTGACACTGATGGCCGGAGTACCAACCGTTTGGCTCGGTATTTATAACCATGCCAAAGCAAATGGCATTGAACTCACGACAGTTAAAAAAGCCCTTGTCGGCGGGTCCGCTTTACCAGAATCTTTACTCCGTGCTTATGAACTCGATTTAGGCATTCCGATGCAACAAGGCTGGGGCATGACCGAAACATCGCCTTTAGGTGTTACCTATTCGCCCTACCCTGGAACAGAGAACAACAGTTTTGAAGACTCTGTATCTACTAAATTACTTGCTGGACGACGCATATTCGGTGTCGACATGCGTATCGTTGATGATGAAGATAACATTCTACCTCAAGACGGTAAGGCTGAAGGGCATCTACATGTTCGAGGCCCTTGGATTTCGTCAGGTTATTTCAAAGGCGCAGGAGAAGACAGCTTTACAAATGACGGCTGGTTCCGGACAGGTGACGTTGCTGTTCTACACCCAACAGGCTACCTTGAGATCACTGACAGATCGAAAGATGTTATTAAGTCTGGCGGAGAATGGGTAAGTTCAATCGAAGTTGAAAATGCCGCTTCTGACCACCCAGAAGTCGCCATGGCTGCCTGTATTGGTATCACACATGAAAAGTGGCAGGAACGCCCCTTCCTAATTGTCCAACCCGTTCCTGGAAAATCTCCAGATAAAGAGGAAATTAAAGCCTGTATTGCCAAAAAATGTGCGAAATGGTGGTTGCCCGATGAAATCGTTTTCCAAGATGAGTTGCCATTAGGTGCGACCGGGAAAATCCTCAAACGTGAGTTGAAAACAATTTACAAAGATCACTATGTAAAATGAGCCTATAACGGCTATTAAAAAACATTAGGGCCCGCCTTTTCGACAACGAAAGGCGGGTTTTCTCTTATGTATTGGCTAAGTTTTACCTTCACCTATTCCGAATAACTTGCCCTTTTCTGTAATCAGAACAATAGACAAGCTGATCATACCGAGGACAATATATGCCAACAACAATGGCCTTACCGTTCCATCAAAGAGTTGCGCTATAAAAATACCGAACAAACTGGAGACAGACGTCGTGAAAAACCCGTAAACAGCATTCGCTGTTCCAGCCATCTTTTCCATAGGCTCCATTGCGAGAGAAGCAAAATTAGCGCCAATCATCCCAAAACAACCAAAAGACAATGCAAACAGAATATAAAATACCCAGAAATTTTGCCCTACAAAATGCATATAAAGCCAATTCGTAAGCGAGAAGATGATAAAGCCAACAACAACTGAGTGGCTAATGCGGCGCATACCAAAACGCTCTACTACTCGGCTGTTAGAGTAGTTCATCACGGCTAAAACGCTCGCAATACCCGCAAACCAAAGCCAGAATCGGTCGCCACGACCAAATACTTCATCGAAGACTTGTTCAGATGATCCGATAAATGCAAAAAGACAGCCAAACATTACGCCGCTCGCGACCATGTAGCCAAAGCTCGTACGGTGAGTAAGGACAGCTTTAAATGATTCTGAAATGGCCGCAAAACTAAGAGGGCGTTGGTCTTCTTTAGCCAGTGTCACAGGTATTCTAAAAGAAATCCAAACTAATATTATTGAGGCAAAAATGCCCAATACTCCAAATGTCCAAACCCAAGGTAATTTAAGCATTATAAGCGTACCTAAAGCAGGCGCAATAATCGGGACAATCATGAAAACTGTGTACACTAACGATAAGATACTCGCCATGGCTCGACCAGCAGACAAATCTCGAATGATAGCGCCCGCTGAAACTCGCGTTCCGGCACAAGTAATTCCCTGCATAAAGCGATAGAATAATAGTAATTCAAAACTATGCGCAAACATACAAAGGAAAGAGAAAACAATATATCCTACTAAGCTGAGTTGCAACAAAATCTTCCGACCAAAGCGGTCAGATATCGGCCCAAAGACGAGCTGTGGAAATCCAAATCCAAGTACAAAAGCAAAAACAACAAATTGCTGAGAGTTTTCGTTTGAAATTGCAAAACTATGACCAATCACCTCAAGAGCAGGCAACATAATATCAATGCCTAGAGCCTGAAGACCAAAAATTGCTGCCATCATCAACACGAATTCCCATTGAGGTATGGGAAGATTCATTTGATCGCGTTTCGGAGATTTCATTTCAGACATAATTTCGCTATGCGCTCCCAAAGCTCATATCGCAACCGCTATATAATCATGGCTGCCTTCTATTTTTACTATTGTGATATCAACTGCCACTCAAATAGCGCATTGGACGAGTGTCCACATTATTTACTCTCAAGAATCTTCTCGTTCGAAAATTATAAAGACATAAAAAAAGCCGCCCTTACAAGGACGGCTTTTTAAAAATTCTACTAGAGTGTTACCTAGCGACGTGAAGGCTTCTTCTTCATAGGAATAAGACCTTCGATTTGAGCACGTTTACGAGCCAATTTACGAGCGCGACGAACAGCCTCAGCCTGCTCGCGTACACGTTTCTCAGAAGGCTTTTCGTAATGCTTACGCGCTTTCATTTCACGAAGAATACCTTCGTTTTGCAATTTCTTTTTCAACGCGCGGAGGGCTTGGTCCACATTGTTTTGACGGACGTAGATTTCAACCATATCAGGTCAACTCATTTCTGTTCTAAATATTAAAAGCCCCGCAAAAGATGCGAGGCTCGCTAAATCTTGGCGCTTAGTAACGACATGTTCAGAAACATTCAAGCTAAATTGACAGAGTTTTCTCGTAAAAATCGAGTAAAAACAGGTGTTTTTGATTTAAATTTGGGCCAAACTCATAAAATGAACTTTTCCAAACCCGATTTCATTAAGTCAGATGGCTACAACATTGCTACCTATAGGGACGGCCCTGAAGACGGCCCTCTGTTGATTCTTATTCATGGTTGGCCTGAAATAGCTTATAGTTGGAAGACGACTGTACCCGCATTAACTGGAGCCGGATACCGTGTGATAACCTATGATTTACGAGGTTTTGGTAGATCTGACGCTCCTCATGGAATTGAGCATTACGCTATCACACAAATGGTCGCTGATCTTGACAAAGTTATCGAAGCACAGGGCCGACGCACAGCCACCTTAATCGGTCATGATTGGGGCGGTATCATAATGTGGCAAGCAGGCTTGATGCTTGCCCATCGTATTGAGCGTTTAATTTCAATTTGCACACCACATGTGAAGCATGCGCCAGTTGACCCGTTGAAAATCTTTCGCAAACGCTACGGCAAAGACCACTATTTTTTAGAATTTAGAGACCGCCCAGAGGAAATCGCCGCCCTCTTTGCTTCTAACCCTGACGCTTTTTTCAGACTAATGTTCCGCACAACGCGTCCTGGTCAAAAAATGGAAGATAATTTCACGCATATTCCAAAAAATTTTTTAGACTATCTACTAGCTGGCGAACCCAAACTTCTTGGCGCCGTTATGAGCGAAAAAGACAGAACTGAGTACACAAGAGCTTACGAGAAAAGTGGTTTTCACGGGGGTATGTCATTATACAGAAACACGACACAAAATTGGGAACTAGCAAGAGGACTACCCGAAAAGATTGATATACCCAGTCTTATGCTAAGCCCAGAAAACGATCTTATATTACCGCCACAAACGACTGACCACATGCCGGCGATAATGAAGAACCTGACGCGTCAAACAGTGCCTGATTGCGGACATTGGGCCATGTGGGACAATCCAAACTTTATCAATAAAGCGATATTAAATTGGCTGACAAAGACTCCGATACAAAAGAATAGCTTGGCTTCGTTATGCGGTTAGATACTTCTCCTTTGCCCTCAGGCAAGCGCCCTCCCCTCGGTCTTGCTTTGGGCGGCGGCGTCGCACGTGGATGGGCTCATATCGGGGCAATACGGGCTTTAATTGAAGCTGGAATAAAGCCCGATATTATCGCTGGTACATCAATTGGGGCCGTTGTTGGAGCCGCTTATTTAGCAGGCAACCTTGATGCTCTTGAAGAATGGGCTAGATCGCTGAACCGAAGAAAAGTTATGGGCTATATGGATGTCCGCTGGGGTGGCTCGGGCTTAATGCGCGGCGAGCGATTAGCACGGGTCATGCGCCATTATTTTAAGGATATGAAGATTGAAGATTTTGATCGAAAATTCGCCGCCGTAACGTGTGACCTTCGGACTGGGTATGAAGTTTGGCTCCAAAATGGAGCTCTAATTCCCGCAATAAGGGCCTCATATGCCCTGCCCGGAGCCTTTGAACCCGTAAAGGTCGATGGTCGTTTTATGATTGATGGGGCTCTGGTCAATCCCGTGCCCGTGTCTACTTGTCGTGCACTAGGCGCACATATGGTAATAGCTGTTAGCCTGAATGGTGATGCCTTTGGCCCTATCGGAACGAGCCATGAGATCCATTTTGATGATGAAGACGATGACGTCAATTTTGGTGACCCGCTGGAATTAGCGTCACAATCTTTAAACAAGTTACGGCCCGATAGGTTGCTGTTAAAGTCAATGATAGGAGATGTACGCCCCGGGAAAAGCCCTAAAATGGGTTCTGTCATGATGGGAACTTTAAATATAGTCATGGACAGGATCTCTCGTTCCCGCCTTGCAGGGGACCCCCCAGATGTATTTATCGCCCCACGAATCGGCCACATTGGAATGATGGAGTTTACTCGCGCAGAAGAGCTGATTGAACGCGGATATAGAGCGATGCAGCACGAAATACCCTTAATAAAGTCCGTTATGGATGTATTAGGTAATATCCCTTCAGGTACAGTAAAACCGCAATAACTTGCGTATTATTTGCCTTTAACTTCAAATTTTCACGTAGCGAGCTATGAGTTTTTGCCTACATACCCCTAATAAGGGATTAGCGATGACTTTGGTTCATTTTCACTTATCAAAACCACATGGAATTTGGCTCAAACTCATACGTTGCTAATGATAATTCCCCAATCGATAGGATGGGTGAATTTCAACGTCGCAATGAAGGTGTGACACTTCAAGCAGGCTCAACGGCGAATACCATTCAAATGGATATTTCAGACTTAAAACCCGGACAGATGTCTTGGAGACCAAGCCATACGTCCAACTCTATCGAGACTAACAAATACACACCTAGACACCCCAAAGTTAAACGCAGCAAAACCTATTCAACTCTATTGTTTTGGATAGAGGCAATACTATTAACTGGCTTTTTAGGGAGCTTCGCAGGATTAATCGCTAGTTTTAATGTAGCAGCGAGTGTTGAATCCCAAATTTATTTTACAGCATCCGTCGTCGCACTTGGAATTCTTTCAATTGCAGTTCTGAAACTTCCCGTGATTTTGAGGGAATGGATGGCTTTTACTCTTTTGGCTGTTCCTCTTATTTTCAGTTATGGGGTTCTCAATTTTTCTTTGGTGAGCCTTTCAATACCTGCCGCCATTCTAGGCATTGGAATTGGTTTTATCGGAAGGGCAAAAATACCTTTATTTGTAGCGGGTAGTAGCTTGTTAGGGCTTGCTTATTCTGCAGCACCATTTCAGCCTGATACCATTTCAATTTCTGCATTTGAGGGTTCTATTCTAACAGGACTGATTTTTGCGTTACTCGGCGTAGCAAGTCAGAAGTCCTCTCGTGCTGTAATGGCTCTTGCTCTATTTGCGCTTTTTATTTGGGGTGCGATTTGGCTGTTAAAGTCTGATTTATCTCAGCAAGCAGTCGCGGCTTTCATCTTTATAATTGGGGCGGCGCAATATAAACTCGGAGAAGCCGGACTGGACGAAAATGCCTTCGCCTCACTCGCTTTTATCACTGTCGGCTGGTTCCTAGGTGTAATTGGCTTCTTATGGTTACAAGCTGGATATTTAGATAGCGACTACAGTCGTTTAATGTCTGTCGGCGATCGCCCCGCTTCGTCAATGACTTGGATCATTGGCGTAGCCTGCGCCCTAGCTTGTGTATTAGTCGCTGGAATGAGCCGTCATGCCCACTCTCGGCAAACTGCACTTTCAATCTTCCTTACAACTGTGGCGCTAGGCGCTGTGCCATTCCTTGTTTTCAGGCCAGATCTTATAATGCCATATTTATCAAAAATCCCTGGGCTTCCCTTCACTCCGACTATTGGCCTTGTTTTAGGAGGATGCGGATTGGTAGTATTTGGGGGGCAAGTTTTAAAAGGCATGCGATTAAATCGTGTCGGTTACAGCCTTTTAGGCCTCTCCGCTCTGGGTGCGCAAATTGTCATGCTTTATCGTCCTCAGCTCTTAAATGTCGATAGCTTGGTAATCCTTACAGCAACGCTCGTCGCATCAGGAAGTTTTTACGCTCTCACTGTGAGAAACAAACGCGGAAGAATTTCAAATACCTAGACTAGCACTATTTGCCTTAATCATTACGGGCGCCAATACCATCCCCCCCAGAAAGCCGCCAAGATGTGCAGCCCAAGCTATATTGAGCCCTATGAATGGTCCTGCCACCACCATTGCCAGATTAATGAGTACCCACCCCAACGCAAATTGAAACATCTTAGCTCGACCACCTAAAGCCCAACCTGCTGTCGCCAGTAATGCCGATGCTCCACCAGAAGCACCAACGGCAGCCGGCGCATTTACACCAAGCGGAGCATTCGTAGCGATCCACCAAAGCCATTCAGACACTCCACCTAAGACAATCCCGAAAATCAATATTGTTAAAAAAACCAGACTTGGAGAACGTCTGCGGCCTTGTTCTACCGAAAATAATCTTGCTCCTTTTACAGTCGCAACACCAAGCACAGCTATCATTCCTGCATTCATTAAAACATGTGACCATCCACCATGGGCCAAACCATGCCCTACAAGACTAAACAATTGTTCTGGAAGACTGGTTCCTAAAAACCCATAGGGGCGAAGAACAACCAAAGGGGCAAGTGTTTCCCAAACAAAAGGCAAATACCGCAACGCTATGAATGAAACAATTAAGCCACCCGCAACAAAGGCCGGCATCGGCTCGCTGAAATTGAAAAAAGGCTCATTAGTCCGTTGTTGAGATGTATTCATGATGTTCCTATAGTGAGTAATCTTGTATCTACTCTATAAAACTACATATGATGCCCACGACTTTGACTTTCAATGAACAAACGAATGGCAGACTCAGAAAAACCATTTGTTGTTTACGCGAATTGAACTCATAGGAAGCTGTGACTTATCCACCCAACATCATTCATAGCTCTAATAGTATAACTCGCGGAGAAAATTCTGTACCTACCTACTTCATGCAAGTCGGTGGACAGCTTTACGGACCGTATAGTGCGAGTTTAATGGAGCAATATTGTGACGAGGGACGGCTTGGCCCTCAATCGTTAATATCCAATCGCTCTGAAGGTATTTTCAAACCCGCAATAGAATGGCCCGAATTCAGGCTGTGGTCTAAAGGCCGTTTTGAGACCAATATAGCCCCAACTGCTTCCTCTGCTGCGGAAACAAACCCAACTCAACAGACCACAACCCCTCAAAAACAATCTGAGACGGCAACTATTCCAAGTGTGTTCTTCATTATTGCGAAAATTTCACCACCAGCACAGCCGGGCTTTATCAACACTCTAAAAAGCATGGGGCAAGTTTATCAAATAAGCGATACTGCGTGGATATTAGGCACCGCCTATAAAATTGAAATTATTAGGCAGAATTTAAGTGAAACCCTTACACTCGAGGATCACCTTTTTATACATGATAGTTTTTCTAACCGCGCTGGTTGGTTCAACCTTGGCGAAGCCTTAGGCGACAACATTAGAAATTTATGGATTAATACGGCACAAGCTCGGAAGTCTCATAGAAACTCTTAGACGGGTTTCGATTCAGCTTTAAATCTCTTGGCGTTTTTGACGTAATAGTCAGCACTGGCTTTTAGCATTGCTTCTTGGGCCACTGGCACTGCCTTAACAACGCGGCCAGGAGCACCCATGACAACTGAATTATCAGGAATCACTTTGTTTTCCGTTATCAATGCATGCGCACCAATGAGGCAATTCTTCCCGATAACGACTCCGTTTAAAATAGTCGCACCAATTCCAATGAGCGTATTATCCCCAATAGTACATCCATGAAGCATGGCTTGATGACCAACCGTCACCCCTGTGCCAATCGTCAACGGTGAACCCGCATCAGAGTGTAGAACAGAATTGTCTTGAATATTTGTTCTTGACCCGATTTGTATCGGGTCATTATCTCCTCTGACAACAGCTCCAAACCAAACAGAAGCTCCTACAGCCATCATAACATTACCAACGACTGTCGCCGAATCAGCAACCCAAGCTGTTTCATCAAGTTGGGGAATTACATCTCCGAGTGCATAAACAGTCATTAAGCGTCTAAGTCTTGTTGCAGGATGGAAATGTTCAAATCATATGAGATGTCATCTTTGTCTTCATCATCGATATACAACAAGCCGAGTATTTCATTATTCAGATACACTTCCACGCTGTCTGTAACTTTACGAGGCTTGATCGTTATACCCTCTGTTGCAAAGCGCTTACAAAGGTAGTTTTTTACTGAAGTGATTTGTTCTGGGCTCATAGCGCCTCTCCTAATGTTTGATCCATAGAGCCTGCAGGGTTGCCACAACAAGGGCCGCCCACAGGTTTGGCAGGAACCCCTGCCACAGTACAGTTTTCTGTAACGGCCTTAAGAACGACCGAACCAGCGGCAACTTTGGCGCCATCACCAATTTTTATATTCCCTAAAATACTTGCACCCGCGCCTAATAAAACACGGTCTCCTATTTTGGGATGACGGTCTTCATGGGACTTTCCTGTCCCCCCCAGAGTGACGCCCTGTAGAATTGAACAATCATTCCCGACACGTGCAGTTTCGCCCATAACAAAGCCTGTAGCATGGTCCAACATAATGCCATGACCTATAACAGCTGCCGGGTTTATATCGACGCCGAAAAGCTCTGAACTTCTATTTTGCAAATGAAATGCCACTAAATCACGACCAGATTTAAATAAAGAATGCGCGCAACGATGAGTTTGGATGGCCATATAGCCTTTAAAATATAAGAACGCCTGTAAATAAGAACGGCAAGCTGGATCACGTTCCTTAACGGCCAACAGGTCTTTCGCAGCAAACTCAACAATCGTCTCATCAAGTTCTATTGCTTCTGAAAGGACTTGGCGTAACTTTAGGGCTGATAAGTCTGCTGTAGCATGTTTTTCCGCCAGATGGTTCACGATCGCACTACCTAAGCTGGATTGATCCAGAATGGTCGCATGCAAAAATGACGATAGAGATGTTTCTTTCACGGCATAAGCTGCAGCTTCCTGCTTCAAAAGGCTCCAAACCGATTGATCAGAGTTTTTATCTGTCGCAATATTTAAATTCGCCATATCGAATGCCTTTCGTCGGTCCCTTACAACGTCAGAGACGTAAGACGTAATTCGCTTTCAAGATAGGGAGGCAACATGAAAAAGCCAAACATTTTCTCAAAAGAGGATAAAGAAGCTACTGTTTCTAACCTCGCCCACGATAAGGCGGGACACCTTGTTCTGGTATCCAGAGCCCCTTGGGAGCTTCTCCGAACTGATAGAACACATCAATCGGTATACCTCCACGAGGATACCAATACCCACCAATACGAAGCCATTTAGGGCTCAATTCCTTCACAAGGCGTTGACCGATTCCAGTCGTGCAAGCCTCATGAAAGTCACCATGATTTCTGAAACTGCCCAAATATAATTTGAAGGCTTTACTTTCAACGATCCATTTATCAGGGCAATAATCGACGACCAAATGCGCAAAATCAGGCTGTCCCGTGACCGGACAAATTGATGTAAACTCTGGTGCAACAAGGCGTATCATATAAGGCTCAGAACACGGATTTTTTACCCGTTCTAAAACAGCCTCCTCTGGGGATTTTGGAAGCCCCTTCATTTGGCCAAGTTGGTTTAATTCATCATAACGATCGGTCATTACACTATCCATTCTAAGTGAGCGGCGGGTAGCCGAATAACAAACCTAACTCAAGCCCTGACGATATCCTTGAACAGTCATATCACAACACAGCCGCATATAATCTTGGAACACAAATGCATTTTGAAACATTGATAACTCATTCAACTTTAGGAGTGAAAAATGGAAAAAGAACATATTAAAGGTAAAGCTAACGAACTTGTCGGTAAAGCAAAAGAGAAGTTTGGAGAGTTAACAGATGATACGTCCCTTGAAGCGAAAGGGAAAGCTCAACAACTTAAAGGCAAAGTTCAAAACTCGATCGGCGATGCCAAAGATGCAGCCGAAAAGCTAAAGCGATAAAACATCGTATCAAAAATAAAAGCCCATAGTCTTATAGTTTGGGCTTTTATTGAACATATCGGGTCGCCCATGCGGCCAGAACACGCCCAACATAATCTGCATCAGCAGCGTTTCTTAGAAGTAGATGGTCAGCCCCATCCAAGCTTACAAAACTTTTGGGGTGCTTGGCCATCATATATATGTGAGAGGCGTTTTCAATGCCCACAACGGCGTCTTGTGGAGAATGAAAGATCAATAGAGCTTTTGATAAATTACCAATTTCACTAGCAATATCATAATTTTCTATATCACTCAGGAATTGCTCCTTAATAATAAAAGGACGCCCTCCCAGTAAAACTTTGGCTTGCCCCTCTTCCTCAATCTCTTCTATTTTATCAGCGAACTGATGAATAATGTGAGTTGTGTCACAAGGAGACCCAATTGTTGCGACAGCCTTACATTCCGGAATATCGTCTGCAACTTTCAGCATCGCTGTGCCGCCAAAACTATGCCCAATTAATATGCATGGGGCTCGGCAGTTTTCTGTCAAAAAATTTGCAGCGGCTTTGATATCGGCGACGTTTGTTGAGAAATTCGTATCAGAGAAATCTCCACCAGAAGCACCTAAACCAGTGAAGTCGAACCGCAACATCCCGTAACCCTCCTCCACGAGAGCTTTGGAAATAGTCCGAATAGGTTTCAGGTCTTTACCGATTGAAAAACCATGGGCAAACAAAACCCACCCAATGACATCACCCTTATCAGGTCGGTCAATTTTAGCCGATATTATATCGCCTAAGGCTCCAATAAATTCAACTTTTTCAGTTTCCATGAGACGAACTTAATCAGCTTCATAAAGAAACAGAAGAAGTTTCTATAAAAATGACTGCTGAAAACGTTTTAAAAAATTATTCAGATCAGCTTCTGCCAAATGATTAATCCCTGCCGCTGCGGATCGTCCTCCCCCAGTATCGAACTGCATAGCCAATTCGTCGGCACCCTTACGGCGAGTTAAAGGCGAACGAATGCTTACAAGGTACCCACCCTCTTTTAGTGTAAGAATGGCATGAGCTCTATCTGGATGATTCTGCGCTAAGCTATTGCCATGGACTCCTGACATACGTCTGGATGCGGCTACGTTTGGCAAAACTAAAGCATAATGTGTGTCCGTCTCAATTATGGCTTCACCGTCTGACATTACCTTGCGATCGGCCTGATAGCCCTCCTCAAGGGCTTGATAGACTGTCGTGTTCGCCTCCAAAAACGCCATTGGCGTTTCATATTGAACGAGTTCATTGTAAAGATCAGCAGGATGAAAGTGTAAGTCGTCTAGGTCTGCGCCATATCCATTATAATTAATCAACACCCCTAAACGCTCTAGTCCCTCTAATGGAATTCTCAGCCTACGCCCCTTTTTCTTGGCCAATGCAGGAAAATTATCACCAAAAGCCGCAGTTACCGCCCATGCGCGGTATGCCTCACCAAGGTAATCATCGACTAATAAAGCTGTGCATATTTCAGGTGAGGTATCAATAAAAGTCTCAAGATTTGGATGCTTTGGTATTGGATCTGCGTGGTGATGATCGAAGTAATATACTCCGGCCCCAGCTTCTAAAATTCGTTGCAGGGGAATACGGTTCTTAGAGAGTGAAATATCAAGAACTGTTACGCGATCACCACTTTTGGCTTCGACTCGGTCAAGTAGAGCGATATCACGTTTTCGTCCTGTTATAAGTTTCGAATCACGTGGGTCAGCAAGGCGCAACTGAACAAGTGAGATAATGCCATCAGCATCACCGTTAAATACATCAAAGTCAGCCATTCGTTATCTTGCCTTATATATGTGAGCCTCAAACCGCCCCTAAATCCAATATTTAGCTTCGCTAGAAAGACTTAGACGTCGTTGCAGGGGTATAAATGATAATTTTCCTCATTCCAGCGCATAAAAATGCTTGCTCGTCTGTTTCCATCGCCTTAAGTCAGCGGAAAGTCAGCGGGCGTGGTGGAATTGGTAGACACGCAAGACTTAAAATCTTGTTCCTTTATAGGAGTGCCGGTTCGATTCCGGCCGCCCGCACCACTTCACTCATTAGCTGACAATTCGAAGACGAGCTTCTCAAGCTTCTCTTTGACCTCATCTAAAATCACCATATCTCTACCACGGGCTACAAAATTAACCCCGCGCAAATCATCGTTAAAAAAAGGGTAGCTACCCAAGCTAACGCCAGAATATTGAGACTCAATAGCCGCTAATGGTGCCGCGGCATCGCCCTCGCCTATTCCAGAAGCCGTAACGCTGATAGAAAACGTCTTTGCGCCGCCCTCTATTCTATGAGCGACATCAGCTAGCATGCCCTTCATGATTTGAGGAACACCCGCCATAGTAAAGACATTTTTCGTTTGAAACCCGGGGGCTTGGCTAACGGGGTTGTCAATGAGAACGGCTCCGTCTGGAACTCTAGCCATTCGACGTCTGGCGGCATTTAGTTCTTCATCACTGTAACGCTTACGAAGTACGTTTAACGCGTCTTCGCGCTCAGATATGCCAATACCAAACGCCGATGCAATTGAATCTGCCGTGATATCATCATGAGTAGGCCCAATCCCGCCAGTCGTGAAAACATAATCGAAGCGATCAGAGAAGTCTTTAACGGTTTGACTAATGATATTTGCATTATCTGCGATAATGCGAGCTTCGCCTATCGTCACTCCTAAAGGCGTCAAAAACTTTGCGATTGATGAAAGGTTAGTGTCCTGAGTACGACCTGAGAGAAGCTCGTCTCCAATAAGAATCACGCCCGCCGTGACGATTTTTGTCATATTCAGTCCCTTTGAAAACCACCCATAAAATTAATATAGATGAATAAAAGCCAACAATAAGGCTCAGATAACATTCAGACCCTGTCACCTAAAGAGTGTTCATACCGCCATAACCAGTCAAGGAAATAGAGGCGAACAACTTTTAGGAGACTAACATGCGCATTCTTACTCTGACCGCGATTTCGCTTTCTACATTGGCTCTCTCTGGCAATGCATTCGCTCAAAACTACAATCATTACAACAGTAGTTATAACGCACACGAAGCCTGCAAAACAAATGAGAACAAACAAAAACTTTTGGGTGGTGGAATTGGCGCTGTAGCTGGAGCAGTATTGGGGTCACAGGTCTCTGGGCGAGGCGCTAGAACCGAAGGATCTGCTATCGGAGCCGTGATAGGCGGCCTTGCTGGCGCGGGAATCGCAGACAAACGAATTGATTGCGATCCAGTTTATTCTACACAGCCACAGCCTGTATATTATCCATCACAGCCATCAACCTATCAAACTGTGCCAGCGCGCCACACATCAACAAAGCGATATCCTGTGACCACAAGAGTGAGTAGTCATCCTGTTTATTCGAATCCTGGTTATAGCACTACACAGAATCAAAACGCTTCATATCATACGGCTCAATCTCAGCCACACAGAGTACGAAGCTACCCTACAACCAATCATCAAAACAATTACCACCGCTCAACATATGTGACGTCGCAGAATAGACATGTTGTACAAACCCGAAGCACTAAACATTATCATGGTAAGTATGAGTGCCACACACATCACTAACCTTATTACTGCAACTTTAATGAAAACGCCGCGCTTTATCGGGGCGTTTTTGCTATAAATTCAAGCAAGACTAGGCGGACGGTTATAAGCACTAGCGAACTATAAGCTAGGCTGTTATAGGGCAGCATGAATTATGTAGATGCAGCAAACGCCGATGATTTACGTGACGGCGCAATTAAACTCCACGGTGAAGAAGGCTTTGTAGGCATGCGTAAGGCAGGTCGCCTCTCCGCTGAATGCCTTGATATGCTTGCCGATATGGTCAAACCTGGCGTTACAACAGCAGCTCTCGATAAAGCCGCTTTCGAATTCATCACCGACAATGGAGGACTACCAGCTACGGTTGGATATCGAGGCTATAAACATTCATTATGCACCTCTATCAATCATGTTGTCTGCCACGGCATACCAAATGATAAGCCCTTAAAGAATGGTGACAGTTTAAATATTGACGTTACGTCTATTGTAGATGGCTGGCATGGCGATACATCCAGAATGTACACGGTTGGTAATGTCGATAGAAAAACGGAACGCTTAATAAACATCACATATGACAGCTTGATGCTCGGTATTGCTGCTGTAAAACCAGGAAACACGACAGGTGATATCGGTCACGCCATTCAAAAATTTGCCGAAGGCGAACGTTGTTCAGTCGTCACGGACTTTTGTGGTCACGGTGTCGGACGTCTCTTTCATGACTCACCCAATATCTTACACTTTGGTCGCCCAGGCGAAGGTGAAGTGCTGCGCGAAGGGATGTTTTTTACAATCGAGCCGATGATAAATTTAGGACGTCCTGATGTAAAAGTACTTTCTGATGGGTGGACAGCTGTTACTCGGGATAGAAAACTTACAGCGCAATTTGAGCACTCTATAGGCGTGACGAAAGATGGCTGTGAAATTTTCACTTTGTCGCCCAAGGGCCTCAATCGCCCACCTTACGCTTAAAAGGCTCTGATTTTGGCCGAAACAAAGCCAAAGCCACACTATCTCCAGCACAGGGACCGTCAGCGCGCAAAATTTGCGGAACATGGGGCTGACCCTATGGCCGATTATGAACTGCTAGAGCTTTTTTTGTTTAATTCAATTCCTCGACGCGATGTGAAACCCATTGCCAAAGATCTCCTTGTCCACTTTGGTAATCTCGCTGAAGTTTGCGCCGCACCATTACATCGCTTGATTGAGATTAAAGGCATCGGTGAGAAAACGGCAATTGATTTAAAGCTCCTACATGCTGCCTCCGTGCGCATGGGCCGGGAAAGTCTTCTGGGACGCCCCGTATTATCATCATGGACAGCTTTACTTGATTATTGTCGCTCAGCCATGCAATTCGAACCAGTCGAGCAGTTTCGTGTATTATTTTTGGATCGAAAAAACCGGCTCATCGCTGATGAAGTATTAGGCAGAGGCACCATAGACCGCGCGCCTGTTTATCCGAGAGAAATCATTAAACGCGCCCTCGCCCTCGAATCTACGGCTATAATTCTCGCTCACAATCACCCTAGCGGCGACCCAACACCAAGTCATTCTGATATAGTTATGACCAAAGAAGTGGTTGCCGCTGCAAAAGCCATGAATGTTGTGGTGCATGACCACTTAATCATCGGCCGAGAAAATATCGCCAGCTTTAAAACCTTAGGCCTGATGTAATATGACAGAAAAATCATTGCCCATGCAGTGATTAAGTAACTCCCATGCAATCTTCTATCTTGACGCCTTTAATAGGATAGGTTCTGGTAAAAGAAAAAACGGGAAAAATATGAGCGACTCAATCAAGACTATGAATCCGCCCAGCAAGGGCTATAGAACCTTTGTTATAATTCTACTTACTTTAGTATATGGGTTTAACTTTATTGACCGCCAGATTGTCGGCATTTTAGCGCCTTTCATTCAAGCAGACCTCGGGTTATCAAATACTCAGTTGGGCCTACTTATCGGATTTGTTTTTGCAGCTTTTTACACAATTATGGGGATCCCTATCGCCTTCCTTGCTGATCGGGTCAACCGCGTAGGATTGTTAAGTGTGGCCCTAGCTGTGTGGAGCGGCTTCACGGCTTTAACGGGGTTTGCACAGAATTTTTGGCAAATTGGTCTTGCACGAATGGGCGTTGGTATTGGCGAAGCGGGCGGAAGCCCTCCATCACACGCGATTATCTCAGATATGTACCCAAAAGAGGAAAGAGCGGGAGCATTAGGCCTATATTCTCTAGGAATTCCTCTAGGTATTATGAGTGCTTACTTCATCACGGCAGCCTTACTTGGTGCAGATCCCTCAACAGTCGACTGGAGACGAATCTTTATTATCCTAGGGGTCTCAGGAATATTATTGGCCGTAATTGTTCGAATTCTTGTGAAAGAACCAGAACGTGGAGCTATGGAAAAAAACAAAACCGGCACCATTAAAAAGATACCATTTTCCGAAGCTGTGCCGGCGTTGTTAAAAATAAAATCGTGGTGGTTTATGGCCTTTGGGATCGCCTTCGCGTCCTTTGCAGCTTACGCTTTTTCAGGGTTTCAAACTAAATTCATTCGCCTGTTAGACCCCGAATTTGATTTCAGAAAAGTCATTATAATACTCGGTTTCATTTACGGCACTTTTTATGTGGCTGGTACTTATTTCGGTGCAAAGCTAGTCGATTGGAAAGCCAAGACTGATGTAAGAGCCTATGGATACATCCCAGGGATTGCGACACTAATTGCTCTTCCCATTGGCATTGCGTGTTTTTTAGCACCTAACCTTTATATTCACTTAGCTTTAACCGCGATATTTCAACTTTGCATCGGCGTATATCTAGGGCCCAGCTTTGCAATTGCGCAAACTCTGGCACCAGTTCATGTTCGCGCGATGTCTACCGCCTTATTTTTCTTCATTTTGAATATGATTGCCTTGGGCGGTGGCCCAACTGCAGCAGGCATACTGATTGATGTGTTTAAGGGTTCATATAATGAACTCGAAGCCACACGGTATGCAATGATACTCATATGCGGAATACTTTTCGTTGCATTCATCTTCTTTATGATGGTCAGCAAGTCCCTTCCTAAAGATTGGGCCATTGCAGAAGCGCGTAATGAAAGCTAAGGGGCGTGCAAATTATTAAATTGTGAGTCTCCCATGATTGAACGCTACGCCCGCAAGGAAATGACCGAGATTTGGTCTGCCGCAACTAAGTATAGAATTTGGTTTGAAATCGAAGCGCATGGCTGTGATGCATTGGCTGAATTAGGGGTCATACCAAAATCAGCAGCCAAAAACATATGGGACAAAGGCGGCTCAGCTGAGTTTGATGTTGCAAAAATCGATGAGATTGAACGCGAAGTAAAACACGATGTTATTGCCTTCCTGACTCACCTCGCAGAGTTCATTGGTGAGGATGCGCGTTTTGTACATCAAGGTTTCACTTCCTCTGACATTTTGGACACGACTCTGTCCGTGCAGTTAGCACGAGCAACTGACCTCTTACTTGTAGGCATGGACAGAGTTTTAACGGCGCTTGAAAAGCGCGCAAAAGAACATAAACACACTATAACTATTGGCCGCTCACACGGCATTCACGCAGAACCAACAACATTTGGCGTCAAACTCGCGCGGTTCCACGCTGAATTCGCTCGTGGCCGCGCCCGTCTTGTGCAAGCCCGTGAAGAAATTGCTGTATGCGCTATTTCAGGTGCTATCGGAACATTCGCAAATATTGATCCAAAAGTTGAAGAGCATGTCGCGGAAAAAATGGGTTTAGCGATTGAGCCTGTCTCCTCTCAAATTATCCCTCGGGACCGTCACGCTGCATTTTTCGCAGCCCTAGGCGTGATCGCTTCATCAATTGAAAACGTAGCCGTTGAAATTCGTCACCTGCAACGTACAGAAGTCCTTGAAGCGGAGGAGTTCTTCTCAAAGGGGCAAAAAGGCTCGTCAGCGATGCCCCACAAGCGCAACCCAGTATTGACTGAGAATCTAAGCGGACTCGCCCGTCTCGTCCGCATGGCAGTTGTCCCTGCTATGGAAAATGTTGCGCTTTGGCATGAGCGCGATATTTCACACAGTTCAGTCGAACGCGGAATTGGACCTGACTCTACAGTGCACTTAGATTTTGCTCTTCACCGACTGGCCGGTGTGATAGAGAACCTTGTCGTCTATCCCGAAAAAATGAAATCCAATATGGACCGTCTCGGCGGTTTACATAACAGCCAACGCTTTCTTTTAGCCCTCACTCAAGCTGGAGAACAGCGCGAAAGTGCTTATCGACTCGTGCAACGCAATGCCATGAAAGTTTGGGAAATGTTCCGAACGCAAGGTAATGCGGGTGAAGGCGCATTTCTTAACCTTATTCTCTCAGATCAAGATGTCATGGCTCTTTTATCTGAAGATCAGGTACGGGCAATGTTTGACGACGAGTACCACCTAAAGCATGTCGATACGATTTTTGCACGAGTCTTTTAAATTACAACTGCACGGGTATTATCATGTCTGAACGACCGATGCCCGTTCATATACCCTTACATTTAGTAAAGTTTAACCTTCACAGTTAGGTTGTATTTACACGACCCCAGCAACGCTGCTTTTAATCTTAAAAAAAACCATTTTTTTTGATTTTTTTTTCCTTATGTTTTTCAAACACTTAGGCCTTAACAAAAGACGTTTGGTAATCATTGTAAATACAGAGCTAACGCATAGTTTGCGGTTCATTTACCAATATGTCTTATAAATTTTCACAATCACAACGGCTCTCGGGAATGAGCACGTGAGAACTTAAAGTGTGAAAAAGGACTGACGATGAAAACCTTAACTTCTTTATTGGGTGCCGCCCTTTTAAAAACGGCATTCGGTGCAACAGCTTATGCGGCTAACCCAGACGTCTATGTGGTAAACTTCCGCAATGACACGGATGTTAAAAGCCAAGCATTAGATTCAGCCCTACCGTCTGCTGTAGCCATCGCAGGTGTTAACGCTGAGCAAGTCAACATTGACACATCTACAGCGGCTAAATGGGAGAAAGGCGCGCATGAAGCTTTTGACCGCGATATCGTGCCGATTTTCAACAAGTGGGTCGGATTACCAGGGTTTGCTGCGGTTGTTGATGCAAAAACAAAACGCGTCATTGGCTGCGTTAGCTCTCAGCTCGATACAACAGAAATTGCTAGAGAGTTAAAAAAGATGGCAGCTCGCGCCACTGGAAATGCTTATATTTCTAACGCCTCTACAAATGCGCAAACGACGCAATGCCCTGCTGCGCATAATGTTGACCCTGCCAACTTATAAATTTTACAATATTATCAGAACAAAGCCCGGGCGCGTTAAACGCTCGGGCTTTTTCTTTTCTTACGCGAATTCTCACATAAAGTTGAACGCCCTTATCACTCCGGTGCTGTATTTTCATCTCTGGTTCAGCTCTTTTTCACGATATGAGACCGAGAAAGGTCTTATTATGTTATCAAAATTCTATAGAGCATTTTTTAGTGTCATACTTCTTTGCGGATTAGGGACATCCGCCCTCGCCTACCAAACTAAACCACAAGCAGATATTTATGTGGTAATGTTTCGTGCGGACTGGTGTGCTCCCTGCAAGGTAGTTGAGCCTAGACTACAACAAGTGTTGGCCTCAATCCGCGACCCTAAAATTGAATTCCTAGAACTCGATTTTTCAGCTAATAACGGTGATTGGAATGCCAATGCCGTTTTTGATCGTCAAATCGTTCCTCAATACAACAAATGGTTAGGCGTCACAGGTTTTGCCGCGATTATTGATGCGGACAGCAAAAAAACCTTAGGCTGTGTAACCCAAGCCTATAATGCGGACGCAATGGAAATGCACATTAAGACGCTACAAAAAATGGCAAAAAACAATCAGGCGAATACTGATTTCACTTGTCCCGAGGCAAATAACTAAGCCTTAAAATGGGGAGCCCCTTAAATAAGATCTCCCCATACAGCGATTAATTACTCTGATTCGTAAACTGAGGTACGAGCTTCAGACAATAACGCCGCCATTTTCTCACGAATAGCTTCGTCAGAGATGTCAGCGCCTGCCGTCGCAAGGTCAGATTTAACCTTACGGAAAACGTCATCATCGCCCGCTTCTTCCATGTCTGAAGCAATAACCTCCAAAGCGTATTTATCAGGGTCAGTATGACCAATAATATCGGCGACCCAGAGACCTAGAGCCTTATTTCGCTTAGCTGCAACTTTGAATTCCTTCGCAGCGTCCAACACAAATTTTGTTTCTAGAGCATTTTTACGTTCGTCAAAGCTAGACATGTCAGAATCCTTTGTTGTTTCTACACACCATTTATGGCGAGGCGATACCGACTTCAAGTCGCAAAATCCCCATTTTATAACACGCTACTCATTGCGGTTTGCCCGTCTTACGTCTATGACGCGGCTTTAAGCGATACGAGTCAACACTCTTGACTAACCGTGCCATCTGGAGAGCGCCATGAGCCGCCGCAAGCAGATTTATGAAGGCAAAGCCAAAATCCTCTATGAGGGGCCTGAACCTGGAACGCTCGTTCAATATTTCAAAGACGATGCAACCGCCTTCAACGCTCAGAAGAAAGCTATTTTGGATGGCAAAGGTGTCTTGAATAATCGCATCAGTGAATTTGTCATGACGCATCTAGCTGAGATAGGTATCCCTACACATTTCATCAAACGCCTCAATATGCGTGAGCAATTAATAAAAAAAGTGGAAATCATTCCTCTAGAAGTAATTTGCCGAAATGTAGCCGCAGGCACGATGGCGAAGCGCCTCGGCATTGAAGAAGGTGAGAAACTACCACGTTCCGTTGTTGAATTTTGTTTGAAACGTGATGATTTGGGCGACCCGCTCATCGCAGAGGAACATATTCACGCTTTCGGCTGGGCCAGCAGCTCTGAATTGGATGAAATGATTGCCATGACACTGCGCATCAATGATTATTTGCAGGGTATGTTTGCAGGTATTGGCATTAAACTGATTGATTTCAAGATTGAATTTGGTCGCCTGCCAATATCAAATGAAGATGGCGTTGTTGGGCACCAAGTCGTCTTAGCTGACGAGATTAGTCCAGATAGTTGCCGCCTTTGGGATCGTGAAACCAATAAAAAACTGGATAAAGACCGGTTCCGCCGTGATCTAGGTGAAGTCACTGAAGCCTATACTGAGGTGGCTACGCGCCTCGGAATAATAAAAGAACAAAACCAACATAACGCGACGATTTTATCTGTCGTATCGAATGACGATTAGGACATGTTATGAAAGCAATAGTCTATATTGGCCTAAAACCAGGTGTCCTAGACCCACAAGGCCGCGCCATTGCCCGCTCTCTAAACGATCTCGGATTTGCAGAAGTAAACTCAGCATTGCAGGGTAAAATCATCGAGCTTGATCTCTCGTCCGAAGAGAAAACTGAGGCAAAGCAGCGCGTTGAGCAAATGTGTGAGAAGCTTCTCGCGAATACTGTCATTGAGAGTTATCGCATTGAGTTGAGAGACTAGACATGCAAACCGCAGTCATTGTTTTTCCAGCTTCAAACTGTGACCGCGACGCCGCGGTTGCCTTAGAAAAAGTTACTGGGCGCGTTCCAAAAATGATTTGGCATCGTGATACTGAAATCCCCAGTGATGTAAGTTTCGTTGTTATCCCCGGAGGGTTTTCTTACGGCGATTATTTACGCTCTGGCGCTATGGCGGCGCGGTCGCCTATTGTGTCAGACCTAAAGAATAAAGCTGAGAAAGGTCTCGCCGTCGCAGGATTTTGCAATGGTTTCCAAGTGTTAACTGAAGCTGGCATGCTCCCTGGGGCTTTAATGCGTAATAAAGGCTTAAAATTTGTTTGCCGACCTGAAAAGTTGAAAATAAACAATGCAAATACGCGGTTTACCTCACGTTATGCTGATAATTCAGAAGTGACCTTCCCTGTGGCTCATCACGATGGCAATTACTTTGCCGACGATGCAACTCTTAATAAATTGGAAAAAGAAGGCCGCATTGTTTTCCGTTACGCTGACAATCCAAATGGCTCGGCGCAAGATATTGCAGGTATAGTCAATGAAGCCGGCAACGTCTTTGGGATGATGCCACATCCAGAGCGCGCCATAGACCCGCAACATGGCGGAACAGATGGCCTAGACCTATTTAAATCTATTATTGAGTCGATCTGATGGCAAAAATTTCTGAAATCACCCCCGAAATTGTCGCTGAACACGGCCTATCTGAAAGCGAATACCAAATTATTCTTGACCGTTTAGGTCGAGAACCTAATTTGAACGAGTTGGGAATTTTTTCCGTTATGTGGTCGGAGCATTGCTCTTATAAATCATCGCGCCGACATCTTGGTAAGTTCCTGACAACAGGTGACAGGGTAATACAAGGCCCAGGTGAAAATGCAGGCGTCATTGATATTGATGATGGCGACGCCATTATTTTCAAAATGGAAAGTCACAATCACCCTTCCTATATCGAACCTTATCAAGGTGCAGCTACAGGCGTTGGCGGCATCATGCGTGATGTCTTCACCATGGGAGCTCGTCCTATCGCGTTGTTAAACGCCCTTCGTTTCGGAGAACCCTCTCACCCCAAAACCAAGACACTTGTAAACGGCGTTGTTGCTGGAATTGGTGGTTACGGCAACTGTGTCGGCGTTCCTACTGTGGGCGGAGAAACTAATTTTCACAAAGGATATAACGGAAATATTCTCGTCAATGCGATGTGCGTTGGTCTCGCGCAGGCTGATAATGTTTTCTATTCAGCCGCTAAAGGTGTTGGAAATCCTATCTTTTACGTTGGTTCTAAAACGGGCCGAGATGGTATTCATGGGGCAACAATGGCTTCGGCTGAGTTTGACGACGACAGCGATGAAAAACGCCCTACGGTTCAAGTGGGCGATCCGTTTACTGAAAAACTTCTCATAGAAGCCTGCTTGGAGTTGATGGCAACAGACGCCATTATCGCCATTCAAGATATGGGAGCCGCGGGCCTTACGTCTTCATCGATTGAAATGGCTGATAAGGGCGGCGTAGGCATTCAGCTAAATCTTGACAAAGTGCCTCAACGTGAAACCGACATGACACCTTATGAAATGATGTTGTCGGAGAGCCAAGAGCGTATGCTTATGGTCATTCAACCTGGCAAAGAGCAACTCGCCTATGATATTTTTGAAAAATGGGAACTTGATGTCGCCTTAATTGGCAAGACCACTGATACGGGGCGCTTAGTTCTGAAGCACAAACGTAAGAAGGTTTGCGATATCCCTATTGCGCCACTTGCTGATGATGCGCCGAACTACGATCGCCCACATGTG
The DNA here is from genome assembly GCF_003634015.1 of Litorimonas taeanensis. Lineage (NCBI taxonomy): Bacteria > Pseudomonadati > Pseudomonadota > Alphaproteobacteria > Maricaulales > Robiginitomaculaceae > Litorimonas > Litorimonas taeanensis. Next base: position 867,315 of record NZ_RBII01000001.1, read on the forward strand.
CCGACAGAGCCGCGCCCTGTTCTAGATGCCAATGACATACATGAAACTCAAGATTATAATGATGCACTCATAAAGCTTATCCAATCCCCAAATATCGCTTCCAAGCGTTGGATTTGGGAGCAATATGACCGTCATGTTATGGGCGATACGATTGACTCTAGCCAATCAGGTGGTGATGCAGCTATCGTTCGGATCCATGGCAAGAACAAAGCCGTAGCTATCTCTACGGACTGTACTCCGCGCTATGTTTATGCGGACCCTTATGAAGGTGGAAAGCAATGCGTTGCCGAAACTTGGCGCAACCTAACATGTGTAGGGGCTGATCCTATTGCGATTACCGATTGCTTGAACTTTGGGAATCCAGAACGCCCAGAGATTATGGGGCAATTTGTTGGCGCTATCGAGGGTATGAACGAAGCCTGTCATGCCTTTGAATATCCAGTCGTTTCAGGCAATGTTTCACTCTACAATGAAACAAATGGAGAGGCCATACCGCCCACTCCCGCTGTAGGAGGCGTCGGGCTTATTCCCAATTTAGATTTCTTCACCACACTTAGCGGTGCTAAAGAAGGTGATACGCTTATTTTAATTGGTGAGACTAAGGGCTGGCTTGGTTCATCCCTGTACTTAGCCGAAATTTTATCAAGAGAAGATGGTGCTCCTCCACCTGTAGACTTGAAAACTGAGAAGCTAAATGGAGATTATGTCCGTAAGCTCATTCGCAATAGACGCGTGAATGCTGTTCATGACTGTTCCGATGGCGGTCTCGCCATTACTGCCTGTGAAATGGCTTTTGCCTCTAATATGGGTTTACATTTATCAGAACCTACTGAAGGTACACTTCATGGTTGGCTTTTCGGCGAGGACCAAGGAAGATACCTGCTAGCAGTAGAGAAAAATTCCGTTAACCCAGTAATCTCTACGGCGCATAGTAAAGGAATATCCGCACAAATCGTGGGAACTGTTGGCGGTGACCGCATTAAAGCTGACGGCGCATTTGATGTTTCTGTTCAAGGCCTTCGGGAGAAACATGAGTCTTGGTTGCCAAATTTAATGAAAAGCACTGATTAATGGCAATGAAGGGTGAAGATATAGCGGCCATGATTCAAGAGGCTTTGCCTGACGCGCAGGTGGAAATGATTGATTTGGCTGGTGATAATAATCACTGGAAAGCCGTTATCGTCAGCAAGGCTTTTTCAGGGCTTAATCGCGTACGTCAGCACCAGCTTGTCTATGCGGCTTTAAAAGGGAAAATGGACGGTGCAAATGGCGAACTCCATGCCCTCGCACTTGAGACCAAAGCCCCCTCTTGAAACCACGAAAATGATGCCCAATTATAGGGCTAAAGTATTATTCATAGTTTTATGTCTGAAAATTATAGGAAAAGAACACCTCATGGACGTTAAAGAGCGAATTTCAAAAACAGTATCTGACAATGACGTCGTACTCTTTATGAAAGGTACACCCGTCTTTCCTCAGTGCGGGTTTTCATCAACAGTTGTACAGGTTTTCGACTATCTTGGCGTGAATTACGAGAGCGTCAATGTCCTAGAAGACATGGAAATCCGTCAAGGTATAAAAGATTACAATAATTGGCCAACCATTCCCCAAGTCTTTGTTAAAGGTGAATTTATTGGCGGGTGTGATATTGTGCGCGAAATGTTTGAAAGCGGTGAACTACGCACAATGCTCACTGAAAAAGGCGTTGAAACAACAGCTTAGTGCTTTTGTTTATAGCTAACGCCCACTTAATGGCAATTTAAACGTCTATAAAGCCTCTTGTAGTAATACTGTGTCAGCGATGAATTATCGCGGGCACAGATACTTCAGGAATATATTGGCAATGGATGAGAACACTCCACAATCGGAACTGGAATTACAAATCCAAGCCGTTCGGGTCGAAGCCGAAAAAAGGGATTCGGAACCTTACAAAATCCGTCGTAAATCTAAAGCTCCATCACAATTGTTAAATGGCCTAGTTCGCTTCAGTCTTTTAGGGGCTGTAGTTATGATGGGATATATTAGCCTCCACTATATACCCGCTTATTTTAACCCATCCAAATATTTGAATGCTAATAAGCAGTATGTGTCTTCAAAGAGATTAGACACAAATGAGAGCGGCGCCTTAGTTGGCCATTATCTAGATGTCACGAGTGTCAAAAAAACTTACCTCCGTCAGGGACAGGCGCTTCGCGTTCAATATTTGCGCCCTGATAACAGCAACATCGAATTGCGTATTAAACGATGCCGGTCCGTATTTCTCATTGAAGTCTTTAAGTGTGAGGTCGTAGGAGAAAAAGTCGTGCAAATCACCGAAGGGCAAAATGGGACACAGCGCTTCATTTTTGAGGATAAGGGATTTTATATGTTGGAAGAGCGGGTTTCAGGTCAAACGAACTCCAAAGACTTCCGCGTAGTCTGGAGCCGAGTGTAACCTCTCTTTTCAGATGGTTTATGCAAAAAAACCCGCCAAATTGGCGGGTTTTCTTTTTGTTTGTCTGGAGTTCTCTCTAGCGAGAGTAAAATTCCACAACCAAGTTTGGTTCCATAACAACTGGGTATGGCACTTCGTCAAAACTAGGAACACGTGCGAAAGTAGCTTGCATACCTTTTGGATCAACGCTGATATAATCTGGTAATTCACGTTCAGCACTTTCTAGAGCCTCAAGAACCAATGCCATTGTGCGCGACTTCTCACGAACTTCAATGACATCACCAACGTTACAACGATAAGAAGGAATGTTTACTTTTTTACCGTTCACAAGAACATGACCGTGGTTCACGAACTGACGTGCAGCGAAAACAGTTGGAACGAATTTAGCACGATAGACAATCGCGTCCAAACGGCGCTCTAGCAAACCAATAAGGTTTTCAGAAGCATCCCCCTTCATCCGTGTGGCTTGGTCATATGTTTTGCGGAATTGTTTTTCCATGATGTTGCCGTAATAGCCTTTAAGCTTCTGCTTGGCGCGAAGCTGTGTACCAAAATCAGATAGCTTTGATTTACGACCTTGGCCATGCTGACCAGGGCCATAAGGGCGTTTGTTAACTGGAGATTTCGGGCGGCCCCAAATATTCTCGCCCATACGGCGATCAATTTTATATTTTGCTGAATTACGCTTAGACATGCGTTTGTACTCTTTCAATCGACGTGGCCCGGCTCATCCAACCTATTTGGATAGCGATTACAACGGCGGCACCACACCTTCCCGTAATAAAGCGCGCCTTTTAGCGGTCTTTGCCTGTAAGTCAACTCTGCAATGTAGAGGGCTAAAATACTGAACCGCTGATTACTGTCATAATATTTGAGTTGTTTTAAACGTGTCTCTGTGACAATCGCGAGAGATGAAAACGATTACCCCTCTGACCTCTCAGACCGACTTAACCAGACATGGTTTATGGGCAGGTGTTGCCGCCTATTTTATATGGGGGCTATTTCCGTTTTATTTCAAAGCGACGGCGAGTATTAGCGCTGTAGAACTGGTCTCCCACCGAGTTATCTGGTCAGTCCCATTTGGGTTGCTTATCATCATTTTCCGCCATCAAATCGGTGAAGTAATCTCGGCATTAAAAAAGCCAAAAACAATTGCTTTACTCTTCCTCGCAGCAGTCGCCCTTGCTTTGAACTGGGGTATGTACATATGGGCAATCCAGCAAAATCAAATTTTCCAAGGCAGTTTAGGCTATTACATAAACCCAATTATATATGTCCTCGTGGGTGTCGTATTTATGGGTGAAACTTTGTCAAAAGCCCAAGGCATAGCGACTGCCCTCGCCTTTTTCGGTGTTGCTGTCTTAACGATCTATGGCGGCGTATTTCCAGGAATCGCTCTTTTTCTAGCGATTACCTTCACAACCTATGGCGTTATACGAAAGAAAGTAGAGATTGGCGCTATGCCAGGTCTTTTTATTGAGACCTTATTACTGTTACTTCCAGCTATAGTATATTTGTTATGGGTTGCTCAACAAGGCACGTTACAGTTCACTCATCTTGGAACAAAGATGGACATCCTTATCCTGTTAGCAGGTCCGATCACTGTACTCCCTCTGCTCGCATTTGCTTTCGCAGCAAGACGGCTAAAACTCTCAACCTTGGGATTCTTACAGTTCATTGGACCTACTTTGCAATTCTTATGTGGTCTATATTTTGGAGAGACCTTTACCCTAGCACATGCAGTTTGCTTTGGCTCGATTTGGATTGGTGTGGCTATATTCAGCTATGATGCTTGGCAAAAAAACAAAAAAGTGAAACGTCTGATGAAACCAATTGGTTAGTCAAGTCTGACTTTAATCTCGCTTCATTAATCTGGCTTCCGTTTAACGTTGCCCCGATAAGAAATTCATAAATTCATGCCCACCGGGAGACACCGCAAAAATTCCTATTAAATATGCCGTAAACATAATGAGGGTCTGAGCTGCAAATAAAAACACGCCATCTAAAACCATGTTTTTGGGCAAAGACAACGGAGTGCTTTTAACATTTTTATGCCTTGCAGTGGCAAAAATCAGTGTTGAGAGAAAAGCAAGTAATAAAACGACACTACCAGGCCATGCCAAGAACCCTGCCACTATCGCTACAACAATCAAACAATACCCAAGATACTTCATCGTCACGACCTTCTTTATTTTATACGCGCTTTACCGCGCCCCTCGGCCAGCGCTTTCACAATACCGCGAAAGGTTCTGACTTCCTGTACTGTCATTTTTGCACGTGTCAAAGGCGCTCTTATGTTTTGCGACATCAACGCCCGTTTTGATTCAGGAAAGAAAAACCCCGCATTGTCGAGCTCTTGTTCTAAATGTTCAAAAAGTCCTGTTAAATCCTTGCGCTCGGCAGCGTCACTAATCTCCGGATTAAACACATCAGGTATATTGGGTAAGGAGGCGTTAGCCCAGATATAGGCAAAAATGTTTACCGCTTGAGCTAAGTTAAGAGACTGAAAAGCTTGATTCACGGGATATGTTAAAATTGCATCTGCTAATACAACATCAGCATTTGTTAACCCTGCTTTTTCAGGTCCAAACAATATCCCTGTCGGTAAGCCAGATGCACTAAGCCCCTTAAGCTTAGGTCCAATGTCATCAGTTCCAACAACAGGAATTTCTAACTCTCTACGACGCGCCGTCGCGGCCAAAACATATTGCAAATCAGATACAGCCTCTTCAACTGTATCAAAGACTCTCGCTGTATTTAGAACATCTACAGCTCCCGCCGCCATAGGTTCCGCCGCAGGATTTGGCCACCCGTCACGAGGCGCCACGAGCCGCAGATCCGTTAGACCAAAATTCAACATGCAACGACACGCGGCACCAATATTTTCGCCAAGTTGTGGACGCACTAGAATCACGGCTGGCACAGGAGAGTCAGTCTCTTGCGCAACAATGCGCCCTAATTGGTCTTTCGTCGTTTTTCCCATTTCTTTCACCTAAATGCGTAACCAGAACCCATGCACTAATAATGTAGCGTTCTTTAGTCTTTAGTTTTTGTGCCACTGGTGTTAAAGGCGGCGCAAACTTAATCCAAACCGCTTACAGAGGTAAATATGGCTAAAATCAAGGTAAATAATCCCGTCGTTGATATGAATGGCGACGAGATGACGCGCATCATCTGGGACATGATTAAAGAACGTCTCATTCATCCTTACCTCGACATTGAACTTTTGGACTACGATCTATCCATTCAGAGTCGTGATGCTACAGACGATCAAATTACTGTTGATGCTGCCAATGCCATCAAAAAGTATAATGTCGGCATCAAGTGCGCGACAATCACACCTGACGAACAACGCGTTGAAGAATTCGACCTAAAGAAAATGTGGCGGTCTCCAAACGGGACTATTCGCAATATCTTGGGTGGTGTTGTATTCCGTGAACCGATTATTTGTAACAACGTCCCTCGCCTAGTTCCTGGGTGGACCCAACCTATCGTTATTGGACGTCACGCTTTCGGTGACCAATACAAAGCGACAGACTTCCTAGTCCCAGGCAAAGGTAAGCTTATGATGACTTGGGAAGGCGAAAACGGCGACAAAATTGAACGTGAAGTCTTTGACTTCCCAGAAGCCGGCGTGGCCATGGGTATGTATAACCTTGACGCCTCTATTCGTGACTTTGCACGCGCTTGCTTCAATTATGGTGTACAACGCAAATGGCCTGTTTACATGTCGACTAAGAATACAATTCTTAAAAAGTATGACGGCCGCTTTAAAGATATTTTCCAAGAGATTTTTGATGCTGAATTTGCAGATAAATTCGCTGAATTTGGCGGTGAGTATCAGCACCGTCTAATTGATGACATGGTCGCAGCGGCAATGAAATGGTCTGGCGGATACATTTGGGCCTGTAAAAACTACGATGGGGATGTACAATCTGACACTGTCGCACAAGGTTTTGGCTCACTTGGGTTGATGACTTCTTTCCTTTTGACACCAGACGGGAAAACTATGGAAGCAGAAGCAGCACACGGTACAGTGACACGTCACTACCGTAACCATCAAAAAGGTGAAGCAACCTCCACTAACTCAACAGCGTCTATCTTTGCTTGGACACGTGGCCTCGCACACCGCGGTAAAATTGACGATAATGAAGAGCTAATCAAATTTGCAACGGGTCTAGAGAAAACAGTAATCGAAACCGTTGAAGGCGGCCAAATGACAAAAGACTTGGCCTTACTTGTGGGTGATCAGCAAGGCTGGCTTACAACAGAAGGTTATCTCGAAGCAATTGCTGAGAACTTCGAACGAAAAATGACATAAACCCACAACCTAAAGAAACAAATTTAAAACCCACCTCTTATGGTGGGTTTTATTTTGCCTGAAGAGTAGGTTTTTGACCCGCCTTCATAATGACACACATGCCTCGCCACGTTTCTGGGTCTTCATTATACGCCTCAAAAGTAATTACTTGAGCGTTGAGTGAATCACACGGCTTTTCGATGTTATCTTTGGCTTTGTCCGATAACGGAGGCACCATGCCATCTTTAAACATCCAAAATGATTCACTATTCGTCCCCACTCTATATGGCGTAGAAAAATTGGTCCGAACCATATCAAGTGCCGCAGGGTGATAAATGGTACCATGGTCTTCGTGATTACGTCGATCAACATAAGTCCAATTAGGAACCTCATTATCTTGTAATGCTTTAATAAGTACATCTAAACCACGCTGCATTTCACCGCCTTCATTGCCCATTGTCAGGTATAGCGATGGGGTTTTCTTATCACTTTCATTTAAAATCTCAGACGCAGTTAAGGGCACTGCCAATTCATCCCACCAAAGGCTTGGACTGACCGCAGCAAAATGGGTGAACAAACTTGGCGCATTCAAATAGGTTTCTGTAACAAATAGTCCAGCAAGAGACTCGCCCAATAAAATCCTACGCTTATCAGTGCGGTACTTCGCTTCTACCCATGGAATAACATCACCCTCCAAAAATGCCCTAAACTCATCCGCACCGCCCCTTTCAGGAAAAACATCATTATAGCGTGGATTATCAGACGGAGGCGTTAATTCAGCGGCTCTATTCACTGTCTCAACACCGACTAAAATCATTGGCTCAACTGTCCAATTAATATCAATTGACTGGAGTATACCGGCAATGTGGGGGAAGTCCTGCTCAGCGCCACCATCGATGAGATAGAGTACTGGAAAGTCTTTTTCAGGTTCCGCAAAATATTGTTGGGGCAGCCGGATCGAAATATTGCGAGTTGTTCCAAATACATTTGATGTAACTGTATAGCTCTTACCAATTTCTATTGGCTTCCACTCAGATGATGCTTCTTCATCCCTTTCACCTACTTCAAAGCTACTCTCGTCAACACAAGAGAGCAGTATTAGAGAAGAGATGCTTATTAGTATAGCTTTTAACATTCCAACATCTTGACCACTGCCGTAACTATCTCAAGGATTTTCTGTTTCGCAGGCTTATCAAGACGAAACTACAACCCAATATATACGCGGAGTGCAAACAACAAAGCCGCTTTCATAGGCGATGATTGATTAAAATGTGCGAAATTCGCAGGGAGTTATATCTCTTAAATTACCAAATTTTCGGTCAGTTATGGTTATACTTGAATATATCCAGACATAGCTGCACACTCGCGGACCTAGCCGACTTTACAATTTAATCAAGACAAACGTCATGCCCTATAACGACATTCCCCAAGGCGATGCCCCAGATTTCGTTTATACTCTTTAGATTGCAGCTTCTATTGAGACTGTATGGAGTAGTCTCATTGAGAAAGAAATCACTCAGAAATATTGGGGCCGAGAAAATAGATCCGACTGGAAACAAGGGTCGATATGGGAACATATACGTACAGACGGTTCGAATGCCGTCGATATTCATGGACAAGTAATTGAATGCATCCCGCCTAAAAAACTGGTTGTGACATGGAATGCTCTAGAGACAAGTACGACTCATGAACCAGCCCCTTCACTTGTGACATATGAAATGCTTGCCTTAGGCCCAGATACCAGACTTACTGTTACTCATAGCCTGCTGAACAAAGACTCCGTTATGCATAACGGCGTAACGCAAGGATGGCAGGCAGTCTTATCAAATTTAAAAACAGTGTTGGAAACAGGCAAGCCTCTATCTTCGCACTTATGGGGCGAAGCGGAGCCAGAACACCCTGATGATGGCTATTAAGCCTTACTTGGCTAGGCTTGAGTCCAAACGGCTAAATTATTACCACTGGGATCATTAAAATGAAAACGGCGACCGCCAGGGAAGCTGAAAATACTTTTTGTCACAATGCCGCCTTCTGCGCGAATAGATGCCTCTGATACTTCAAGGTCATTGGAGTATAGAACTATCAGAGCGCCCTGCTCTGACGGCTTTCGATCACTATCCATATCAAAACCGCCATCCAAACCAGCGCCTTGAATAGCCGTGTAAGTCTCCCCATAGTCAATGAATGACCAACCAAAAACCTTCCCATAGAAGGTCTTCATTACATCATTATTCACTGAAGGTAGTTCAATATAGTTCAAACTGTGATGTTGAATGTCAGTCATTATATCGCTTACAAACTACGTGATTTTCCGGGCTCTATCATATCAAGATTAAGCGGCATGAGGGTTTCTTCTGATACTTTAGAGCGCGCCTTTGAATATCGCATAAGCTGTTCATCCACCACCGCTATCATCTCTCCACCCGTCGCTAATTGCTCAAGTAACATGGGCGGTGCGGCACGCGACGCGCACCCCATGATAATTCGGTGAAATGGCGCTTGTCCTGCCCAACCATAACGACCATCTCCATGACGTATGACTGTATTCATAACCTGCAAATTAGAAAGTCGCCCCTCTGCATCTGCTATCAATTTTTTATACCGTTCAACCGCGTAAACTCGCTTGCATAAATGAGACAGAACAGCCGTTTGATACCCACTCCCCACACCTATTTCTAAAACTTTATGGCCTTTTTCTACTCGAAGGAATTGAAGCATTAAAGATACAATCCAAGGCGCCGTTATGGTTTGACCACAATCTATTGGTAAGGATTGCTCCGCATAGGCTTTATCAAAATATTCGGCGGGCACGAAAGCCTTACGAGGGGCTAGTTCTATCGCTCGAAGAACTTTATTGTCTGAAATGCCCTTCCCTCGAAGGCGCATAACCATATCGATAAGACCAGGATCAAACGCCATTTATATGAATGCGCTATTCATCAATTGCATGAGACATATCATCTAAAGTCTCAAAATGCGTTAAATCAGTGTGAAGCGGCGTGACTGAGACATAGCCATCATAAATCGCTCGCAAATCTGTGCCTGCCGGAGGGTTTGATTTTTTGGCGCCATATGTTAGCCAAAAATAATTGCCACCCCTTGGGTGATCTCGCTTATCAACCCCTGACATTTGGTAATCTCGGTGACCTTGGCGTGTGATTTGTATGCCTTTCACCTCTTCCGCAGGCAAATCTGGTATGTTTACATTGGGTACAACATGTTTTGGCCAACTAGCTTTCAGTAATTTTTTTATTACGTCGGGACATAGCGCCTCAGCTGTTTCCCATGGGAGACTTGTGGCGCCTTGAAAACCACGTGCGAGTGAAATAGCGATTGATGGGATTCCCATTTGCATACCTTGGAGCGCACCAGCGACCGTACCCGAAAAAGTCACGTCTTCGGCCAAATTTTGCCCGCGATTCACTCCCGACAAAATAAGGTCTGGTGGTTCGTCACATAAAAGGTCTTTCAGCGCTAAAATAACACTATCCGTTGGGGTTCCTGTTACTGAATAAACACGGTCTTCAATTTTTCTTAGGCGGACAGGATTGTGTAATGAGACACCTCGCGAAGCCGCAGATTGTTCAGTATCTGGCGCACATACCCAAACATCGTCAGATAATTGAGCCGCCACACGGCGTAACACTTTCATACCTTCGGCACGAACACCATCATCATTTGTCAGAAGAATTTTCATACCTCTTCCTATACGCGATTCTTTTTAAAAGGAACCGTTTCTCATCACTACTCCTGTTCAAACATATATGATGATTTACTCTATGTAAGCAGCTAACTAGGTATGAGAAAACTCTGTTTTAATCACACGAGAAATTCTATGAAAACAGCTGATATAGTAGACGATTTCTATAATGAGGTCTCTTTTTGCGACAAACCCTTCCGTCAATTTGGCCGCAAAAAAGCATTTTACGGCCCCATTCAGACAGTCAAATGCTTTGAAGATAACGGTCTTCTTAAAGCTGAGCTTCAAAAGCCAGGTAAAGGGCGCGTCTTGGTCGTTGATGGCGGCGCATCAACACGTATCGCTATTTTGGGCGATATGATTGCAACATCCATGAAAGAAAAGGGGTGGGCAGGCATCGTCATCAATGGCGTGATACGCGATAGTGCAGTTATCAATGAAATGAATGTTGGCGTAATGGCTTTGGGCACATGTCCTGTAAAAAGTATAAAACGCAATGAAGGCATAGTTGGCGCCTCCGTTAAATTTGGAGGCGTAACTTTTAAACAATCAAATTGGGTTTACGCGGATACAGACGGCGTATTGGTCTCCCAGCGTAAGCTTATTCAAGAAAGCATCTAACTAATGACTTCAAGTCCGCCCATATAAGGTACTAAAGCCTCAGGCACAGTAATTGTCCCATCTTCATTCTGATAGTTCTCTAGCACAGCCACAAGTGTTCTGCCGACCGCCAATCCAGAACCATTCAATGTATGGACAAAACGGTTATCTTTCTCAGCATGTTTATACCGAGCCTGCATACGTCGAGCTTGAAAGTCGCCACAGTTTGAGATTGAGCTAATCTCGCGATAGGTTTCTTGACTTGGCAACCACACCTCTAAGTCAAATGTGCGTCTGGCTCCAAAACCTAGATCTCCTGTGCAAAGTTCCACCACACGGTAAGGCAGCTCAAGTTTTTGCAAAACTGCCTCAGCGCATCGAAGCATATTTTTGTGCTCGGACTCAGATTCGTTTGGATGACAAATAGAGACCAACTCTACCTTATTGAATTGATGCTGCCGAATCATGCCTTTTGTATCACGACCTGCACTACCCGCTTCTGAACGGAAGCAGGGCGTGTGTGCAGTCATACGTTTCGGAAGACTCTCCACATCCAGAATGCTCTCACGCACCGTATTTGTCAGCGACACCTCTGCTGTTGGAATAAGATAATGATCGCCCGTCGTTTTATAAAGATCCTCTTCGAACTTCGGTAATTGTCCGGTGCCGAATAAAGCCTTATCCCAAACAAGAAACGGCGGGGTAGTCTCTTCAAATCCCTCAGCTGATTGCATATCAAGCATCAAAGCCGCTAAAGCGCGGTCTAAGCGAGACAAGGCGCCACTAAGGACAACGAAACGGCTGCCGCTCATTTTTGCTGCAGTTTCAAAATCCATCATTTTTAAATCGGCGCCAAGGTCATCATGCGCTTTTGGTGTAAATTCAAAAGCCCTAGGCTGCCCCCATTTTGCAATCTCTACATTGTCGTCTTCATTCTCGCCTTCTGGAACATCATCAAATGGCACATTAGGTAGGCTAGCTAAGAGCATTTCTAATTGTGCTTTTTCGCTATCTACCTGAGCACCCATGGCCGCAATAACATTTTTTGCTCCGGCAACCTCTGTCTTAAGACGTTCAGCCTCTTCCTTGTCGCCCTTGGCCATAGCTTGACCAATCAGCTTTGAACTCTTGTTTCGCGCAGCTTCAGCCTCTTGAACGACTTGTTGAGCCTTTCTGATTAACTTGTCTTGATCGATGATTTTCTTCGATTGCGGCTCTAATCCGCGTTTTGCCCAAAGAGCATCATACTGCTCTGCATTTTCTCGTATCGCTTTAATATCGTGCATGGTCTCGCCGCCAAAGTGTTGTTTCGCACGCTATAACGAAGCCCTTTTGGCCCGTAAACTCTTTTGCCCTTTTCCGGCTTTTCTATGTCAAATGAATCACAGCTTACAAAGTAGCAATTTCTATACTTATTCATTTACAGTTCAGCTTGTTCCACTAAAGCGCCTCATTCTTGATTTCATTCAAAAGGAAATATGATGAAAAACATAGTTTTGGCGACAGCCTTCACATTCGCTTTAGGAACTACAACGGCACAAGCTCAGTTCTTCGAAGGTTTCTCTGGCGAAGCTGCCCTTACAGGCTCAAAAACAACAGGTAACACGGATACAACTGATGCAGGCTTAGCTCTCAAGCTTGAAAAAGCAGGCGAAAATTGGACACATAAAGTCAAAGCTTCAGCTGACTTTGGTGAATCAAATGATGTAACCAATAAAAAACGTTATGCCCTTGGGTACCAAATAGACCGTCAACTAACGGACCGTAGCTATGTCTATGGTAATGCAGATTATTTCAGCGATGACTTTGGGTCATATCAGGAAGGTTACTTCCTCGGCGGTGGTTATGGTTATAGCGTACTAGTCGATTCACCTGTAACATGGGATTTAGAAGCTGGTCTTGGCTTCCGTTCACAAAAGGAACAAGGAGTACTTGGCGTCCGTGAAGACGAATTGGCCGCACGATATACGTCTGATTTTGATTGGGTTTTTAACGACAATGTCTCTCTCTACAATGACACCGAGCTGACTTATGCCCAAAGCGATACAAATATTTGGAATGAAACCGGTATCACATCGCAAATTGCTGGCAACCTCGCCGCACGTGTGTCCTTCCGCGTAGATCATCACACAGATGTTCCTGTCGGCATCGAGAAAACAGATACAATCACACGTGTCGGAATTGTTTACACTATGAAGTAAACAAAACATATTTGACAATTAAAACACTGGTATGGCTTCCCTATTTAGCGCCATGAGAAGCCATACCAAGCGATTGTTTTCGCGGCTTTTATTTCTTTCGTTTACACGATATTTACCAAGATGTTATTTTATCCTGCCTGACAATACGTAGGATTCATCATGAACAAATCAGCCTTTATTATACCCCTTATTGTTGCACTGTATGCATCTTCTGCAGACGCACAATTCATTGAAGGCTTTACAGGTGAAGTTGCCGCAGACGGGGCCGTTACAACCGGTAACACGGAAACTACAAATTTAGGGTTTCGAATCAAACTTGCTACAGCCACAGAGCAATGGCGACACTCATTCAAATCCTCAGCTCAATATGGACGTGCGAACGGAAGCACAAATAAGTCTCGATATGATTTAGGGTACCAATTAGACCGTGACGTAAATGATCGCATGTACTTCTTTGGCAATGCTGATTATTTCAGCCATGACTTCGGAGCCTTCAAACAGGGTCATTATCTTGGTGCAGGGTTAGGGTATCAGGCTTTAGAAGAAGACCCGGCTCGACTCAGACTCGAAGCTGGCCTCGGTTATCGATCTCAGAAATCCCGCCTCCAAGCAGGCAATCCGTTAGGTGTTGCCTCTACAACAAAAACTGAACTTGCAAGCCGATTCGTATCTGATTTTGACTATGCTTTTAACGAAAAGGTTTCATTTCGGAATGATACGGAACTTTTATATTCTAATTCCGATACCTTCATTACGAATGAGTCTGGAATCAAATCTAAACTCTGGGAGAACATTAGTCTTCTCGCATCGTTCCGGGTCGAAAATCACAGCGAAGTTCCCGATGGCCGAGAAAAAACAGATACAATCAGTCGTTTAGGTGTTGTCTACACAATGAAGTAGGTGAAATACTGTTTAGCCTCTATAATAGCTAAATGACGTCACGCCCAATTTACCTTTGCCTAATGCGCCACGCGAAATCTTCTTGGTCAGACGCCTCCTTAACAGACCACCAACGGCCACTTAATGACCGAGGCCGAGCCGCTGCTGAGTTGATCGGAGGCGTTCTCAGCGTCAGGGGATATGCCCCAGATGTAATCTGGTGTTCAGATGCCAAGCGAACACGTGAAACGGCGATGAAACTCATACGGGTCATACCTGGCGCTCAGCAGGTCTTATACAATCCACTGTTTTATCATGCGAGCCCACAAGATGTTTTTTCGGTCTGTGACGGATTGCCCGCCCCCACACAGAACTTAATGCTCCTAGGGCATAATCCAGGGTGGGGAGAATTATTCACGCATTTCTCAGAGTATGATCATGACTTTCCTACAGCGGCCTGCGCAGTATTTGAAGCCAAAGCATTGCCTGTGACAAATTGGTTTAGACCTCATCACTGGAAGTTCGTAGACCTTTTACTCCCCAGACCCCTTGCCTAATCAACACTAATGAAAATTGTGTTCTCCATAATTAAAGTATATTGGGCATTTCTGTATTACCCACTCATGCTAACCCTGTTTATATATTTATGGATAAAGGGCGCCCATTGGGGCTGGGGCGCCCTTGTTGTTATGGCTATGATAGTTTTTGATCCGCTTTGGCGAATTATAATCAGGCGTTAAAACTTAGCCCCATTTACCACCAAGACTAAGGAGAGTGTCTTCACGGCGTAGAACATAAAGTAAGCCCATTGCAGCAGCGGCCGGAATAGCCGCCAAAAAGAGCTGATTATAGCTTTCTTGCCCTGGAATATAATGCTTGATGGTCACCAAGATAGCACCAGCATGTAAAATGAAAACAAGAGCATAACTCACTGATTTCTTAAGCCCTAAAACAAAAGAAATAAGTAACGTCATCCAAAAAACACCAATTGCGAGCCCCAACCATTCGGGCATGTCGGAAACGCTATAATACTTTTTAGCAATTCCTTTTGCAGAATCGGGTGATGTGAAGCGCATTAATTGCCAAGGAAGTAAAAAGGCAAATATAGAAAGACGTGTGAGTAAAAGTGCAGGTTTTAAAGATTTTGGCATATCGCCCTCCAATTTAAGTTGGAAGGCCTTTAATCAACTGCATGTTAACATCCAAGACACACTTCCGTTACTTATCCAATTTTGCCCTCTAATCTTAGCCGCGCTTTCTCTGCCCCCATCAAAGCTAGCAGTGGCTCCATCTCTGGGCCATGATCTTGCCCTGTTAAGGCACGTCGAAGAGGCATAAACAGCCCCTTCCCTTTACGACCTGTTTCAGCTTTAACTGCACTTAACCAAGGCCCCCAGCTGCCTTGATCGACAGTCTCAGGTAACAATCCTGCAGCTTGTGCGCAAAATTCTTTGTCTTCTTCTTCTATGCGTCCTGGCATAGGAGCAAACAAAGTCGTCGACCATAAAACAGCATCAGATAGTTTTTCAACATTTCCTCGAATAGCAAACCAAAGCGCGGATCCACCTGCAACACCAAGCGCTTCCAATCGCTCTTCAACGTCTTCAAACGGAGTTTCGTGTAATAAGCGCCCATTGATTAGCAACAACTCATCCTCATCAAAACGCGCGGGCGCACGACCAATTTTTTCAAAACTAAACTCTTCAACTAATACGTCCAATGATGGACGCGCCTCGATTGGATCAGACGTCCCAATTTTTCCAAGCAAAGAACAAATAGCGAGTGGCTCTATATATTGCTCTCTTAACTCCCCCATTGAAAGAGAACCAAGACGCTTTGAGAGCCCCTTTCCATCCTTGCCAACCAATAGCGGTGTATGCGCGAAAGAAGGAAGATGATCTGATAATGACTTAAAAATTTCAATCTGTGCGCCAGAGTTGGTTACATGGTCTTCACCCCGGATAACATGGGTGATTTTAGCTTCAATGTCATCGACTACACTCGGTAAGGTATAGAGGAATGAACCATCAGCCCGGATTAGAACAGGATCGGAAATAGATGATGTATCGATGGTTTGCTCACCTCTAACTATATCCGTCCAAGTCACTGGATTGCCTGAAAGTTTAAAACGCCAATGGGGCTTTCGGCCTTCTGCCTCAAGCTTAGCAATATCTGCATCAGTTAGCTCTAAAGCGCCGCGGTTATAAACAGGGGGTTTTCCTTGGACTCGCTGTAATTTTCGCTGACGATCTAGCTCTTCTGATGTTTCATAACAGGGATACAAAAAACCTTCAGCTTTTAACTTTTTCGCTGCGGCTTCATATTCTGGAAATCGGTGAGATTGATTAAAGGTTTCCTGCCACTCAAAACCTAGCCAAGTCAGGTCCTCGCGTATACCATCTTCATAGGCATTTGTGCTGCGCTCCAAATCCGTATCATCAATACGCAATATAAACGTCCCGCCTTCTTTTTTAGCGAAAAGCCAATTCATTAGGGCAGTGCGTACATTGCCAACATGGAGCTTACCTGTTGGGGATGGAGCAAATCTAACTCGGACTGTCATATCAAGTCTCTTTTTATAATTTTTTGTCAGTCGGGACGGCATCCCGATATCGGTTAGTTATCGGATAGCGTCGATCGCGTCCGAAATTTTTTGTGCCTATTTTCACACCAGGTGGAGCCTGTCGACGTTTATATTCAGCTATATATAGCAAATGCTGAATACGAGAGACATCTTTGGTGGAGTGCCCTCTTTCGAGTAACGTTTCGACTGCACATTCTTCATCGATTAAGCCACGAAGAATATCATCCAGGACATCATACTCAGGTAGGCTATCACTGTCTTTTTGGTCATCACGCAGTTCCGCCGAAGGAGGTTTTGTGATTATTCGTTGAGGAATAGGGTTTTCAGGGCCTAGTAAATCATCTGGATTATGCAAGTTCCGCCAATCAGCTAAGGCAAAGACTTCTGTTTTATATAAATCTTTCAGAGGGTTATAACCGCCACACATATCACCATAAAGCGTTGCGTAACCTACAGCCATTTCAGATTTATTCCCCGTCGTCACAAGCATTGGGCCAAACTTGTTAGATAGCGCCATTAGCACAAGCGCACGAGATCGAGATTGAATGTTCTCCTCAGCCGTAGAGGGTTCCAGGCCCTTAAAAAATGGCTCCAGCATATCATTAAAAGCATCAATGGCTGGTTTTATAGGGATGACATCATATCGGCAGCCCAATCGCTCAGCACAAGCTTTAGCGTCTTCGACACTTTCAGAACTGGTATATTTTGTCGGCATCATCACACACCAAACGCGGTCTGCCCCCAAAGCATCTACAGCAAAAGTAGCCGCCATAGCGCTATCTATTCCGCCGGACATGCCCAATATGACTTGTTTAAATCCGTTCTTATTGACGTAATCCCCTAACCCTAAACAAACTGCTCGCCAATCTGCCTCATAGCCTGTTAATTGTTGTTCGACTTTTGCTTGTTTACACACCCACTTATGCGCCTCTTTTTCCCACGTAGACACATCATAATCTGGGACAAAACTTTTCAGCGATTGGACAATAGCGCCTGCTGCGCTCATTGAAAAACTTGAGCCGTCAAAAACAAGCTCATCCTGACCACCAACTTGATTGACATAGATAAGCGGTAGTCCTTCGTTAAAAACTTTGGCGCCAAGAGCCGCGCTTCGCTCAGATAAAGCAGTGCGCCGCCAAGGGGACCCGTTAGGTGATATTAAAATCTCTGCCCCTTGGTCCGCTAGATGGCTTGCGACGCCCTCTTGCCAGAGGTCCTCACAAATCGGAAGCCCAATCTTCACACCTTTAAATTCAATGGGTTGAGGCAAAGGCCCTCGTGTAAAAATACGAGCCTCATCAAACACTCCATAATTCGGCAAATGGTGTTTTTTACGGACATCTGTGATCTCGCCATCACGCATAAACAAGGCAGCGTTATATAGCTTTGAATCCTCAAGCCAAGGCAAGTTAAATACCACAGCCGGACCGTTTTTAGTCATACCAGCAAAGTTTTCCGCTAATTTTTTACAGTCTTCAACCGCCGCAGGTTTTAGAACAAGGTCTTCAGCGGGATAACCTATTATAAACTGCTCGGGTAAAACGAGGATATCTGCCCCGTCATTTTTTGCCCGCTCATAGGCAGTTTTTGCGAGTTCAATATTGGCCTCAAGTGCCCCCACTGTGGGGTTTAGTTGAGCCGAAGCAATTTTAAGGCGTTTCGTCATAGAGCGGGTTTAGCGGGGGGAAGAGTATGCGGCAAGAAGATTGCCCCCATAAGTTAACAAAATAAATTAGGCAGGCGAGACGCGCTCTACTGCTAGTCAATAAAGCTTTCAACAAACCCGAAATACATCGTTATTCCACAATGCTCTTTTGTATTTTCAAATGCGTTTCACCTACCTGCATCAGAGCGGCTGAGCCATAATATTTCGTGAACTCAGGGGTAAATATTCCCGCAGCAACCGCTGGGTCAGTTTGTACTAAAGCCTTTGCCTCTTCTATAGTCTCTACGTTAAAAATATATAGGCCTCGCTTATTCCCGCCTTCAATAAAAGGACCTGATAAAACGAGCTTTTTCTCATCAGCAAGGCGTTTCATATTTGCAAAATGACCTCGGAAAATTTCGCTACGTTCCTTTTCATCAGAAATAACAGCCTCTCCCGTTAGAAGAACCGCCATTACATATGGCTTCATCCCGTATTCGTCCGCCCCTAACTCTGCCGCCAATTCTGCATCATAATCAGGTTTCGAAGTATAAAAGGCCGCCAAACTCCGAAACATGTCAATATTATCGTTAATTGATGTCTGACCGCTCTTTCCGTTCTTTTCAAACGTGCGGTGAGCAGCATTTTTGGCAATCACAAGGTTAGCTTGAGGGTTTACATAAATATATTGCCCATAAATCCCCACGGCGAAATAATCGCCAGCATTCGGCCCTTTTTGAGGCATTGGCACCCACCATTGATAACCATAACCAGTACCGCGGTCGGGGTGAAATATAGGAGAATGGTTGGTTGTAGACTCACCTACCCATTCGGCGGGGATGATCTGTTCACCTTCCCATTCACCATTTTGTAAAAACAATTGACCAAATTTTGCGTAGTCACGTGTTCGTAAGTTTAATCCACCAAGAGCAAAAGCTACGTCTTTACCATCAGTCAAATAATATGGTGCCTTGCCGAAACCAAGTTTCTCACCATAGGTCTCTTCGAATAGTTTATGAAGGCTTTTTCCTGTAGCCGCACGAAGTGCCATCGCAGCGACATGCGTATCAATAGATACATATTGCCAGCCCGTGCCAGCTTCATAATCACGCTCACTTAAACTTGCTGCATATTTATCCATAGAACCACCAAGCCCTAGGACACGGCCCATATCGTTAATATCGGATTTTGGGTCCATATAGTCTTCATTGAACCTAACTCCACTAGACATGTTCAAGACATTGGCAAGACTTACCCCTTCATAGGCAGAGCCAATTAGCGACGGTACATATTTTTCAACAGGGTCATTCAGGCTCTCAATTTGACCATTAGCAATCGCATTACCGTAAAGTCCCGACATAAATGATTTCGCCACGGACCAGCTAATCCGCAAGTCATCTCTGGTAGTCCCTTTATAATAACTTTCATGAATAAGCTTACCATCTTTAATAATTACAAGGCTCGTCGTTTCTAGTTCGTCTAGTACATCAAGTAGCTTTCGCTCTTCCCCTGCAATTTCAACAGTCTGAGGCAGGCTCTTAATGGATTCAGGCCAAGTCTTTGACGGCCCAACCATCAAGTCATGATGTAGGAATGCTGCATCCATATGGGAAAAGTTTTGAACAATCTTATCTTGGTCAAACAGACTGTTAACAGTCATCAATCGTTTAATTTTCGTGATATTCAGAGCAATCAACACACCTAATATAAGAACAATGACCGAAATAATTTTTAAAACTGTTCTCACTCAAACTCTCTCCCATCGATATTTATAGCTATTCGTGCGGCCTCATACCCATCTTTCGCTGTGACACTGACTGGTGAGCCTTCTAATACAGCAGAGATAAATTGTTCAGTAGCGGCCCCCAAACTGTCTTTTGCCGAAGGATTATCACCAAAATTAGTATCAAGCTTAAAAGGTGTATTATGCTGTAAGGTCTTCTTACCGAAGTCGATAAGGACTGTGCCAGAAGGGTATTGAATAGTCATTTGTCGCCCAACTTCATCAGCAACGCGAGAGGCCGTTAATATAGCGCTACCTGATTTATACGTTAATTCCGCTCTTGCACGATCGGGTCTTGGGGTATTAACAGTTTCAGACGTCCCACTTATGCTGTGAGGAATATCACGCATCAGCATGCAGCATAAATCAATATCATGTGTCATTAAATCTAGCGTAACAGAGGTATCACCGCCACGACGAGAGAATGTTGATTTCCTAATGCCAACTATCTTTTGTGGTGTCTCATCGACCTTATCTAGACCTATTGCCCGAATGACGTAACGTTCCTGATGCCCAACTTGTACAACACGGTTACGCCCCTTTGATAAAGATAATATTTCTTCGGCGTCTTTAATCGAGGTCGCCATAGGCTTTTCGATAAGAACATGGCAATCTGACTTTAATGCATTAATGGCCGAAGGGCCGTGATTAACAGCTGGGTTTGCTAGGATAATGGCATCACATACGGAAAATAGCGCTTCCTCAGTTTTAAAATCGATTGTGCCATATTTCTCTGCTAATTCTTGGCGTTTTTCTGGATTGGGATCATATACGCCAACAAACGTCACCTTTGGGTGGCTCGCAAGCTTCCCAGCATGATAGCCTCCAAAGACACCTGCACCTAGAAGCCCTACTTTTAATCGTTTTTGAGTCATACTCTCTCTTTGGAGGTTAAAACTTAGAATGTCAGCAGAGAATCACTTTAAATGATTCGTCGCTATTATTTGAAATTTCAGTTTTTTTACGTTGGGAATGTGGGTATTTCTCAGCTTTTACATAAAAAACTGACCAAAAAACCCAGTAAAACAGGGTTTTTAATGACTCATTAAGTAAAACCCTTACTTTGCTATCCAAGGCTCCATCACATCGAATGGACCCATGATAATAGGGAGACCCATCATGAATAAAAAAGAACTTGTCAGCGCAATTGCTGCACACACAGATTCAACACAATCAGCCGCTGGCGAATTTCTTAACGCCTTCTGCGAAGTTGTTGTATCTGAAATGAAAAAAGGCGATGGATCAACAGTTGCGATTCCAGGTTTCGGTCAGTTTGTGGCCAAGCATCGCGCAAGTCGTGAAATGCGTAATCCCGCAACAGGTAAAATGATGATGAGCAAGGCCAAAACATCGGCTCAGTTCAAGGCATCTGCTGGCCTTAAAGACCTCTAACCCACATTAAAAGTTAGAATACTCTACCGATAAGGCATCGCCTTATCGGTATTTTTATGCCTGCTTCAGAGGTGTGATAGTCGAGAAGTCGCCCTCCTAGCTAGCTAATCTTACGCCCTCATCCTTGCGGTAACTTTTAAGCTCTTCTGCAATTTGGAAAGCCAATTCCAAAGCTTGAGTGGCATTTAAGCGCGGATCACAGTGGGTATGATAGCGTGAAGACAAATCTTCTTCCCGTACAACCTGAGCGGACCCACCTACGCATTCTGTCACATTTTGTCCCGTCATTTCAAAATGCACGCCGCCAGGCCAGCAGTTTTCAGAATGAAGAACTTGCATGAAGCCTTTGACTTCACTCAGAATATTGTCAAATGGACGCGTTTTATAACCCGTTCCAGTTTTGATTGTATTACCGTGCATCGGGTCGCATGACCAAACAACATGACGTCCTTCGCGCTTCACTGCACGCGCCAGAGACGGCAAGCCTTTTGCCACTTTATCATGCCCATACCGCGCAATAAGCGTGATTCGACCAGCCTCATTATGTGGGTTCAAGACATCCAATAGCTGCATGAGTTCATCGGGCTCCAACCCCTCACCCACCTTCATTGCGATTGGGTTATCAATTCCACGGAAAAACTCCACATGCGCATGGTCTAATTGGCGTGTGCGATTTCCAATCCAAAGCATATGTGCCGATGTATCATACCAACGTCCTGACGTACTATCGATACGCGTCATTGCCTCTTCATACCCGAGCAATAGCCCCTCGTGAGAGGTATAATAATCCGTTTGCGCCATTTGTGGTGTTGTATCCGGCGTGACACCACAAGCATCCATGAAGTCCATGGCGTCTGAAATCTTTTCAGCCATGACCTTATACTTCTCATTAGTTTCTGAACCTTCTACAAAGCCTAAATTCCACTGATGAATATTCCGCAAATTAGCATACCCCCCCATAGAAAAGGCTCTAAGCAGGTTTAGCGTCGAAGCACTTTGACCATAGGCCTTAATAAGACGGTTTGGATCAGGCACGCGGCTCTCCGGAGAGAACTCCATTCCATTAATATTGTCACCACGGTAACTCGGCAGTGTGATGCCATCACGAACTTCAACTGGAGAACTTCTTGGTTTACCAAATTGCCCAGCAATTCGGCCAACTTTAACAACAGGTTGTCCAGCCCCATAGGTAAGTACGACCGCCATTTGCATTTTAACGCGGAACATGTCTCTCAAATTATCAGGATGGAACTCTTTAAAACTCTCCGCGCAATCTCCGCCTTGTAGCAAAAAGGCTTTGCCCATGGCGACTTCACCCAAGCGCTGTTTTAGTTTTTGCGCTTCCCCTGCAAAAACGAGCGGCGGGTACCCTTTAAGCTCTGTTTCAGCATCTGCCAAAGCCTGAACATCCGGATAGTCATCTGGAATGTGTAAGGCTGGCATTCCGCGCCAACTTGAAGGGGACCAACGTTTCTGAGTCATAATGAGGCTTTTTTTACTAAATTCAGTCGTTTTACATAACAGTCTTGCAAAGATTTGCCTAGCAGAAGAATCGTACAGAAATATACAGCGATTTGCATAGCAAACGAAAAAATGTGCTATACTGACGATAATATTAGAGCGGAGCCCCATATGACCTTAGGTGTAGGCGGAAAAACAGCTGAACAGGCCCTAGCAACGCTTTCAGACATGACTGAGGGCGTCACCTCCATTTCTTATGATGAATATGCCGCCCGCATTGTCAAAGCACAGCGTTTAATGAACGAGCAAGGGCTAGAGGCATTATACCTCCACGCAGGAACCTCCCTCTATTACTTCACCGGCACACATTGGCACGGCTCAGAACGGATGGTCGGGGCTATTTTACTCCAACAAGGCCCTCCTATTTACATTGCCCCTGCATTTGAAGAAGGCACCTTGAATCAATTCATGACTATTAAAGGCGAAGTTTTGACATGGGATGAGCATGAAAGCCCTTACACATTGATAAGCCAGCATCTTGCGACTATGGGCATCAATAAAGGCGTAATAGGCATAGATGAAGCAACTCCTTTCTTCGTTTCTGACGGCATTGCAAAG
This sequence comes from Litorimonas taeanensis, assembly GCF_003634015.1. Taxonomy (NCBI): domain Bacteria; kingdom Pseudomonadati; phylum Pseudomonadota; class Alphaproteobacteria; order Maricaulales; family Robiginitomaculaceae; genus Litorimonas; species Litorimonas taeanensis. The sequence goes on from NZ_RBII01000001.1 coordinate 890,912, forward strand.
GCTAGTCAGGCTTTTTCTTTCACAAATGGTGCCTCAGTTACTGCCTCATGCAGAATGATAAAATCGCCCGCTGAATTGGCCCTAATGAAACGGGCAAAAGAAATGACACTTGCTGTTCACAAGGCCACAGCCTCTATGCTGCGCTTAGGTATCTCAACGGAGGAAGTCGGCGATTTTATTGATGCAGCCCACCGTAAAGTCGGCGCACCTAAAGGATCTTACTTCAAGATTGTTCTCTTTGGGCAGGACACATCTTTCCCACACGGCGTTAAATCTCCCAAGTCATTAGAGGCCGGAGATATGGTACTCATAGACACGGGCTGCCAACTTCACGATTACATATCTGACATTACACGAACATATGTATTTGGCACGCCAACAGCCAAGCAAAGACAAGTGTGGGAAGCAGAGAAGGCCGCGCAGGCTAAAGCTTTCGAAGCGGCACAAATTGGAAAAAGGTGCGGGGATGTCGATTTAGCAGCCAGAAAGGAGCTTGAAAAAAGAGGCTTTGGGCCAGGCTACAAAACCCCAGGTCTTCCCCACCGTACAGGTCACGGAATCGGTCTCGACATTCATGAATGGCCTTATTTGAACTGGGGCGATAACACGATATTAGAAGAAGGAATGTGTTTTTCAAACGAACCCATGATCTGCCTCTATGGTGAGTTTGGAGTGCGGCTAGAGGACCATTTCTATATGGATAAACAAGGACCCGTTTGGTTTACGAAACCCAGCCGAAGCATTGATGCCCCGTTTGACTGAGTAGTTCAATTATATCGATACCAACTTATTCTGATGGGTGTTCTTCAGCAGAGGCATCATCGCTCTCATCGTCACTCTCAAGAATGCGTTCAACGGAGACGACTTTCTCACCATCTCTTGGTTTAATGACAGTAACGCCGCGTGAGCTTCTAGATACAATACGAATGTTGCGTACGGGACAGCGTATTAATAAACCACCATCAGTAACAATCATAATTTGGTCTTGCTCATCGATTGAGAAAGACCTGACTAATGCTGCGTCAGGCTCGCCTTTACGGCCAAGCTCTTGTGCAGTTACGCCTTGGCCACCTCGGTTCATACACCGGTAGTCATATGACGAACTCCGCTTACCAAATCCATCATTAGCGAGAGTTAAGAGGAACTGCTCGTTAGCTTGAAGAAAACCGAGACGTTCTTCATCAAGAGAAGTTTCAATATCAACATCTTCTTCATCGTCAGTTTCGTCACCTAAAGCACGACGCATCGCATTTGCGTGTTTCATATAGGCGCGCGCTTCATCAGTTTCTATATCCACATGCCGCAGAACCGCCATTGAGATAACTTCATCCCCTTCCGACAAACGAATACCACGAACGCCAGAAGAGGTACGACCAACAAAACGGCGAACATCAGTCGCCCGGAAGCGAATGGACTTACCTTGAGCGGAAGTAAGAAGGATATCATCTTCTTCGTTACAGAGGCGAACATCAACAATTCCGTCGCCTTCATCAGGCTTCATAGCAATCTTACCGTTGCGATTAACCCGTGTGAAATCCGAAAGAGAATTACGTCTTACACCGCCAGAACGCGAGGCAAACATAATATCCATATCAGCCCACTCTTCCTCGTTCTCTGGCAGAGCCATAATCGAGTTAATAGTTTCATTCTGATCTAGTGGCAAAAGATTCACGAGCGCCTTACCGCGGGTGGCAGGACCGCCAAGAGGTAGTTTCCAGACTTTAAGCTTGTATGCCATTCCAGTAGAAGAGAAGAATAGTACTGGTGTATGCGTACTCGCCACAAATACTGTCGTAACAACGTCTTCATCTTTGGTCGACATCCCTGAACGGCCACGTCCACCCCTGCGCTGTGCGCGGTATGTATCAAGTGGCGTCCGTTTTACATAGCCTGCAGACGTAACAGTAACGACCATATCTTCTACGGCAATTAAGTCTTCATCATCAAAATCGAGGTCGCCTTCCATAAAGATAGAACGGCGCGGTGTCGCATATTTCTCTTTAATTTCAGAAAGTTCGTCACGAATAATAGTTTGAACCCGCTCGCGGCTACGAAGAATATCCAGCAAATCAGTAATAAGCGCGGCTAACTTCTCGGCCTCATCTGTAATTTCATCCATCCCCAAAGCTGTTAACTTCAAAAGACGCAAATCAAGAATAGCTTTAGCTTGCTCTTCAGTGAGCTGTATTGTGCCATCATCGAGTAGCTTAGACCGCGGATCTGCAATAAGCTTGATTAGCGCTCCCATACTATGGGCCGGCCAAGTACGGTTCAACAGATTGCGGCGAGCTTCTTTAGGATTCGCTGAACCACGAATGATTTTTATAATTTCATCAATATTGGCAACGGCAGTTGCAAGCCCCACCAAGATATGAGCTCGGTCTCGGGCTTTCCCTAAGTCAAATTTTGTCCGGCGCGCGATGACTTCTTCACGGAACTCTAAAAAGGCAATCAGCATTTGACGCACATTCATTTGTTCTGGTTTACCGCTATTAAGCGCCAACATATTTGAACTAAAATTCTGCTGCAATTGCGAGAAACGGAATAACTGATTTAAAACTACATCTGGAACAGCATCTCGTTTAAGTTCGATAACGACACGCATACCAACGCGGTCAGATTCGTCACGTACGGCAGAGATTCCTTCGATTCGTTTTTCATTTACGAGCGCCGCAATTTTCTTAATCATCGACGCTTTATTTACTTGAAAAGGAATTTCCGTGACAACAATTGCCATACGGTCTTTGCGTATTTCCTCTATTTCAGTTTTGGCCCGCATTACAACGGATCCACGTCCGGTTAATACCCCCTGCTTTGCGCCGCCACGGCCCATGATAAAGGCACCAGTAGGAAAATCTGGCCCAGGAATAATTTCGAGGAGTTCAGTGTCGGGTAGATTAGCATCATCCATTAAAGCCAAAGTCGCATCAATGACTTCGCCAAGGTTATGCGGCGCTATATTGGTCGCCATACCAACAGCGATACCACCAGCTCCATTGACTAATATATTGGGAAAGCGCGCAGGCAAAACAACAGGCTCAGATTCTGAGGCGTCATAGTTATCCTGGAAATTTACAGTTTGCTTTTCAATGTCAGCTAAGAGCGACGCAGCAGGTCGATCCATGCGGACCTCAGTATAACGCATAGCTGCAGGTGGATCACCATCAACAGAACCAAAGTTACCTTGGCCATCTAATAATGGCAGGCGCATTGAGAAATCTTGTGCCATTCGCACTAGCGCATCATAAACGGCCGAATCCCCATGAGGGTGATATTTACCAATCACATCGCCAACGACGCGCGCAGATTTCTTGTAAGGCTTTTCACGAGTAAAGCCATTTTCATGCATTGAATATAGAATACGTCTATGCACGGGCTTCAAGCCATCACGCACATCTGGGATAGCACGAGAGACAATCACGCTCATAGCATAATCAAGATAGGAGCGTTTCATCTCCTCTTCAATTGTTATGAGAGAAACACCTTCAGGCAGTGGCGCAGCACTGTTTTCCTCATCATTTTCCGGGATATCATTTTCATCGCTCATTTTATGATCTCCCCTAAAAAAACGAGCCGCTCGAATCGTGCGGCTATCGACTATTTTTGTAGCATTTACGCAGAGTTACCGCAAATTATTAGGCAATAATCATCTTATAAAACCTTTTAATTTATGAAGCTTTTAATGAAGCATGTCGTTTGGGAACTTTATATGGTATAAACCATTCTATTGTTAGATATTTGCTTCGGAGAACAAGATGGCCATACATAAGTTATTACCACTTTCTGCACTCATAGTCCTCACGGCATGTTCAGGGAATAGTGAACCTACCAATAACAAAAATAATACGGCCTATATTCATGAAATTATTTCTCCCACAGGTGATGTGTTAGGGTCTGTCTCATTAAAAGACCTCGGGATGGGCGGCACCTCAGTTATGATTTCAGTGTCTGGTATTTCAGAAGGACAACACGCTATGCACTTTCACGAAGTTGGAAAGTGTGAAGGTCCAGACTTCAAATCTTCGGGCGGGCATTACAACCCCGATGGACGTGCACATGGCAAAAAAGTTGCCGACGGCCCTCACGTCGGAGATATGATGAATATTAACGTGGGTGCGGACCAGAAAGGTGAATTCATGATCGTTAATGAGCGTGTGTCAATTCATGGGGATCATGATTTACCCGCCCTATTCGATGCGGACGGAACGGCGCTAATATTACATGAAAAAGCGGATGATTATGAAAGCCAACCTAGCGGCGCCGCTGGCGCTAGGATTGGATGTGCCCTCATTAAACCTTAATCATTAGCCCTTATTCATCCCCGGGCCAAATTTTGTTCCACCATTTGGTGTCTTTAACGGGTTTAGAGACATCAAATTTTTGCCCCATTCCACTTTCCTTAATTTTGTCAAAGATATCCTCTCTTTGCCAGCCTGTTAAATTAGCCAGCGTTTTTACTTCTTCATCTTTGCGCTTGTTGACGCCTATCTTGTATTCTTTGGCGGCCTCACATTGCATTTCACCTTCAAAAGCATGGCGAAGAATATAGCGCCCTTGAAAATTTTGGCGATCCCCCGTGGTTTTGAATTTTAAGTCCTCCGGAAAGCTTTCGGCGTCATATCGTACATGCAGGCGCGTTACATATACATCCTGTGCCTGTGGCATTGGCCGCCCTCTTTGTAAAACATCTGCATCAGACGAATCATTAATCCAAAATACTCCAAGTTCTTGCAGTTCATCGCGGGAGAGAGGATCGGCTGCACAAGGGTCACACCAGTTCATATCCCAAGCATATTCCATAAAGACACCGTGCCCCCCTTCTCGTTCAGCCGCCGTGGCATACATATCTTTATAAAAACGCCCAAAATCGTCTTTTATAAAAATGGGTAATTCTTTGTCAGAGGGAATTTTTATAGTCCGATAATTCGTAGTCTCCACTTTACCTTTCCGGGTTAAGGCATAGACAAATAAATCTTGGTCACCTTTGGCATTCACTGTGCCAAGTCGGATGGGCAGCATAAACTTAGGACTTTCATAGGCCACGGCAATCGGGCGGAGCATTTCGCCACCTGCTTTAGCCTTTGCTTCTAAATTCACTTTCGCGACAAAGAACTTCATGTCTTGTTTGATGTAACTTCCGAGCGTTGATTTCGCTTTCTCAGGCACTTTATACCCATTGTTGTCTAGCCAGATTTGTAGACCATCGCTTTGGGACGCTGATAAAACGAGAATATCGTATTCACCGACCGAGAACTTTTCTTCGATTGTCACGCCTAAAGCTTCCGACGAGCTTTCCTTCTCAAGCACAGCACCGTCCATCATCGGGGCACTAGAAAAGACACGGTATTTTCGTTCATCACAGGGGTTATCATCAAAATATTCAACCAAACGGGGGGCGGTATAGGCATCAAGGTGTTCAAGCAAAGCAGGATCTGAGACATGGACTTGCTCTTTAGTTATCACTGTTGGCACAGGAATAACCATAGCAAACTCTGTCGGGTCGCCCTGATAATCATTCGCCATTGTAATCACTGTGCGATCCCCATCCCGAACCAACGCGACCTTAGAACTGGAATTGAACAAATCTGTTTCAGCCTTTGCAACATAGAACCCACAAAAAGCATTGGCCGCCGGGGCCAATCCAAGAGTTGAAAGGGCAAATACACTACTCAGCAGGTATGAAAGACGCATGATTAGTCTCCTTATTGATGTTTGAAGCTGGATTTGTTTCAGATGACTTGTGGCGGGGCCAAACATATTGATGGTTTTTAAAAACCCTATCGATAAGCGGTACGAATGGAGCCGTTAGAATAAGCCCAAGGATTATCCCTGCTGAATTATAAAAGCCGAATTGAATTGTGAAACCGATGATTGCCACGATAGGCGCATATATAAGCCGTCCACCCCTCGCGTCAGGCGTCGTTTTTGGGTCAGAAATCATAAAAAACGCAAAAATTAATAGGGCCCCACTTTGCATTTGGTGAACAGGTATCGTCATTGGGTCTCCAAGCCATAAAGCTCGAGCAAAAACCAAAACGGCATAACTTCCTAATAAAGCCAAACTTACATCCCAGCGCTTGGCTTTCCCTGTCACAACCCCACCCAAGCTTAAAAGTAATAAGGCAAAAAACGGCGCCTGCCCCCACTGCCCTGGTGAAATCCAAGCCGCGCTGAATAGAGTTGACAGAACAACTAAACCAAAATTGGCTGGATTGAAAATATGCTTACCATTCCAGCGCAATATGTATTTTGAAGAAATCGCTAATACACCTGCCGCGATAGATAGAGTTACCGACCCGGTCCGAAGTAATATGGTAAGTGATAGCGCAGAAATCAGCGGACTCCGAAGATCAAAGGGGCGCCCTAAGACTTTATCCGCTAAAGCTTGCGTGGTTAAAGTTGAACCAACACACCCAACCACGTGCCACCAAGGCAATTCAAATCCAAAATGAAATACCCCAAGAAGAATAAGAGTAGACAAAACGGCAATTTGGTAGTGTCGTGGGTCAGTGGATAGCCAATCCCGCACTATTATCCATTGTGTTTTGCTCAATGCTGACCCCATTTAATATATACAATTTAATAACGCCGCTAATTATGGCGAAACAAGGGCGCATGGACAGTTCATTACATGACAAATTGGTCATAACCGCATGAATTAACTGAGGTCGAAAATCTCTCTGAGACACGATTATTTACGAGTTATAACTCTAAATCCAACAATGGTAATAAGCATAGACGATAAAAATAATATGACGTTCAAACCTGCAAAAGTCAGGCCCGAAATGGCAGGCCCAGGACAAAGACCTACTAACCCCCACCCTATGCCAAACAAGACCGCCCCTAATATCAAACGCGCATCAATGTCTTGGCGCTTTGGCAATCTGAACTCTGAACTAAATAATGGTTTGGATGTTCTAAATATATATCGATAGCCAAAGAAAGTGTTGGCCAGAGCGCTGACCATAACTATTGCAAGGCTAGGGTCCCAATCTCCAGATATATCTAAAAAGGCAATGACCTTAGCGGGGTTGACCATTTGAGAGATTGTAAGCCCCACGCCAAACAATAGTCCCGCGAAAAAAGTCGAAATAGCGCTCTTCAAATCACCCACCAACAAAATGTTTAAGGATGAATACGGTCACTATACCGGTTATCATAAACGTCGCAGTCGCTATTAAAGATCGCATAGACAGGCGCGCATTACCACAAACGCCGTGTCCACTTGTACATCCACTGCCAAGCTGCGTTCCCAGTCCCACTAAGACGCCCGCTAGAATTAAAAAAGACCCTTGTACTGGAAATGTAACGTCCAAAAGCTCCTCGTTCCAGAAAGAAACAAGAGTAGGCCCTAAGATTAACCCTATTAAAAAAGATACACGCCAAAGCCTGTCATTTTTCGTCGCCGTAAATAATCCACCCAAAATACCACTAATGCCGGCAATACGACCAACGGACCACATGAGAAAGACAGCAGAGAGCCCGATCAAGGCTCCACCAACGCTCGCGGATATAGGGGTGAAATTTTCCAACGCAAACAGCTACCTAATGTTAAGCTGGCACCTTAAAACGGAATATCGTCATCAATTGCGAAATCCTCTTTCGGTCCTTCCATCGCAGAGGCTGAGCGCGAACCACCACCTTGATCCATATTACCGTAACCGCCGCGGTCTTGGTTATACCCGCCCCCGCCAGAAGAACGGCCACCGCCACTATCACGGCTATCTAGCATCGTCAGGGACCCATTAAAGCCCTGCAACACAACTTCTGTTGTGTATTTGTCATTACCGTCACGGTCCGTCCATTTACGAGTCTGGAGCTTACCTTCAATATAAAGCTTAGAACCTTTTTTAACATAACGCTCAATAACGCCGACAAGACCTTCGTTAAATACAGCAATATTATGCCACTCTGTCTTTTCCTGACGTTGGCCTTGCTTATCTTTCCATTGCTCTGATGTCGCAATTGAGAAGTTCGCAACCTTCCCACCATTTCCGAAAGTTCTGATTTCAGGGTCTTTTCCGACGTTGCCGATCAGAATAACTTTATTGACTGAGCCCGCCATAATTCACCTCTTGACGTTTTTGTTCTTTATATGTTCTATTGCTTATAGAGCGACTCTGCAAGAGCCGTCAGCATCGGACTTGTTTTGCGACCAATGGCAAACTAAGTCCACGCTATAGAGAATAAAACCTGTTAACTCTTCCGATTATTGGACCGTTTCATGGCAATGCTGAAATCCATACAAGTGCGCGGCGCACGCGAGCACAACCTCAAGGGGGTTGATATTGACCTTCCCCGCGACAAACTGATTGTGATTACGGGGCTGTCAGGATCGGGCAAATCCTCCCTCGCCTTTGATACAATCTATGCCGAGGGGCAAAGACGCTATGTTGAGAGCCTGTCAGCCTATGCACGGCAATTTCTAGAGCTTCAAGGCAAGCCGGATGTTGACTCCATAGAGGGCCTTTCTCCTGCGATCTCGATTGAACAAAAAACAACCTCAAAAAACCCGCGTTCAACAGTTGGTACAGTCACTGAAATTTATGACTACATGCGGCTTCTCTGGGCGCGTGTTGGCGTCCCCTACTCTCCAGCGACAGGCCTTCCAATTGAAAGCCAAACGGTCTCACAAATGGTCGATATTATTATGGCTCTACCTGAGGGGACGAAGCTTTATATCATGGCGCCTTTTGTGCGAGGCCGAAAAGGTGAATTTCGCAAAGAACTCGCTGAGTTTATGAAGCAAGGGTATCAACGTGCGAAAATCAATGGACAGATTGTACGAATAGAGGAAGCGGAAGCACTCGATAAGAAATATAAGCATAATATAGACATTGTCGTTGACCGCATCGTCGTTCGCGAGGGTTTAGAAACACGCTTAGCGGACAGTTTAGAAGCAAGCCTTCGAATTGCAGACGGCCTCGCGGCCGCCGAATATGCAGACGAACCAGACAAACGGATATTGTTTTCAGAAAAATTTGCATGCCCTGTATCTGGCTTTACCATTTCAGAGATCGAGCCCCGATTATTTTCATTCAACAACCCTTTTGGGGCCTGCCCAACTTGTGATGGCCTTGGCAAAGAGATGAAGTTCGATAAAGGCCTTGTCGTTCCGGACGAAAGAAAGTCTCTAGCAGGTGGTGCTATCTTGCCATGGTCGAAAAAAGCAGACGGGCTTTATATGCAAACGCTTGAAGCCTTGGCTAAGCATTACGGCTTCAAAGTCGACACCCCTTTTGAAAAACTATCAGAAGGCGCGCAAAATGTCGTACTCTATGGCACAAATGGAGCGAGCGTTAATTTCCATTACAAAGACGGTAAGCGTTCTTACAAAACAAGTAAACCATTTGAAGGCGTGATTCCCAATTTACAACGCCGATACCGTGAAACTGAATCCTCATGGATACGCGATGAGCTCGGAAAATACATGTCCAACGCTCCCTGTGAAGCCTGCGGTTCAAAACGACTAAGACCAGAAGCACTCAGCGTTAAGGTCGCCGGTATGGACATTTCTGAACCTGGCGAAATGTCTATCCGAGACGCATATGCACGCTTCAAAGAGCTTGGCACAGAATTATCAGGCACTGATTTAGAAATTGCAGAACGTATTTTAAAAGAGATTAGAGATCGTCTTGAATTCTTAAACGCAGTTGGGCTTGATTACCTTACTTTAGGGCGCGGCTCGGGTTCTCTATCAGGCGGAGAAAGTCAGCGTATTCGTTTAGCCAGTCAAATCGGCTCTGGACTTACAGGCGTATTGTACGTCTTGGATGAGCCTTCAATTGGCCTTCACCAACGCGACAATGAACGCTTATTAGAGACATTGCAAAACCTTCGTGACCTTGGGAATACCGTTCTGGTCGTAGAGCATGACGAGGATGCTATTCTTACTGCAGATTATGTGGTCGATATGGGCCCTCGCGCTGGCATTCATGGCGGCGAGGTCGTGGCTTCAGGTACGCCAAATCAAATCAAGAAATCTAAAAAGTCTCTCACGGGACAATATTTGACGGGAAAAAAAGAAATAGAAATTCCGGCTAAGAGACGTGAGCCCCAAGAACATAAGGTGCTCTCAATTAAAGGGGCTACTGGTAACAACCTAAAGAACGTCGATGTAGACTTTCCTCTCGGTTTAATGACTTGCGTAACAGGCGTTTCAGGAGGCGGTAAATCGACGCTGACGATAGAAACACTCTATAAAGCCGTTGCCCGCAAATTAAACAAATCCTCTGTCCAGCCAATGCCCCATAAATCCATTGAGGGCCTAGAACATTTGGATAAAGTCATTGATATTGACCAATCCCCCATTGGCCGCACGCCACGCTCTAATCCCGCTACTTATACAGGTGCCTTCACCCCTATTCGTGAGTGGTTTTCCAATCTTCCAGAAGCGAAAACACGTGGCTACAAACCTGGCCGGTTTTCCTTTAATGTTAAGGGGGGACGTTGCGAAGCCTGCCAAGGGGGTGGCGTAATTAAAATTGAAATGCACTTTCTGCCAGATGTCTACGTGACGTGTGATGTTTGCGACGGCAAACGGTATAATCGCGAAACCCTTGAGATAAAATTCAAAGGAAAATCAATAGCTGATGTCTTAGATATGAGTATCGATGAAGGAGCAGACTTTTTTAAAGCTGTCCCAACCATCAGAGACAAACTTGTAACATTACAGCGCGTAGGCTTAGGTTACATAAAGGTCGGTCAACAAGCGACAACTTTATCGGGCGGCGAAGCCCAACGCGTTAAACTCGCCAAAGAGCTTGCAAAACGCGCGACAGGCAGAACGCTCTACATCTTAGATGAACCCACAACAGGTCTACACTTTGAAGACGTGAATAAGCTTTTGACAGTTCTAAACGAACTTGTTGGAACTGGTAACACAATGATTGTTATTGAACACAATTTGGATGTTGTAAAAACTGCTGACTGGATAATTGATATAGGCCCTGAAGGCGGAGACGGAGGCGGCGAAATTGTCGCAAAAGGCACGCCAGAAGAAGTTGCAAAAGTCGAAGCCAGTTGGACTGGCCGCTATTTAGGGCCGTTACTGCATCGTGATAAAGCCCGGAAGTCGTGACGGATTATGTGACCAGCTCCAATTGTGTCGCAATTACAGAGTGCCCCAGAAATATCTCAAGACCCTATAATTGGTTTATCGCATTCTAAGTGAGCCTAGACTTATTTTTAGGGTCTACTCTCACTCGAAGGCTGCTGTTGGATCATCTTGGAGCCACAACTTTACGGCATAAGCAGAAACGCCGGCAATCCAAAGCATCCAGCCAGACCAAGCGGCCGCCAAGGCCGCCATACCTAGAACAGCGACAAACATAATCAATGGGTTGGAAAGCCTCTCAAACATAGCCTGAAAAACGATAGATGGATTGTCTGTTCCCAAACCCGAAATTGCCGTGATGAAGTCAGGGTTTCCCGAAACGGCGATCAAAACAATCATGTAAACGATATAATAAGCAATATACCCACCTACATAAGTCACGAGATAAGCCCCAAAAAGAGGCCAGAACCTGCGCTTTGTAATGTTCTTAGCCGATAGAATGTGCACTTTTTTTGTCAGCGCAGTTAAAGCTGCTGCGCAAGCCACCCGAACTGGAAAAACAACTAACGCAAAAATTATCACGGCGATTACGGCAAAAACAACGACAGCCGCACCTAAGACCGGCGATAAAAAGCCAAACACGCCCCCTATTATGCCCGCAAGCATACTCAGTAAAACTGTGACGAAAAACATGAGAACATAAAACCCTAGCTGTACTAGCATGTTTCGCATGGTGAAGGCATTAAACCGTATAGGTAGACGTGCGGGCTCCTCTCCCGTTAGGTACTTCCGATAAAAGGCGGCTTCGCCTAATGCGCTAGAAATCCATATCCCTAACATAAATAAGCCATATATAGGCAGAGCGTTTCCAACAGAAGATAAGTATGCAATTGGTGCCTCCGTATCATTGGACAAGACTGCCCTATTATAAATCCAACTCGCTTCAGAGAACTCTGCCATAACAGGCATTAAAAATGGTACGGTGACTAAGAAGACTACAAAGATCACAGCACTATGCCAAAACCAAAGGCGTAAAGCATAGTCCTTCCCTCCCGATGTGTTGAACCAAGCCGTAGTGGCCTGTCCGAAATCATACTTGGCTTGTGGATCTCTAACTTCGACGTTCATTATATACCCTCACAACCTAGTGATATCTGCATTCCGAGTCTTTGGCGGATTGATTGTTAGAGCTTCCTGCCCTATTGGCTCGTCCATGGTCAAGGCAGTACATATCATCGGCGCGGGATTAGCAGGATCAGAGGCCACTTGGCAGTGCGTCTCGCGCGGCGTACCCGTCATATTGCATGAGATGCGCCCAGACAGAATGACCGAAGCACATCAAGGCTCTGGTTTCGCGGAACTCGTCTGTTCAAATTCATTTCGTTCGGATGACGCACTAGGAAATGCTGTTGGCCTTCTCCATGAGGAAATGCGGCGTGCTGGTAGCCTGGTCATGGGCATGGGTGATATGACAAAGCTTCCTGCGGGTGGAGCCCTCGCAGTAGATAGAGAGGCTTTTTCAGAAGCTATCACAACAATATTGCAACAACACCCACTTGTTACGATTGAGTATGGGGAAGTCAAAGGCCTACCGCCTAAAGAATGGGGTAATACAATTATTGCTACAGGGCCTCTTACAGCACCCGCATTGGCTCAAGATATTTTACAAACAACAGGAGAGGACAGTTTAGCCTTTTTTGATGCGATAGCCCCAATCGTTTATAAAGACAGCATCAATTTTGATATTGCTTGGATGCAGTCCCGATATGACAAAAAAGGCCCTGGTGGAGACGGAGCCGACTATATCAATTGTCCGCTTGATAAAGAGCAATATGAAACCTTTATCGAAGCCCTTGTCTCTTCTGAACAAACTGAATTTAAAGACTTTGAAAAAGACACACCTTATTTCGAGAGTTGCCTCCCTATAGAAGTCATGGCGTCTCGTGGAGCAGAAACTTTGCGCTGGGGACCAATGAAGCCTGTCGGTCTAACAAATCCTCATAATCCAACAGTAAAAGCTCATGCCATTGTTCAGCTAAGGCAAGATAATGCCCTTGGCACACTTTACAATATGGTTGGTTTCCAAACGAAAATGAAGTATGGGGCACAAACTGAAATCTTAAAAACCATCCCCGGGTTAGAGAAAGCTGTATTTGCCCGATTAGGCGGAATTCATAGAAACACCTTCATCAACTCTCCGAAATTACTCAACGATCAGCTCCAACTGAAAGTCAGACCTGACCTACGTTTCGCCGGTCAAATTATGGGCGTTGAAGGCTATGTGGAATCGTCCGCTTTAGGACTTATCGCGGGCCGCCTTGCCGCCGCACAAGCATTGGGTCAAACAGATATAAAACCACCCCGAACCACCGCATTAGGCGCTTTAATGGAACATGTAACAGGCGGTTTCATGGACGGTCCAAAAGCTAAATTTCAACCAATGAATGTAAACTTTGGTTTGTTCCCCCCCATGGAAGAAGAAATTATTTACAAATCTCCTGATGGTAAGCGCTTGCGCGGCAAAGATAAAACACGTCACCGTAAAGGCTTAATGGCTAAGCGAGCTCTCAGAGATATAAATGTATGGGTGAAAGATGGCCTTGCAAGCTAAGGCCTTATCGTTTGGGGTTTATTATATTCTTATTCTCATCGGCCAAACCAACTAATATCGCTCGCCCCGTTTCATCAACCTTGAAGACACCGTATCGTGCAGAGACATAATCTTGCGCCGTTCCATTTTCAAAATAAAATCTTGGGCTGCCAATATTGATACCAAACCGCTCTTTAATATAGGCGATTTTATACTCCTCGTCAGAAGTCGTAACATCCCCTACCCTTAGAAATTCACCGACTCCTTCTTTATCAGTAAAGATTAGTGTGCCTTGAGGTTCTAATTTATCTTGAGGGATGTTTTCTGAGCGGTCTTGAGCATATTGCAGTGCCATATAATCACCCATCATCAAGGCTCTTGGGTCAACAGGGCGTAACTCCAACAAGACTATCCTACCATTGGCTCGCAGCTGCTCTAACGAGTAAATTTGTGAGCTTAACAATGCTACGATAATTACACCCGTAAATGCGATAATGAGATAGCGCAGCCACGTCATAAATAGCGCTCACGAGCAGATATCTTATCAGCGAAAAGATATATCATGAGGAATGTAAAGCCCACCCCCAACAACAGATAGGACTTAACACCTAAGCTCAAACTAAGGTCGTAATACAACATATAAAGAAAATAAATTTGTCCCAGCACACCAATTATTGCAAGAGTGCGAGACCCCACAATGTATCCTAAAAGCACCAATAGAAGTGCAGAAGCGCCGCCAAATGGTAATAATGCCATTGCGAAAATTAAAGGCCCCAACACCAATAGCGGTGGTCGCCATTTACTTATATTACCCTTATCTTTGTTTAACCAAAACATGATGAAAGCGATTAAAATCAGACTTACACCTTTTATGTCCCATCCAATGTCAGAAAAAACATCCTCACCAACCAAGGTTTCGATTCTATTAGTGTGAATAAGTGCGACCCCTAATAATGCAGGGGCTATCAAAAAGGCTGTGCCGGCAGAAGCAAAATAACGGCCGAACAAGGGGCGAGTTAGTAAAAAAGTACCTGCTAAACTCGATACAGTAAGAAATGCTATTTCTGCTAGCCGGTTATCAAAATGATGGAATAATTCGAACCCCACGCATCCGATAAAAATTCCAGCGGTAAAAAACTCAATTATACGATCTTTTATAGACAATAAGGCAAGTCCACTGAGTGCCATTGCCGTCCACAAAACCACGTCTGTATTATGCGTTAAAAACCCTATACCGAAAAGGATAGCAGAAAAACCAACAACAAGAAGAGTATTAAAAAAGTGTCTTGTGAAAGGACTCTTTATCTTTCGCCTCATAAAGAGAGCGAGCAAGAAAATGTTTCCGCCACATAATAAGAGAGGGCCACCTTCAGGCCTTATCCTGCTAAAAACTAAGGCTAAGAATACACCTAAGAACACTATACCAAATAGGGCAGCCACAACACCTGCAATCGCCAAAAAAAGCTCTACATACCACGGCGCCTCATCCTCTTTGGTGTGCAACGCGTATTGTAGGTTAGCAATACCTTCATTTGATAAGAAGGGGCTTATATGATTCCAAGACACGTTTTTCTCTAATCTATTTCCAGATATCTTATGATGGGTTGGATACGACGCTTTCAACACAGAAGCGAAATGCTTAAATAGTATAGCCATGCCTATAACGAGGCCTACCGTTCCAAGAAACATAAGAAATATTCCAATAACCCCTCCAAATAAATCAAATTCCAATAGAACTCGGAAGAATATTTGAACAAAAATTACAAAACCAATGAAGGTGGAGAGACACAACTCGGCGAGGCTAGATCTAGTCCCATAAAGGTAGATTAACTTGAAACAAACGAGAGATAAGTAAGATAAAGATAGAATAGTTGATACAAAAGTGGATTGCCCCCAAAATGTTGTAGTAAATCCATAAATCACTACGGCTCCAAAAACCGCGGTGTATAAAACCCGGAACCAAAGGGCACTTGCCCAATCACGCCCTGGCCGTAAAAACTTATCGAAAACAACACGCATAACAAAAACTAGAAATGCGATAGTGGCGATAAACAGCTCTGCTTTAGTTTCTTGCCCTACAAGCCTTAACCCAGTTTCTGCATATGAAAAAATCGCAGTTAATGCTATAACTAGCCATACGGTCCAATGGGCTAAATTTCGAGACAGGGCTGCAAACGGCAGTGTAAAAGTCGCCCAAAGAGCAAACGGCGTGTAAATTAAGGCTGGTGTCTGATAAACTTGCCCAAATATTGCGAGGAAAACCCCTACCAAAACGGTTGAAACAATACCTAGAGCTTGAGGAATTTTACCATCAAGATTAAAGTGCAACCATGCGGTTAGACTTAATATAAACCCGACACCAACAATTGAGAATTTATACATATCGGCGAGATCGAACCAATTATGGGCAAAGAAGAATATAACGCCTGAGAGGATATGGCCAATAGCTAGGGCAAAAAGCGCTTTCAAAGCCCACCCATTCCACTCAGAATCATCTCGAAACAAATCCAATGACGACAAAAAAGAACTTTTTACGTCCATTCCGCAGTTCACTAACGTCAAAAATTGGTTTCTTGATAAACTCTCTATTTTGTCATGGGCCGTCTGCACACTCAAACTCTGCCGCTAAGCACAGCCTTAAGCAAGCGAATTTGTTTTGTAAAAGCCAGATAGGATATAGATTGGGTTTTAGGATCATATTTCTCATGGGTAAGTTTTGCTATATATGGGCCAATCAAAGACGCATAAGCTATGGCAGGGAAAGCTATCGCTTCTAACGTCTTTAATTCAGACCGCCCCTGTTTATAGGTCTTCTCGGCTTGCGCACACAGTCTCTCATAAGTCACTTCACGCAACATAGTTTCGTGATAAAACCCATACCCTCTGGCGAGCCCTGTTAAGCCCCAAGCGGTCCCCATTGTCTCTACGGCTGCTTGCGGATCAACACCGCACAGCTTCACCGCTATTTTCATAAGAACACCAGATGTTTTCGCGCAGTAATCTTGCGCATCAGATAAACTGCTGAATGGCCGTGGGTCTATGTCACGTTCACGACCATCTATTAACTGATCCACCCAATATCGAGGAATATCAAATTCTAAAAACAAGGCCCGCAGCGGTGTAGTAATCTCATGTTTTCTGACCGTCTCAGTCTCGTAGATTTCCGTAATTACGTCGCGCCACCACTGATAACGTATTTGCCCTATCATAGGTTCGCTGACTAATTCTGGAATTCTCGCAAGTTCCAAATGAAAGGCATAAAGAAGAATCAATCGCTCTCGAACACCAGGTTCAGCGAATAAAGACGATCTGTATCTATCGGGATCAGCCTGTTCCAATCGAGCAATCACGTCTTGATGTAGAGAGAAAAGCAAAAATTTATCCAACCTCTTTATGTTTAACGCGTAAGTAAACTGTCTGCCCCTTGTGGTCAAAATCTAATCAGCATAGTCTCCACAAGGGACTAAATATTAACAGCAAATATTGCGCCTTTAAAAAGAGAGATATTTTCATGAAACAGAAACTTAAAACTATCACAGTTTCATCCGCTTTAGCGGCAATCGCAACACCTGCCCTCGCAGATGGCGGTCATGTGCATATGACCACAATGGAATCGATTGTTCACTTCCTATCCAGTCCAACACATGGGCTGATCACCCTTGCCATTATTGCAACTGCTGGATTTGTTGC
Source organism: Litorimonas taeanensis (assembly GCF_003634015.1). NCBI lineage: Bacteria > Pseudomonadati > Pseudomonadota > Alphaproteobacteria > Maricaulales > Robiginitomaculaceae > Litorimonas > Litorimonas taeanensis. Next base: position 908,248 of record NZ_RBII01000001.1, read on the forward strand.
CGTTAAAATGCTTCGGAAAAAGTCTTAAGGAGACCCAATAATGTTACACACTTTACTTTCCAAATTTGACAACCATATCGATTCAGCTTCGGCCCATTGTGATATCCCCTGCGGTATTTACGATGCCCGTATTGTCACGTATTACGCAGTTTCAACACTTCGCCAGATGGACATTCTTCTTAGCTTAAAAGACAAGGGTCTCTCGGAGACAGCTTTTGCAATGCAAGCTGCTCGTAATACAGCCAAAAAAGAAGAAATGGCTGAAAACACAAAACATCAAACGCGCATTATTTGGGGTGACTTCATGAAGGGTGACCACTTGGTCAAACACCCCGGCGCTCACGAACTTGCCCATAAAATTATGATGGCTGGATCAGCCTGTAAGCAAGACTTGCATCGTGAAGATGGACTTAAACTTGTTGAGCTTTGCAACGAATTTGCAGAAATGTTCTGGGACATGAAAGGCGTGAAAACTAAGAAGGTAACAACGCCATATGCGCCGAATGTCGAAGTGGTCGAACCTGATCTGTAAGTTATTATGCTTTCCGCCATTAAGGTTGAGGGAGATAGTATGTCTCCCACGCTCTGCAATGGCGACTATATTGTAATAATAAAGCCCCGCTCTATAAGAGCGGGGCTTATTTTTGTTATAAATCACCCTCGTCTCGGATGTATAGTGAAAAGGCTAGAAACAATCGGCGAGAGTGAACTCTGGTTCAAAGGTGACAACCCAATCTCCACTAGCTCTCTTAAAATAGGGCCCGTCCAACAAGAAATGTTACGAGGACGAGCTATTCTAGCTATTACTCCAAAAGGAATAAAGCGGCTTTAATCGCCTTACTTATCTTCAAGCCTCTTGCGCGTTCCCAGTATTCACACCGCGTTTCAAATTTAGTAAAATCAACAAAGGCGACGCAACAAAGATTGATGAGTACGTCCCAACAAAAACGCCCCAAATCATAGCAAATGAGAAGCCACGCAATCCGTCTCCCCCTAAGAAGTATAGAGCGAATAGGGCTAGTAATGTTGTAAATGATGTCAAAATCGTACGGCTTAACGTATCATTGATGGACAAGTTCAATACATCTGGCATTGGCATTTTCTTATATTTTCTCAGATTCTCTCGAACACGGTCGTAAACGATAACTGTGTCGTTAAGAGAATAACCAACAATCGTCAAAATTGCTGCGATAATCGAAAGGTTAAACTCAATTTGAGTAAGGCTGAAAATCCCAATGGTTAATATCACATCATGAAATAGAGCCAGAACAGCGCCAAGTCCGAACTGCCATTCAAATCGAAACCAGATATAAGCCAACACCATGAATAAGGCGAGACCAACAGCCAAAGCCCCCTTTGTCCTCAGTTCTCCGGACACTTGCGACCCCACAGATTCTTGACTGCGAATGCCATCAGGCACAACAAAGCCCTCTATGTTTTCAACAAGGGCCGCTTGCGCTTTTTGCATAGCCTCTTGTTGTGCGGTGGCTCCGGTTTCATCACTTTCGGGCTGAAGCGGAATACCAATACGAACAAGGTCGTGCGGCTTAATGGCTGTTGTTGACGGCGCAATCCCTTGTACAGTGGCACCAGGGAAACCCGCATCTGCCATTACAGAGCGAATTTCCGCAAGGTCAGGCTCGCCTCCAGTATCAATTTCAATGACGGTGCCGCCTGTGAAATCAATACCGTAATTAAGCCCTCGTGTCGTAAAGAGGAATATGGAAGCTATAATCGCTAATACACTCAAAGCACCTGCAATCATACGCAGGTTGATGAAAGGAACCTTTGGTTCCTTTGGCAAAAATCGAACGAGAGAAATATCTTTCATTGTCCAGTTCCCTCTTAAATCGGTAGTGTTTTAGGACGTGAGCGTCGAAGCCACGTCGCCGTTAACAAACGTGCGAAGACGACCGCCGTAAAGACGCTCATGATAATCCCAATTGCCAATGTAACCGCAAAGCCGCGAATTGGTCCTGAACCGACAAAATAAAGTGTTACAGCGGCAATTAAGGTCGTGATGTTCGCGTCCAAAATTGGGGCAACTGAACGACGATAACCTGTTTCAATTGCATTAACTGGTGGACGTCCAATATAGCTTTCCTCTCGAATGCGTTCAAATATCAATACATTCGCATCAACCGCCATACCAATCGTCAAAATAATTCCAGCAATACCTGGTAGTGTCAGCGTTGAACCAAACAATGACAAAGCCGCAGCAATCAGAATGATATTCACCGTCAAGGCAATGTTAGCAATTGTTCCAAACCTTAAACCATAAGATAGCCACATAAACACAGCCACGCCAGCCAGACCGATAAATGAAGCAATTTTACCTGCATTGATAGAGTCTTGCCCCAATCCTGGCCCTACAGTCCGCTCCTCTACAATTATCAGCTTGGCCGGTAATGCACCCGCATTCAATAAGAGAGACAATTCGCGCGCGCTATCGATTGTAAAGCTACCTTCGATAAAACCATTACCGGACGGAATAGCACTCTGAATATTTGGTGCAGTAATTATCTCATTATCCAAGACAACAGCAAAACGCTGACCAATATTCTTTAACGTCAGATCACCGAACAATGTTGCACACCGAATATTGAAACTAAAATTCACTATTGGGTAATTGCCTGTTGGATGAAGACCTTCTGAGGAAGATTTCAAACATTCACCTGTAATACGTGTACGTTTATCGACAATAAGGCCCGTACTACCATCTTCCATTGGGAAATACGCCGCACCTGGTGGCAAACGGCCGTCAATGGCCGCGCGTAGTGCCGCAGCATTCTCAGAGTCTTTGCGAACAAGGTGGAATGAGAGATTAGCTGTTTTATTAATACGGCTCTTAATTTCATCAATATTTTTCGCCCCCGGCACTTGAAGTAAAATTCGGCTATCACCTTCTCTCGCTAACGTCATTTCTGTCGTGCCAGTCGGGTCAATCCGTTTACGCAAAACTTCAATAGATTGCGCAATAGTCCGCCGTTGGATTTCCTCAATATTAGCCTGAGTAATTGAGACGCGAAAACCTTTATCGCCATTTTGTTCAACCAGCGTCGTACGATCTTGGCTTAAACCGCCCGGATCAACCAATTGAGACTGGCTTCGCAGAACTTCTAACGCTTTTGTCATATCAGCAGCGTCGCGCAATCTGCCCACTACTGCATTGTTCTCAACTCGAATAAATTCTGTACGAATGCGCCCCGCATCAGAAAATCCCTGACGGACATTTTCTCGTTCATTGTCAAGAGCTTGTTCCAACACACTCGTTAAGTCGACCTCAAGGAGCATATGTGCCCCGCCCTGCAAATCGAGCCCTAAATTCAACGTCCTTTGCATAGGCGACGGTAATTTAGCCCTCACATCAGCAGGCACAGCGTTTGGAAGAGCAAATAAAAGACCGAATAAAACGGCCCCTAAAATAAAGGTAATTTTCCAGCGGGAGAAAAATAGCATGTTTAAGCCTAAGACAAAAACACCGTCAATTATTTGACGGCGTAATAAGAGTTATTTCTTTTTTGTTGAAGCGTCATTTGCTGCAACGCTTCGGTTGCGAACATCTGCAATCATTGTTCGAACAACTTTGATATCAGTATCACCAAATGTTACTGTAAGTTCTTCATCAGCAACCTTTTTAACCTTACCAATTAAACCGCCATTTGTGACAACGGTATCACCGCGCATAATTTCAGAGAGAAGTTGACGGTGGGCTTTCACCCGTTGGTTTTGCGGTCTTATGATAAGAAAATAAAAAATAAGGCCGATTAAAAGAAACGGCATAATCTGCATTGCGAGGCCACCCGCGCCAACAGGAGTTGCAGACTGCATAATCAAAGCGAACATATACGCTCCCCAATATCCTAGACGTCATTTGTGACGCGTTTACATAACGGCCTATATAGGCAGGATATGAATGATTGCAACGAAAAGGGGCCGCAATTTTGTGATTGCAGCCCCAAAACTCAGTCAATCTATGTGTAGAGCTAACGCGTTAAACAATGTCCTTGAGGTAAAAGGAGTTTTTGCCCGGGTTTCAAATTATCTTTGTCACCAATTCCGTTTGTCGAAACGATATCGTCAACACTTGTGCAGGTTCTACGCGCAATACCATAAAGCGTATCCTTAGGCAGTACGGCATAAATAGACGATGTTTGAACACCTACAGGCTGTACAACACGCATGACCGAGCCATTAGCATATGGCGTGTTAGATATAACTGGCTGAGTAGGTGATAGATATGTTGATGAAACCTTCACTTGCGTTGGCAGAATTAAAGACTGTCCTAAAGCGATGGCGCTCCCCTGTATGCCATTTGCCTCTTGTATATCCTGAATGCTGATATTGTATCGTTTTGAGATATTATAGAGCGTGTCACCCTTTACGACATTGTGGATAACCGTAGTATCTACGATCGATGTCGCTGTCGTTGGTACAGGTGTATCAGAATGCGAATATTGGACATCACCACGCGTATAGCTTTGATACGTTTGGACACGCCTTGCTTCATCAATAACGCTTTGTTGCTCATTACTGATGGCTGTTCCCTGTTGGACAGGAGCATGCTGTGCGTGGACAACGGCTACATTTCCGCCATTTACTGACAAGCTCCCATAAACACGAGGTTTAAATCTATCATCATCACTACTGGACACCTGAGCTAAAGCGCTAACTCCAGATAAAGCTAAAGTTATCGTCACGATTGGTAAAACTAATTTACGCATTGCAAGCCCCATTTATAAAACTGAGCTATTATCACCGAACAGGGTTAAAAAAGTGTTGCAGACCTATCTCTTAGTGCATTACGCATCTGCATCAGCAGGGGATTTCTCTAATATTCCAACAGAAAATATCGAAATCTCGTACAACAAATATATAGCAGCCCCTAAGACTAGCTGGGTAATTGGGTCTGGAGGCGTAACAAAAGCCGCGAAGACAGCAATTCCAAATAAGGCGTATTTCCGTGCCGATTTCAAAGCCGAAGCGCTGACTATTCCTGCACGCCCCAGTAAGGATAAAATAACTGGCAATTGAAAGGATAAACCAAACGCTAAAAACAGTGTTGTTGCGAGTTTCAAGTAATCGCTAATTTTAGTGAGAAGTTCAACCTTATCCGTATCACCAATGGCCTGCTGATTGAAGGCAAATTCCATCACATAGGGGAACACGAAAAAGAAGACTAATGAAGCACCAACCATAAACAAAACAGGAGACGCAAAGAGATAGGGTAAAAAAGCCCGTTTTTCATTTTTGTACAAACCAGGCGCCACAAATCGGTAAAGTTGATAGGCAAGGATCGGAAAACTCAAAACAATACCGCCAAATATACATATCTTGATACGTACAAAGAAAGTCTCTAGCGGCTGCGTCGCAATCAAACCTGAATCCAAAGCCGCCTCACCCGCTGCCATCAAGTCCTTATTATATCGGTCCAATCCTGTGTAAAATGGATACATTAAAAGCTGTTGAATTTGATCCAAAAAAGGAATGCATACTAAACAGCCTAGAACTAATCCTAACACGCACTTGATTAAACGCGAACGGAGTTCAATAAGATGATCCATAAGCGGCGCGCGGCTCTCGTCCACATCATCCTCACGAGTGCTCGCTTTACTCTCTATAGCGTTAAGCCCCGCCACTAGAGGGCTCCTTGCGTTTAGGTTCATCAACACCGTCACCACTGTCAGATGAAGATTGAGTGTTACTTTCTGAAGTCCCTTCCCCAACTGCGCCTCTGAGGTCTCGATTAAGGTCTTGCATTTCAGATTTTATATCACCGGCCAAATGTTCTATTGATCCCATTTTACGAAGCTCGGCAATTTCTTTACGCATCTCAGCGATTTCATCTTCGGCACCCATTTCATCAAATGCATCTTTAAACTCTTGGCCCATAGACCTAATCTTATGCATAAACTGGCCAATTTTTCTCATTAACTTAGGCAAGTCTTTTGGCCCGACAACGATGATTGCCAACAAAGATAAGACAATGATTTCTGCAAAACCAAGCTGCGGGAGCATGAGATTCCCTTTAAACGACCACTAAAACTTTCAGGCTTAAGGCCTTATTTTTTAGTCGCTTTTTCTTTTTTGGGCGTTACGTCTATAGCGTCATCAACAGCGTCTGATACATCATCAGCACCATCTTTTAAGCCCCTTTTGAAACTTGTAATTCCCTTACCCATGTCCCCCATGATAGAGCTAATTTTACCACGCCCACCAAAAACAAGCACAGCAAGAACAAGTATAATAGCAATTTGCCAAGGTCCAATAGCCATAGTCTCTTCCTTAAATCCTAAATCTACCTAAGACGATGTTAGCCTAGAGGCAATACACGTCTTAAATATAGTCAGTTAGTCTGTTTCACCTTCATCCAAAAAATCTTCAAAGAAATTCGGATCTTCTGTTTCCATTTCCATGGGGTCTTCATCATTTGCCAACTCGTCCATCATCATTGGCTCTGGCATTTCAAAATCTTTCGGCAGTCTCGGGTCAAGAAGTCCAGCCGCCTTCAGGTCATCTCGTCCTGGTAGGTCAGCAATTGTCTCTAAGTTGAAATGTGCCAAAAACCCATCTGTTGTCCCATATGTTACTGGGCGACCAGGGGTACGACGACGCCCTCTCAATCGAACCCAAGACAACTCCATCAAAACGTCAATTGTCCCCTTACTAACAGCAACACCTCTAACATCTTCAATTTCCGCCCGCGTAACCGGCTGGTGATAAGCTATGATAGCAAGAGTTTCTAATGCTGCGTTTGAAAGCTTTCTAGGGGCCTCTTTTACATCGGTTAGACTTTGCTCCAAATCAGGTGCGGTTTGAAACCGCCATTTATCAGCAACACGGACCAGATTAACCCCTCGCCCTGCATAATCGCGCGTCAACCGGGCAAGCAGAGCGCCGACATCCGCGTCCTCAGGCATTCGCTCTCGTAATGTTTGCGTATCAATTGGCTCCATCGCAGCAAATAAAAGAGCCTCGAGCAAGCGTAAATCTTTATCAATAGCTTCCGCTTCTGGCGGAGTTTTCAGACGGTCAGACAAACGCACCACATCTTTCTCAATCGCAGCATTAGCCTGATCTACACGGTTAGAAGTATTGGACATCAGGCCTTTTCCTTTCGGCTACGGACGAAAATCGGAGTAAAAACACCGCTCTGTCTAAGTTCAATATCCCCTTCTTTGGCCAGTTCTAAACTGGCTAGTAGAGAACTAGCTTTTATAGAAGCTGAAGGCACATCGGTTCCAAGCTCGGTAGTTTGCGGAAGCAAGCCCTCAAGGGCAGTCCATTCATCAATATCACCACCGGCATTTTGCAAAGCACGCCTTAACCTAGCACGAGCGTCTTCTAAGCTCAGAACCTTTGGTTTTGGCAACTTATGATTTTTAAAGGCGGAGCGAGAGCGGGATTTGCCGTAAGCTGAGAGTAAATCGAAAACTTCTGCTTCATAGAGAGGCGATGTTCGAGACCTCAATCCCTCGGGCATGCCGCGTTTATGGACAGCTTGACCAATAACAGGCAATCGAAACAAGCCTTCCGCCGCTGAACGCATCGCCGCCAGCCTCTCCAATCTAAAAGCAAAATGCGCAGCAAGTTCTTCGACTTCTAGAGGCACCTCCCCTTGGTCATCTTTTGGTAAAATTAATTTCGACTTTAAATAAGCCAACCATGCGGCCATTACCAAATAATCTGCAGCCAACTCAATTCGTAGGTCCTGTGCAGATTTAATGAAAGCAATATATTGCTCTGCCAATTCCAAAATAGACAAGCGGGCTAGATCAACTTTTTGCTTACGAGCAAGCTCCAATAGCAAATGGAGTGGCCCCTCATAGCCATCAATGTCGAGAATGAGCGCTTCCCCCTCATCAGAGGCTTCATTAGCCGCTTCAAAAGCAAGGTCTTCTTGAAAGTCCTCAGCCACTACAGAACCTGCTTCATCAAAAGACTGAATTCACGCTCAGCTTCGTCACGTTCAAACAATAGGGGCATTCCAGCGCAATAGTCAGCAATAGCAGCGCGAGATTTAGCCTTACCCTCAAGATTTTTTGCACCTTTGACAACTTCTACCATATCAGGCAGTACACCCGAACACTGTAGAGCAACATCACAGCCCGCGGCTAATGCACGTTCCGTCTTACGGGTTAACGTCCCCTTCAAAGCTTTCATGTCCAGATCATCACTCATCACTAAACCATCAAAACCAATAGCGTCTCGAATCAACGACTTTAAAGCTGATTTAGAGACTGTAACAGCTGTAGACGAATGTGATGTATAGACTGCATGTGCAGTCATAGCCATTGGTGCATCTTTGAGAGCCTGAAAGGTCTTAAAATCCGTCTTTTCTAGCAGTTCACGAGACGTAGAAATTACTGGTAATGCTTTATGACTATCTACTGTAGCACGGCCATGCCCTGGTATATGTTTTATAACTGGAGCAATGCCGCCATTCATCAAACCCGCCATACAAGAATTTGCCATATCAATGGCAGGGTCAATTTCTTGAGAAAAAGCTCTATCTGAGATAATGGGATCGGCATCAGCTTGAGGCAAATCCAAAACTGGTGCGCAATCTGCTGTAATACCTACAGCTCGTAAATCATCAGCAATCAATCTGTAGGCAAGATAGCTCGCCCGTCGTCCCAAATGCGGAGAAATGGTATATAGCTCCCCAAATTTCGAGGCTGCAGGATAAAGCGGCCAGTGCGGGGTTTTTAACCTTTGTACCCGACCACCTTCCTGATCCACAAAGATTAGGCAGTCTCTTCCAACGCAGCCACGAATATCCTCACAGAGCTTCTTTACCTGCTTTGGCGTTTCGATGTTTCGCGCAAAAAGAATAAATGCCCATGGATTGGCATCGCGAAAAAACGCACGCTCACTTTCGGTCAAAACAGGGCCTGAAAGCCCTAAAATAACGGCTAACTCTGCCACTTAACGCTTTGTCACGTAACAGGCTTGATTGGAGGCCTTAAAAGTTTGACATAAAATATTTGCAGACGACTTATCTGCTAATCCCGCCACGCGAGTTCGATAATAAATCCCTTTTTCGGCAAGGTCGACACGTTTGATATCGGCATAAAGCCCTGTTCCCAAAACGTCAGAGAACTGGGACTCTAACTTAGCCCACACAGCATTTGCATCCGCCTGAGACCTAACTGACGCCACCTGCACCACATACTCGCTGCCACCTGTCGCTATTGCAGGTCTTGTGGGTTGAGTTACCGCAGGTACGGGATTTGGGCGGCTAACATCTGGAACGGGTTCAGAGCGAAATGTATCCCTAGAAGGAGTCACCGGAGGATCAACTTGGATGTTGGCGGCATTCGGATCACGCTGGGGAATTGTTACAGGCTCTTCTGGCGAGGTAATATTAGACACATCTGTGTCAGGCGCACTTCCATCCATGACATCAAACACCTTACGATCTTGGTCTGGCACTTGGAGGCCTTCGCGATCATCGGGTACTACCTTGAACGGTGTATTCTCGGCCGTTATGCGAGGTGCTTCATTTCTATCACGGCTACCTTCTGGATGATAAATTTTCAATATCGCAAAAGCAATCGCCAGTAAGATCATCATACCGATTGCAAGCTTCAATAATCCTTGTCGCCCCGAACTGTCGCGGACATCAAATGGAGTTAATGGCTCGTCATCTGCAACCATATCAGGTGAAAATTGATCATTATTCGCCGTCATTAATCGGTACCTTCCGTCAGTTTAAAGCCAGACTCACACTGAATACACAGCAACCCCTGTGGTTTTTACCTTGCTATAAACGAATCGCCCCTGTGTCAGCCCTGTATAACAGCCACAAATAGCTTTTAAGCCCCTATTTTAAAAAACAGGGGCTTAAACTTTCATTAAGGCTAATAAATTCGTTTAAGACCTTTAAGTGACAACGGTCGTTTTATTAATTTCGCGCGGCTTCAATGTGACAATTTCCTCTGAAATAGTAGGGTGCACGGCACATGTGGCATCAAAATCTGCTTTCGTCAGTCCTGCTTTGACGCAAATTCCTAAAGGCTGAATCATTTCCGCACTGTCATCACCTACAATATGGATACCAATCACAGTTTCTTGCTTTCCTTGCGTAATTAGCTTCATAAATACTTTTTGAGGTTTCTCTGCGAGGACATTCTTCATTGGCCGAAAATGAGTCGTATAGACGGTGATATCATCACCATGCATTTTACGTGCTTCACTCTCTGTCACCCCAACGACACCAATAGGTGGCCGTGTGAAGACCGCGCTAGCAATCTGAGTGTGATCATAAGCCGTCGCATTGTCTTTAAAGACAGTTTCGATAAAGGCCATACCTTCGCGAATTGCAACTGGTGTTAAATTCACGCGGTTTGTCACGTCACCAACAGCATAGATATTATCCTGAGATGTTTTAGAGTATTTATCGACCTTTACGGCGCCGTGCTCATCAACATCCACTCCCGCATTTTCAAGCCCCAATCCCTTAGTGTGCGGCTTTCGCCCTGTAGCCATAAAGACGACATCCGTACCAATTTTAGAACCGTCATCAAACGTCACAATATAGCCACCAGATGTTTTCTTGATTTCAGTAGGCGACAAATTAAACTTAACGCTCACTCCGTTTTGCTCTTGAACGACCCCAGCTTCGTCGCGCACCTCTGCGTCAAAACCGTTTAAGAGTCTGCCTCCACGATATACCTGAGTTGTTTTACAGCCTAATCCAGCGTAAATTCCTGCAAACTCACACGCAATATAACCCCCACCAATAACAAGAACACGCTCAGGGAGTGTTTCAAGCGTAAACGCATCATCTGAAACAATAGCATGCTCAATACCAGGTATTTCAGGAGCCCAAGGTCGACCACCCACTGCGATTAAAATCGTTTCCGCAGTTACTGTTTTCCCGCTTGTCGCCAAACGTACTGTATGTTCATCAACAAATTCAGCTCTTTCGCGAAAGACTTCGGCGCCGTTTTTTTCTAAAATCGTAGAATATATACCAGACAAACGAGCCACTTCTTTTTGAATAGAATCTCGTAGAACAGGCCAATCAAACCGAGTTTCCCCGACAGTCCACCCATATTTCTGGGCGTCTTTAATCGCGCCGCCAAAGTCAGCACCATATACTAAGAACTTTTTGGGTACGCACCCACGGACTACACAAGTTCCACCTGGCAGGCTCTCTTCCGCAACGCCGACTTTTTTACCCAATTGTGCCGCAAGTCTGCCAGATCTTACTCCGCCAGAACCGGCACCAATAACAAATAAATCGAAATCGTAATCGCTCATGATCAAACCTTATAAAACATTCAAAATTGGCCCATTATATAAGTGACACACTGCCAAAAAACAGGGGCTGCATAATTTAATCGCGAGATAGCTCCATCACCTTAGCGTGATCCACCTCACCGACAATGATGACGTCTGCCAAATCAATAAATAGACCATGCTCCATAACGCCCGGAATCTGAGAGAGCGCTCGCGCTGTTTCAACGGGGGATGGGATCAATTCACATTTACTATCTAAAATCCAATGACCACCATCCGTTACAAGAGGACCACTTTTATCCTTGGCTTGACGCAATACAGTTTGTGCCTCCCGGCACCCCGTGTCCTTTAAGGCTTGATAAATTTTCTCTGCCGTAAGCGCCATTGCAAAAGGATCAACTTCAATCGGCAAAGGAAAGGCGCCAAGCGTATCAACCAGTTTTGCGTTATCTACAATGACAACCATTTTCGAAGACGCGTGAGCAATTATTTTTTCACGTAACAAGCAGGCACCCCCACCTTTAATAAGTGAAAACGCAGGGTCAACTTCATCTGCTCCATCGACCGTCAAATCAATCTTCTCAACCTTGTCAGCGTCCACTAATGGGATACCTGCTTCAATCGCACATTCAGCTGTACGTGCTGAAGTAGGAATACCTTGGATTTTCAACCCGCCTGCAACGCGTTCGCCAAGTTGGTCGATAAAAATCTCGGCCGTAGAACCTGATCCCAACCCTAATATCATACCATCTCGGACAAATTCCAAAGCTGCAATGGCTGCATTTTCTTTTGCTACGTTCATGACTAGCCCTTCGAAGCGTTTTGAGAGGTAGCTTTGCGCTTGGCTTTTGCCGCTCTATATCGTTCAGCCCACCCCTCTTTTATACTTTGCTTAGCACGAGCAACAGCAAGAGCATTGTCTGGGACATCATTTGTAATGACACCACCTGACCCCAAATAAGCCCCCTCACCGATTGTGACTGGCGCCACCAAAGAAGAATTGGTTCCAATAAAGGCGCCATCTTTTATAGTGGTCTTATGCTTATCGAAGCCATCATAGTTACAGGTTATAGTCCCTGCACCGACATTAACGCCTGCCCCTAAATCTGCATCACCAATATACGACAAATGATTGATTTTACTGCCTTTACCTAACCTTGTCTTTTTTGTTTCAACAAAGTTACCGACCTTTGTTTCTTCACCCAAAATAGTACCTGGGCGTAAACGTGCAAAAGGACCAATCTGGGCGCCATTACCGATTTCAGCTCCTTCAATATGACAAAAACTATGAATGACAGCATGTGAACGAACAATAGCCCCAGGCCCAAAAACGACATTTGCGTCGACGGTGACGTCAGACTCTATAATCGTGTCATAGGCAAAATAGACACTCTCAGGATGTTTTAAGCTAACCCCGTTCTCAAGCGCTCTTTCTCGCATGACATCTTGAAAAGCAGCTTCTGCGTTAGCAAGGTCTCGACGGTTATTCACGCCTAACACCTCCGCCTCTTCTGCAATAACGACCTCAGATCGTTTGCCGTCATTGTTCATGATTTCGACAATGTCGGTTAAATAGAATTCCCCCTTCGCATTGTTGTCATCGACCAGAGCAATAGCCTTTAACATTGATTGACAGTCCCCCGCCATCACACCGCTATTACACAAACCGATTTCAAGTTGCTCCGCTGAACACTCTCGCGCCTCCACGATTGCCTCAAGACTATCGTCAGCACGCATAACCAGCCGCCCATAGGCTGCTGGGTCCTCGGCATTGAACCCCATCACAACTAAATCAGCGGTATCATCCAATCTTTCAAACACTTTTTGAAGTGTCTCAGCACGTATAAGCGGCGTATCAGCATACAACACAACCACTTGGCCATCAAAATCACCAAGAGCCTCTCTTGCGCAATTCACAGCGTGCGCCGTACCTAATTGTGGCTCTTGTATAGCAATATCAAAAGCCATTGCTTCGGCTGCGGAGCGCACGTCTTGATTAGCTTCTCCAACAACGCAAACTGTGCGCTCGACATTCGCGCTCGCGGCTAAGGCCCCGACCCACTCAATAAGCGGTCTATGGCCAACAGGATGCAGAACCTTTGATTTAACGGACCGCATGCGCGTACTCTTACCAGCCGCTAAAATTACCGCTGCACGTTTTTTGGACGAGGTCATAATAATATGAATTCCCTTAAGTTTATTTGGTATTGGGCATAGCGAATGTTATGCCACACTGCACCCCATAATTTAAGAGAAATAGGCTTCTTCACTCTATGCGCGCCACCACCCCAATGCCCCACCCTCTTCACAGGCACAAACCTTACTCCAACTTTGTTTTATGCTTTGATCTGGATGGCACCTTAATCGACACGGCTCCCGACCTTGTAAGAGTGACGAATGAAATGATTGCAAAATTAGGCCTAGGCAAAACTCACTACGCAAAAGCCCGGCAAGAGGTTGGATATGGTTCTCGGGCTTTAATCGCCAATGCTTGTACTCGCGCAGGTTTTGACCTGACGACAGAGCAACTGGAAGATCTACAAAAACAATTCTTAACGCGTTATGCAGAAACAATAGCGGACCATAGTCAACCTTTTCATGGCGTCATGGACACACTTAAACAATTACGTCGCGGCGGGGCAACATTGGTCGTTTGCACAAATAAACCAGGCTATTTGGCGCGACCATTACTGGAACACCTCCGTATGACGTGGCTTTTTGAGAACATAGTCGGCGGTGACGAGGCACCGCGATCCAAACCACATGCTAGCCATATATATATGGCAGCAGGCCTTCAGAATAGAACCAAAGACATAATCATGGTCGGTGATAGCTATCCAGACATTAGGGCGGGACATAATGCCGGCGTTCCAACTATCTTAATGCGATATGGGTACACTGCAGTTAAACACCATAAACTCAGACCAACAATCGCCCTTGATCGTTTCAGAGATATACCTTTGGCCCTAGAGCAGATACAAAAAAAGCCGCTTCGTTTCAGAAGCGGCTCTTAATAAAAATCTATCGCTTGTATATTAAGCAAAGTTCTCTGTTGATTTAACGGGCACTCCGTTAACCATATTTGATCGTACATCTGTACGTGCAGAACGCATAGAGGCTAAAAAACCGCCCTGAACAAGATTGATGCGTACATCATGCCCCCGTTCAGCCCAATAAGCTTCAATTTGTTCTTTTAACTTTTCGGCGCCTTCGCGCGTGCAATAGTCACCTTTCATAACATCCTCTTTCAATTTCAGTTCAATATTCGATAAATGCGGGGGAGCGCACATAACCGAATTTTCTGTTGTCGTCATCCGTGAACTCTAAATAAGCATATGCAGCTATCTTGCAAGAATACTCATAGGTTTTTCTTATAAAATATTTGTCATCTTGTTTTTTCGGAAAATTCAGGCTGTGTTCATATTAGCTGAAATTCAGAATATTCCACCTAAATGCCTCCTATATATGAAATATTTTATTATCTTTAGCGCACTTTAAGTGCACAACCCGCTTGAGCTGAAAATAAATTAAACTTATAAATCTGAAAACACACATCAGTATTCAAATATTTATGCCCAACCTTCATTCTCGTATAAAGCAAAACAGAAAGCGTCTAGGGCTTTCACAAAGCGATTTAGCTGAAAAATGCGGCGTAAGTCAGCCAACCGTAGCGAACTGGGAGCGCGGAGGACACATTCCAAGACAAGAAGCTTTAAAACGAATCGCTGAAAATCTCGGTGTAGATTCAGTTTGGCTAATTTCAGGCGAAATGCCCGTCAATCAGTCCCCTGCATTTCAATATTTGAACACGCCCATACGCCATGTTCCAATATATAATTGGTTTAAAAACGCCCGAAATTTCTCAACAGCTCTCCCCATACGCTATGCGAGTGTAGCGACGGAGTCCGACGATGTATTTGGCATCATAGCTCCTAAAAATAGTGAATATGGCGAAGGCACATTATTAGTATTCGACCGCACGGCCAAAATTGCCGCGAACACTCGCTTTCTTGCGCAAGATCATAAAGAATTAATAATTTCTGATGCCGCAACAATAGAAGGCTCAAACCTGTTGCCACTTGCTCGACTGATATACTCAGTAGTGTCCCATTAAAATAGAACTGAAGTAAACAGGTTGAATTACGGCTTAGCGGCAGGTTCAGACATCGCTTCCATATTTGCGTCTGCTTGACGAATTGCAGCCTCAAGACGGTCTTCCGCGGTTTGAAGATTCTTTTTTGGATCTTGATAAAATGCTGTTAACTTCATCACTTGCAAGAAAGACTTATTTAGAAAACGTCCCCAGAACTTCATAGGCCTATCAAAATCGAACAAAAGAATGACGCGCTCTTCATCCGTGTCGTTCCAGACTTCATGCTCATACGTGTCATCGAAAACAAAAATCTCACCCTCTTCCCAAGCCGTAATTGTATCTTCCACTCGTATACGGCATTTCTCCCTGTCTTTTGGAATTATCAAACCAATATGGGATCGCAGGATGCCTTTGGTGACACCTTTATGCGCCGGAATATGGTAACCTGGCGCCAATATTGAGAACATAGCCGTTTGGAGATTAGGCACAGTTTCTAGAATTTGCGCCGTTTTGGGGGCTAAGGACGCATTTTTTTCTAAACGCTGCCCAAAGCCAAAAAGAACAAAGGTTTTCCAATTTTGCTCTTTTGCAAGACGGTATTGATCCGGTGAAATTTCTTGAAACCCTGGAATAGCCTCACGGTATTTCAACACCTCTAAGGCTTCAGCTTGTATTGTCTTCCAATTGTCTGTGAATTCACTCAGAAACGGAAAATAAGAATTATCAATTTTAGGCGTATCCGGCACAATAGATTGACCCGATTGAAACTTCGCTATTTTTCTAACAAGTTTCTTTCCCGTCTTTTTAATGAAAGCACGTCTCGGGTTCTTAAGGTGCTGGGGTTTTTCAACTGTATCAACCATAGTGAGCGCCCGTTAGCGCGAAATGCGCTTTTCGTCTATCCTGTATATTTGTTAAATTCAGCCACATTAAAGGACTGATATCAGCCTTAACTTGAGCCTGAAGGCTATCGCTTATTGCGCTGCCTCCACGAAAGGCTCTGAATGCGCCTCCTGATTTAAAAATTCGGCTATAGCATCTGCTGCCTTCACAGAGGATTTGCCCCCTGAAAACTCAAAAGTATCTTCGAAGGCTTGATTTTGAGCCGGCAAATACTCTTCGTGAGTTTCCTTCGCTTGACGGACCATTTCAATTAGATTTTCAACACTGTCCAATACCGGACCTGTTGTCCAATTTGTATAGAACGGGTTACCAGCCCAATCAGCATTATGAGAGTTTAGAAAAATCGTAGGTCTACGCTTTTCTAAAAACTCGTATATTTGTGAACTCACATCGCCAATGTATATGTCGGCACGCCGCGTGTAAGTCATATCAACACTTCTTGCAGAGCCTAAATCTATATGGATGTTAGGTAAATTTTCGAAGCGTTTCGGTAAATTTTTCCTAAGTCGCACACGCTTGTGTTCAACCGATGTGTGCATTTTCCGTTCAAACAACATGATATGAGGCGCAAAAATTAGGTTAATGTCAGGCGTCTTTGCAAAAGCATCTAAAACATCAACGCCCATGTCGTACCAAGAAGATAAATGCGGATCAAAGTGCGGGTTGTACAACACAACTGGATTATCGTTTTCAAACATATCAAGATTAGCTGGAACATGGGGGACGAAATCAAATTTAGGGTAACCCGCAATAGCATAATGCCCATCTCGAATTAGGCCGTGCTCTTTATGCCTTTTTTCGTCTTTCTCGCCAGCAACAAGGACGAAATCAAAGTCACGTATGGAAGACTTTTGCGCCACAGCGCGATCCCCTGCCCCATGATGCGTTAGTACAAATTTCAAATGATTTAGGCCAAATTGGGTTTTTAATAACAAACTCGTAGATTCAGGCACTACAAAAACATCATAAGAAGACAGAAGTTCAAGGTTGTGTTTTAAGACTAAGACACGGCGTGCTGGCGCGACAGCATTTGCTGCCCTCACAATACCTTTGTCAATCTTACTCACATCCAGATCAACAAAGTTAGTTCTCCGACTTAACTCAGGCCCCAAACCTGAACAAACGAGTTCCTTTTGATCCTCAGTAGAGGTCAAGACATCAATATTTAAATGCGGATGGCGAACCAACATTTCTTTTAAAATCGGTGCCGTATGTGCCACTTGGTGCGGCACTTCATGGTTATAAATAAATCCGATTTTTAATTGCCTAGGGGTATGCATGTCATCTTTCTTTTACAAAAACTTTATATAACCATTTCATCAATACGCATGAAATAAAATATCGTTTCATTTCAAGTCGATAAAAATGCCAAAATGCTTAAACGGCCTCAAACCCCTCTTTTGACGCCATCCAATTTTGCACTCGCATATTACAGGCTTCAGCGATCTCTTTGAACTTTGGAGATGGATCAACCACAATGGGACAATCCACGACCTTCAGTAACGGTAAATCAGCCTTGCTATCAGTATAAAAATAAAGTGTTGATGTTTCCTTTTTGCTCTGTTTGAGAAAGCTTAAGGTTCGATCCCTTTTTGCTTCGCCGTAACAATTTGGGGACGCAAAATTTTCTTTCAAGGCCCCGCTCTCGTCCCAAGCCATTTCAGTTGCTACAAAGTCGTGTATATTTAAATACTTACAAATGGGCGCTACGACCAAATCAACTGCCGCGCTCGCAATTAAAATTTGATGCCCTTTATCTCTGTGATACTCCAATGCTGCGATACCTCCTGGACGCAATCCTGTTTTCACTGTCTCTCTCGCAAAAGCCTCAGCCATTTGCTCTAAGCGCTCTCGCGGCAGACGCATTAGGCTCCAACGCATCATCGTTTTTTTAACAGCACCTCTTGGAATTTTTCCAAATTTATATTGAATTTGAAAGGAAAGAGTACTGAACAACAAAGGCAACCAAAGGTGAGGTTTATTCTGAACAGAACGCCAAACAAACCGCCCCCATGTCCCGCGCTTCGTTAAAGTATAATCCAGATCGAATATAGCGACGACAGGTTTCTCAGTCACCACAGGCTCCTTTTGACTTTGTATCATTTACTATCGCCAATCGGGCCTCCTTGTTTAATCCGTTGATGGTGTGTTTAATCAATATACCAACGACCATCATGCTAACAAAATACCCCACGACGACAGCGATTGCAGCTCCATATTCTCCCACGAGGCGCGTCAAGAAAAAGAAGCCAGCAATGTAAGCTACAAGCCCCGCAAGCCGAGCATAAATGGCACGTTCCGGCTTATTTGCCGCATAAAACACAGGGAAAAGCGGCGCAACCGCGGCATAAAGCGCGGCTCCAAAAACAAGAATTACAGCAAGCAGAACCGAGGCTTTATATTCCTCCCCTAGGGTGGACGCCATAATAAACGGCCCCGTTATGAAAATAACAAAAGAAAGCAACAACCCTACACTCAAAGAAATAACGCTAGCCTTTGTCACGAGCTTTAAAATCTGCCCCCCACGCTTGTTACTGATTATACGGGCAAGCTCAGGATAGATTGCTTGGTCAATAAGCTTAACACCCTCCGAAAGAAGCTTCGCAATTTCTTCTGCAATTCTATAAATAGCAACGAAAGCAGGCCCAAACACAGCCATAACTAAAAGTGCTGGCAAATGAGACACGCCAGCAGCTAGGGTCGAATCCACGTTAGATTTCCAAACGAAACTCCACAGGCCTTTACGCGGTGACAGAAATTTTTCATCTGAATGCCATATAAGTTTGAATAGGTTACGCCAACAAACTTCATAAAGACCCAACCCAATTTTGAATAAATAAGCAAAAACGGAAGCAAACCACCATACACACAAAAACCCTATGACGCCCCACCCCATTGTCATAGCGAGTATTGCTCCGCCAAGGCGCAAAAATGGCATTACGAGTGCAGCAAAAGCCAACCATTGAAACTTATCAAATAGACGTAACACCCCAATGGGCGTCCCTGTAAGTTGGAATAGAACGACTGTAGAATACATGAAGACAAGCGGTTTTAGCTCCTCAATATTAAACCCATCTGCTTTCGGAGCTAGGCCGGGAAAAGCTTTCACCAACGCAACATAGGCCCCAAACAATAGCACAGCACTGCCATAAGCAAACAAAGCTGAAAACACGTCAATCTTCGCGCTAAATTTAATCAATCCCCCTAATTTTTCTGCGTTTTTCTCACTTTGATCGACAGAGCCAAACCGAATAATTGACTGCCAAGTTTGGAAAGTTGCGACTTCCGCAAAGAAAAGCATATAAGCATGGAGAAATATTATTATTCCAAAACTGACTTGATTATCTAGTGCTCGTTCTGTGATAATCAGAGTCGCCAGCCCCATAAGCATACCAATAGTTTTGGCCCCCATTAACCATCCAGCATTAGCGGCCACACGATGCCCTGAGGATTTATCACAAGTGATATCCAGAATTGGTGTTTGGGAAGTTTTGTTCACAGATATGATATAGTCTATCTTGATTAAGAATTGAACCGAGAGAGCAGTATCTTTTCCACGACATCGTGATCTGAGACCTTATCGACATCAATAGCCGCCTCAGCATAGGGCAATAAAACTGGAGAAGCCTTAATCCCTATTTTTTTTCCAGCCTCATCAAAAGCTTGCGAAATCGACAATCGTCCTGCTGCATATCGTATCCCAAGCCCAATCCCGACCTTTCGCGCCAATTGTAAGGGTTTCTTACGCAAGTGTTGCGCCTCACGCCAAAACTCTAAAGCGGCCAATCCTTGTGAATTTGCGATATAAAAGAGATTGCACCCTGAGACCGCCGTATCAGAAAACCGCAAATAAGTTCGTTTTGTTTCTGGATAGGCAGACTGAATAGTTTGTTCATCAGCAAGCCCAACGCAAAAGTCGGCGCCAGTCTTCTGTGATGCTTCTATGAAGAAACGCAAGATATCGGCGGTCAGCAAGGGATGGTCACCAGTCGTCATCAAACAAGGAAAGCTTGCATCTTTCAGCGCAAGCAAAGCGCTATCAGCAGGGCCATCACCTGAGGCCGCGATACTCCAGCCTTCAGAAAGAGCGGGATACCCCGAGACGATAAAGGGACGTTTTAATTCTGCTGCATCCAGAGCTTCCGCGACCCACTTAATCATGGGCTTACCTATCAACTGAGTTTCTACTTTGTAGGTCACATTGAAAGCTTCGCACAGCGGATCAGCCACGCCTGCTCTTTGCCCAGCGAGAACAAGCACTTGCGGAGAGTTATTCATGAAACGACCAGATCTTTTTTGTACATGCGATAAGTTTTATAGGCTTGGGCAGCGGCCTGCTCACAAATTCCAATCATGCCTTCATTATCTTCTAATATCCAAGACAGCTCGCAATGCGTGAAACCTTTAACTCTGCCTGCTGCGAAAACTGTTTCGCAAAGCTGTGCAACAAGGGACAGACCTTTTCGAGTATTTTGATGCTTCTTTCTAAGCCCCATTAGTGGAATACGCGATTGTTTCGCCCCTGAGACCTTAAGCCTCCAAACTAACTTAGCCCAACCGAAAGGTAACAATTTTCCATTTAGGCCTTTTGTTAACTCATTCAAATCCGGAATCATGCATATGAAGGCAGCAGGTTCTCCATCGATATATCCAATCCATAGCCCCTCTTTAAAAATCAGAGGACGTATCTCTTTTGCCATATGCGATATTTGTTCGTCTGAAAATGGAACAAAACCCCAATTTTCGGACCAAGCATCATTGAATATATCCATAATTAAATCGACCTCTTGCCGAAACTTGGACATATCCAAACTACGCCAGGTGATAGATTTATTTTTATCAGCGTAATTAAGAAGTGATTGTAAGAACTTTGAACGAGGATATCCCGCTGAAAGATCAGCTTGAAACGCAAACATATCGGTGGCTTTTAACAAACCAAAAGATTCATACGCGGTTTTGTAATCCGGTCTCCCATAAGGCATCATAACAACAGGAGGTGTATCGAAACCTTCGATTAACAATCCACATTCTTCATTTACACTCCATTGAGCCGGGCCAATCATTTGTTGACGGCCTTTCGATATCAACCAATCTTCAGCTGATTTGAGCAATGTCTCTGTAAGTCCCTCAGTTACAGCACAGTCTAAATAACCAAAAAAGCCAGCATTATCATTGCAGTGTTCATCATGATATTCATTGATAAATGCCGCTATTCGGCCAACGCATTTCGCCCCATGATAAGCCAGAAACAATGCTCGTTCTGTGGGCGCCCCAGGATTCTTTTTTACTGAAAACTGTTCTGATCGCTCAAATCTTAGTGGGGCTCGCCAGTTTGAATCTGCTCTGTAAAGGCTATATGGTAAATCAAGAAAGACTTTTAGCTCGGCTTTAGTCTCAAC
Organism: Litorimonas taeanensis; assembly: GCF_003634015.1. NCBI lineage: Bacteria > Pseudomonadati > Pseudomonadota > Alphaproteobacteria > Maricaulales > Robiginitomaculaceae > Litorimonas > Litorimonas taeanensis. Next base: position 929,890 of record NZ_RBII01000001.1, read on the forward strand.
AGATTTAACCACAAAAGTCATGTATATACTTTATCCTCTAAGGAGGGATTCAAAGCGAACGCCTCTTAAGCCGAGAGCCTTTGCTAATCATCAGCCCCTAGGTCAACTAAATTTATGACTATATCGACGCCTGTGAGAGGAACATCAAATGAGGTTTCAGAATATTTCGGAAGCCTCAAAGCTTTGATTTCTGGGTTATTTGAAAGCCCATATGGCTCCAAAGGTTTAAAATTCCAAGCTTTCTTCAGCTTCCTATCTCCATCCCGATCATGATAGCCTACAACCGCATAAGACCCTGGAAGAGGAACATTTATACAAAGCTTTTGCGACCCTTCTTCAGCCGGGACACGAATCTTTCTCAATTTCCCTTTTTTCTTTAGGAAGTTAGCCTCACCAAAAAGTTCTAACTTTAAGATTCCCTCGGCTGTGACACCATTAACTGTGACGCGAATTTGTAGTCCATTTTCAACGCAGTAGTCAGATTTATCCCGCTCAAACAGATTCAAACCTGTCTGTCTGGCAATGTCTGAAACGATGTCTTGCTCACCTTCTTCTGCGTCATCTGATTGCGCCATAGCTGGCAAGGCAAAGAAAAACCCGAAAACAGCAAATATTGCTAAAAATTCGCGTAAAAATCTGTGAACTAAGTTTGCTTTCACGGTCTACCCTTATTAAGCCTATTTCAAAGTCATCTAGTGTATTCGGTCTGAACCAAGACTGAATATGGGGATAGGATGATAAGTGTAAAGGAATAACCTCAGATATATGCTAGGTCGGCTAAACCAATATTTGATGAAACGAGCCGCCGTGAGTATTGGCGGCCTCGTCGTTTTTGCTTGTTGCGTTCTCTTATTAGAACGGCTCCTAAGGATATTTGAAATCGTGTCGAATTCCGCAGATCCGGCCGCCGACGCAACCCGAATGATTTACAATTTGCTACCTCATTATTTAGGTATGGCCGTGCCCATGGCGCTCCTATTGGGAACAATCATCACGATTGATCGGTTTTCTCGCTCAAGCGAACTTACAGCCGCTCTAGGTGCTGGCATTTCCCTATTTCATATGACGAAGCCATTCTTATTGTTAGCGAGTTTCTTAGCCTTCTTAACCTTGTTCATTGAAGGTTACATGCAACCTGTGGGCCGATACAACTATCGGCAACTTGTCAATGTGGTGAAACAACAGAGCTTCACCGCAGCGCTACGTGAAGGTACATTTACAACGGTTGGCACTCGGACGTTCTTTGCTGGCACTGATTTGCCTGGCGCCGCGATAGGCCCAATTTTCATTTATGAGTCTTCCGAAGATGATTTGAACAATCAAACTGGTTTTCGAATTACAACGGCGAGCGAAGGACGACTCGTTGTGCGCGAAGACACCAACGAACCTGTTCTCCAACTTTCATCAGGCCGCGCTAATCAGGTCGACAACGGCACGCAAATTGACGGCGACCTTGGGTTCGGTAGCGCTTCTATAACGGGTGCAGCCTCTGACACTAAATTTCGAGAGAGAGGAGATGATGAACGCGAACTAACGTCAATGGAACTTTTCAAAAACAGACACGGCACCGTTTACGACACCTTGAGCGTTGAGACTAATAACGCGGCGCTACATTTGCGAGCAGGTCGCGCCGTACTTTTGCTCATACTCCCGTTTATTGCGGTACCTTTTGGACTAAACTATGGCCGCAACCCTTCATCTGCGGGTATTTTTATAGGTGTTGTTTTTTTAGTTTCACTGCAAAAAGCGCTCGAATTTGGTCAAAGCCTAGGGGCCTCTGGTAAAATACCGCCATGGCTAGGTATTTGGTCAATCATTGCAATTGTCGCAATATTTGCTGCATATATCTTTTGGAAAAGTGCCTTCAAAATGGGACAACCTCCATTAACAGCCTTCGCACAGCAAATCTCGCATTACCAAGGCAAAGTAGTCAAGAAACTCTCCAACATTCGATTAAAGCTTGCTGGAGTCGAACGTGTTTAAGTTTGGCTTGTATCTAACGAAAACTTTTCTGCTCACGTGGCTTACAACTGTATTTGGGTTTTTAGTCCTGATTGGACTATTGGACAGCCTTGCCAATGGCGGTGATATTGTGGCGAGTGGCCAGGGCTTTCACGGCACGTTTAAATATATGCTCTTGCGAGCCCCAGTTATTTTCGACCGAATTTTCATGTTCACACTGGTCGTAGCTATTCTGCTTGTTTTTGTTAAATTGATAAGACAGCACGAATTGGTTGCGCTTTTAGGGTTTGGTATCTCTGCTCCAAAACAGATTTTACTACTTAGCCCTATTGTACTCGCGGCGAGTGTTACCTCTATCGGTTTTATCGACTTTGCAATGCCGCCCGCAGTACGTTCTTTGCAAGCTTGGGGTATTGGGGAGTATAAAGTTAAAAACATCACCTCTGAAAACCCATTATGGCTTGAAGATGGACAGGATATCATTCGCGCGACGCAGCGCGTTAGCTTCGAAACCTTAGGCGACATTCAAATTTTTGAACGGGATGAAACTGGCGCTGTAAATTCTGTTATTTGGGCGGAAACTGCTACATTTAAGGCGTCAAACTGGGCCCTTAATGGCGTCAAGATTCTAACGTTAAAGGGTTCTGACGGAGAAAAACGAAGCGCTTTAAGAGATACCACGCCCCGTGCATGGGAAACCAACCAAACACCAAGATCTATCGCAAGATTAGCCGCTGAACCGAGAGATCTTTCATTAGGTGAAATGAAGACGTTTAGTGTGCGTGGAAATTCTGGCTCCAAGCCACGGTTTGCTTACAGTTTTTGGCATGCACACAGATTAAGTAGACCTTTAGCCGCGTTAATTTTGCTCGTCTGTTGCGTCCCCCTAATGCAGCGCACCGGACGTGAAGATACTGGCGACAAAGCTTTAATACTCGGCATTACTATGGGGTTCATTTTCTTGATTATAGATGGTGCTATGGCGACATTTGCTACATCGGGCGGTATAGAAGTTATGACCGCCATAGCGTTCCCTCTTGCCATATTCGGTCTATTTGGTGCCTTTTTACTCGTTCGCACTGAAAGTCTATAAATAGGCCTACCATGCAACGGATAAGAGATTGAATTGTGCTCCAAGCGCCTCAAATACATAATCTTAAACCCGTTCTAGCCATTTCGAACGCAAAGGCACGGTCAGTCTCTCAAAAAGGCTCTAAAATTCAGCTCTCAGCGCTGCCGAGGGGCAGCAAACATCATATAAGTCGGGATAAATCAGACCTTGGCAAACTGCTTGAGCAAGCAAAGAACGACAAAATAGCACACATCCTGATTGAAGGCGGTGATGGTACTGTCCGTATGGTGATGACGGCGCTTTTGAACTCATATGAAGACACTTCCCCTTTACCAGCCGTCTCAATCCTCCCAAGTGGAACAACAAATCAAATAGCAAGAAACGTCGGCTTAAAAAACTTTTCTGACATGCGCACAATTGTGAAAGGGGATGTTTCTGAAACAAGTGTTCCTCTTGTAAAAATAGAAATAGTTGGCGCCGGTAAAGAGAGCGCTCCCCCTTATTTTGGTTTTCTCTTCTCAACAGGAGCTTTGCCACATGTCAGTAAATTTGCACAAGAGAAGTTCAACAAGAATGGCGTTGGTGGTGGCACAGCAGTAGTCGGCGCCTTTTTGAAGGTAATGACTGGCAATAAAGAAACTTTAATGCCTCCGGAAAAACATAAGATGCGCGCCCGGATTGGTGAACAAACCATTTTTAAACATAAAGGCAAAGCTCTTGGAACAATGATGACCACTCTACCTACGCTGATGATGGGCCTTGATCCATTTTGGGGACATGAAGCCGCTCCCTTACGTTTAACATGGGCTGAGGCCGATAGCCGCCACTTAGGGCGAAATGTTGCGGGACTTTGGATGGGGCGAAAACAAGATAGAGGCCAAGACGGGTTTCACAGTCACAATATTGATCGCCTAGTTTTACGCACCCTGGCTCCCGCTGTTTTGGATGGAGACTTTATAGATATTTCAGGAGCAAAAATTCGTGTTTCAGCGTCCCGCCCGGTTCGGTTTTGGCAGTCCAAATGAGCGATAAAGTACTAGATATCATTAGGTCTGAAAAGTTGGAACCCCCAGCAAGGGTCAATGCAGTCTTAGACAAAATTGAAGAGAGGCATCCAGACAGAGTTCTCGCTTTCGTCTATTATGGATCTTCATTACGGGAAATCGAAAATCCTGACAAAATGCTAGATTTCTATGTTCTTATAGACAGCTATCGAAAGGCTCATAAATCCATTTTACGAGCTTGGTTAAATCTCACAATTCCTCCTGCTGTTTACTATTTAGAATTAGAACAGGATGGAGTTGTTTCGACCTGCAAATACTCCCTTATGACTTTGAAGGAATTTGAAAAACGCTCAGGAAAAGATGCGTTTCACTCTCAGATTTGGGGCCGATTCTCTCAGCCTTGTGTTCTCATGCGGGCACAGAACGAGTCCATAGCGGAAAGAGTGTATAAAGCTCGTACAAAAGCTGTAAAATATATGGCTAGCCAATCCGCCCCATTAGTCGCCCCGTCTGCCACTGCAGCAGAGATATGGGGACGTGGCTTTTATGAAAGTTATAGAACAGAATTACGTCCCGAAAGTTCAGTCGGGCGTTCCACAGAAATTGTTGAACGTTTTAATGAACGATATGAAACAATCTCACGCGCCATATTCGGAGAAGTCGATTCTAAAGGGTGTTTTAATATCTCCACAGATGGCGCGAAATCTTTGTCGCGCAAATGGTTTTGGAGACGCGTTAGAGGCAAACCTCGCTCCATTTTAAGAGTTGCGCACGGCGCCCTCACCTTTGATGGCGGAGTAGATTACGTCATGCGCAAACTTAAAAATCATTCAGGTGTCGATTACAAACCGACACCGTTTCAAAGAAAACACCCTTTTCTAACGGCCCCAATCATGGGGTGGAAATTATGGAAAATGGGCGCGTTTAGATAATATAACAGTATTGCTACTCAGCGGCTAATTTTGAAGCCATATCGTTCATCATTTCGCCCTGTGCATTTTTCATAGCACCGAATGTTTCGACGATCTTATTGACATCTTGCTCGGTATGCGCCGCAGACAAACTAATACGCAAAAGACTTGAGCTTTGGGGGGTTCCTGGTGGTACGGCTAAATTGACATAAACACCATTTTCAAGAAGCCAGTTCCATTCCAGAGCTGCTACGGCCTCATTAGGACGTCGCGCAGCAATCACGGGGCTTGGATCTGCACATAAGTCATACCCTAACTCGGATAAACCCGCATGAAGTTGTTGAGCCCGTTCCTTTAGGTTTTTTCTTAGATGATCACCTGTCTTTACTTTTTCTACTGCCGCTCGCGCCGCAGAAATATTGGATGGAGTAGCAGAGGCTGTAAACATATAAGGCCGCATAACTTTGCGGGTAATCTCAAATTCTGGATGTTTAGAAGCACAAAACCCGCCCACAGAGGCTAAGCTTTTTGAAAACGTACCAGAAATAAAATCAACTTGGTCCAGTACGCCTTGTTCTTCTGCTATGCCGCAACCTGTTTCACCAAATATTCCATAAGAGTGGGCCTCATCGATAAAGAGGTAACCGCCATGGCGATGGGTAACGTCAACGAATTCATCGACGGGTGCAATATCTCCAAACATGGAATACATACCCTCAATCACAACAAGTGCATGCCCATCTTGAATATCCCCGTGACGACTTAACCGCTTATCTAAGTCTTCAGGTGAATTATGACGGAAACGGAATGTAGAGGCCCCCGTAAGACGAGTTCCATCGATGATACAGGCATGTGCATCAGCATCCATAAAGATGACATCCTTATCACCTGCTAGGGCTGAAATCGCGGATAAGTTAGTTTGATAACCCGTTGTGAAAACCACGCAAGATGGCATGCCAAAATGGTCTGCTAAAGCTTTTTCCAGATCGACATGTTCTGCATAACTGCCATTGGCGACACGGCTGCCCGTTGTTCCTGTCCCGTGGTTATCAATAGCTTGCTTTGCAGCGGCGACACAATCCTCATCAAAGGTCAAACCAAGATAGTTATTGGTTCCAGCTAATAAAATTTCGCGATTCCCAATTCGACCTCGCGTAGCATTAATAATATCATCAAATTGAACACCGAGCGCATCACGCCCGATCTTCATCATCATATCCACACGTGATTTTAGGGGACTGTATTTATCAAATATTGACGACATAGATATTTTACTCCGACGTCAATTCTTTGACAGCATTGACCAACTCTCCGACTGTTTTGATGTCGGACACCATTTCCATAGGAATCGAAATATCATAGTGATCTTCCAGCCCCATGACGAGGTCAAATACAGCCACAGAATCGACTTCGAGGTCCGACATGATGCCGCTCTCTTTCAGAATTTCACGATTTTGTGGATTATAGGGTTTGAGAAGTTCGCAAATTTTATCAAAAATCTCATCACGTGAGGGAGAGGTGCTCATATTGTATCCAGTAGGTCATAGCTTCGCATCGTTTCGCCTATTGCGTTCTGCATAGGAGTAGGATTCGTTACTCGGTCATTGCTTTGCCAGCGTTCATAACGGAACTCGGCCAGCTTTCCTAGGCTCAAGTGTCCCCATCCACACAGACGTAATGTAATCGTTGTTACGGCTGCAATCGGAAAGATTAAGAACAAAGGTATAGGAAAAGCTCGTATCGATTTCCCTGTGGCCTGTCGACCAAACTCAGCGAACTCAGGCATACTCACGGCTCCTATGGTAGAGGGCGAAACGATTGTCCCATCATAGTCGCCTCTTAACGCTCGCAACACTATATCATCAACAAGGTCCGAAACATACACCATTGCGACGGAACGGTGTCGCCAGCCCTTTCCTCCAACGGTTGGCAAAAGCCCTTTCCCCATAAGGTCAAATATGGGTTTCGTCGCTGAGTCTCCAGGGCCGAAAACAGCTGGTGCCCGAATTATCGCAAGCTCTTGAGAGTAAACCTCTGTTACGGCCTTCTCTCCCAGAGATTTTGACTTAGCATACAAGCTCAACTGGGGCGCTCTGGCTGTCATCGAAGACATCAGAATAACACGTGGTACTGAGAGTTTTTCAGCCGCAACAGCAACAGCCCTAGCGCCGTCAATGTTTACCGTCTCAAATTCATCCCAATTCCTTGCCTTAACGAGACCGGCTAAATGAATCACACAATCTGCGCTCTGCCCCCAACATGAAAGGTCGCTCGTTAAATCACCTTTAATGACTTCAAGGTTGGGTGAACAAAACTCTGCCAGGGCTGATGGATTGCGGGCGAGCGCTCTTACCTTATGACCATCAGCAAGAAGCCGGTGAAGTAAATGACGCCCCAAAAAACCTGTTGCGCCAGTCAGCGCAATAAGTTGAGGCACGTCAACTAAGCCTTATTCTCGACGACTCGAAGCGTTTCCGAGTTTTGCAAATCAATAATAGCACCTGATAAGAATTTTTCTTTTACGCGTGCACGCGACAATTTCCCAGAACTTGTTACAATCATGGTAGACTTCGGTACAAGCTGAAGCCTTACAGGTACGCCCACTTCGAGGCGTATAGCGGCTGTCACAGCCTTAAATATCTCTTCTAACAAGGCCTCATCACGTGTCCGGCACTCCAAAAGAAGCATAATTTGCTTTTCATCGCCTGCCCCTCCGATTGAGAACGCACAGGCTCTGCCGCAGCGGTGAGGTGCAGCGGCTTGTGCGGCCCATTCAATATCTTGGGGCCAAATATTACGGCCATGCCAAAGAATGAGGTCTTTTGACCGTCCTGTCACAACGATTTGTTCATCAAGCCAGTAGCCTAAATCCCCTGTATCTAGCCAGCCATCAGCCGTAAATGCAGCTTCTGTTGCCTGAGAGTTTCGGAAATAACCAGGAGAGACGCTCGGCCCCTTCAAGCAAATTCTACCCACCTTACCCGGCTGAAGAACATTATTATCAAAGTCTCTTACTTCCATTTCGTGATCTGGAAGCACGGGGCCACAGGCAACAAATGTACGTCTGGCCGAAGATGGAGTAAGTTCAGAGGCTGTAACCGCCTCAGATGTACGCTCATAACGATCCATATCAATCGTATGTTTCTTTAACCCTTGGCCTAAAGGTGCGAAACTGGCAGCCAATGTTGTTTCAGCCAAGCCATAACTCGGTGTAAAAGCTCCTTTAGAAAAGCCCATCTCTTCAAACAGCTCTTGAAACTCAGTCAATGGTTCAGGCCTTACCATATCGCCACCGATACCAGCTGCGCGCCAGCTCGATAAATCAAGTTCTCTGTCTTCACGCCAACGACGGACACACAATTCATAGCCAAATGTCGGACTGTATGACAACGTCCCTTTGTGGTCACTAATCAACTGCAACCATGTAATTGGGCGACGTGTAAAATCATTCGGGTCTATATAGTCGACGGTCATTTGACTCATCATTGGTGCGATTAGAAAGCCAATCAGGCCCATATCATGATAGAGTGGTAGCCAACTCGTACACCGATCATTTTCTCCCACTTTCATGCCATATTCAGTGATAGCCAGACAGTTAGCCGTAACCGAGCCTTGCGTCCCTATAATGCCCTTTGGTGAGCTAGAACTTCCTGAGCTGTATTGAATATAACACAAGTCATCTTTTTCAAATGGACGTAACTTATCGCCCTTTGGCAAATCATTCACGGCTTCAAACGTAATCACAGGAATCGCCTGATCATTTAACGCCGAGCTCATAATCGCTTCCATAGATTCTGGAGCGAACAGGGCGTAGAAGTCACCAGTATCAGCCATACGCTCTAATTGGCGCTCATAGCTACCGCGCCCGCCCAAAGTTACAGGAAGCGGAAGCGGCGCAGGAATCAGACCTGCATATTGGCAAGCAAAGAAAAGGACGGCAAACTCTGGCGTGGATACTGCGGCCAAACCAATACGAGAGTTCTTAGGCGCAAATTTCACCAAGCTGTACGCGACTTCGATTGCACGCTCTCGAAGTTCCGAATAAGGAAGAGCTGTCTTAAGCCCCCCTTTTCCATCGAAATAGTTGAAACCAGCCTGACTTGTGGCCGCGTAATCTAGTCCTTCACAAAGCGTATCAAAATCACTGAGACGCAACCTTTGCCCTCGAAGGGTTGGGGTTGGCGACATATCATTCGCAGCAATTTCTGAACTTTTGGAACTGGTCATAGAGTTTTCCGTCTATAAACTTTTGACTATGAGACACTTTCGTCTCACACCGTTAAAAAACTGTCATTAAGCCCATCATGCTTTGACGTAAACACTTACCTAACACACGGAAAAACGTGACGTTTACACGGTTTGTTACAAAATGTGTCGTAAATAAGGCTGAATATAAACCCAAGCCTGCAAAAGAAAAAGATGAACAATTAAAGGTGAGAATCAATAGTGCATTATTACTTGTTGATATCGGGTTCCCCGGGCCAGATAACAATCCGGTGGTGAATTTCATCCTCATCAACAAGCTCTTCGCTTACAACCGCGTCCTGAACACTCATACCAGACGCATGAATTGTATCCCGCGACCCTGACACTAGATGATGATAATTAGGCAAATCTTTGCCCTCAGACACTAATCTGTAAGCACAAGTTTGAGGCATCCAATGTAATTGGTCGACATTGTCAGGTGTAAGCGTCACACAATCTGACACACGTTCACTACGGTTAGCGTAATCTCCGCAAGCGCATGTTTCAGGGTTAAAGAGTTTGCAGGCTACATCAGTTATATAAATCGAGCCGTCATCTTCGTCTTCTAAACGTATACAACAACACTTTCCACAGCCATCACAGAGGCTCTCCCACTCTTGCGGACTAAATTCCGCCATATTTTTGGTTTTCCAAAAGGGTAATTTTGATTTAGCAATCATAAAGGCCCCTTACACTATATGGAAATTATGCCAACCTATCGCGCTGACATAGACGTTGCGAATGACAATGACCACCGCAGAAAACGTGCAATATGGATTTCCATCTTGGCGGTTTTTAGCGTTTTGCTGGCGCTTGGCTACTTTCAAGCTCGTTACTACTTACTTGATGGCCTGCCTTCCCTACCAGACAAAGCCACCATGTGGGAAATGAACTTAAAACCGAACATCACAATTCTCGATAAAGACGGGCGGGTTATTGGCCACCGCGGCCCATACATTGGCGAGCCATTAAAGCTCGACCAAATGCCCAATCACATCGCTGAAGCCTTTTTGGCGATAGAAGATGAACGCTTTTATAATCATGCAGGTATCGACAACAAAGCTATAATGCGAGCGTTGTTAAATAACACAGCCACGGGAGAAAAGTCACAAGGCGCTTCGACTCTCACACAACAGCTTGTTAAAAACATGGTGTTATCGCCAGAAAAAACTTACCGCCGAAAAGTGCAAGAAATGCTTTTGGCGCGTGACATGGAGGCTCGTCTAAGCAAGCCCGAAATTTTAGAACTTTATCTAAACCGAATAAATCTAGGCCTGCAGGTATATGGCGTTGAAGCTGCCTCCCAAAAATATTTTGGGCATAGTGCCCGTCAACTTTCAATCTCTCAGGCTGCGCTTTTAGCAGCTTTACCTAAAGCTCCAAGCCGCTATGACCCCACAAGAAACCTAAAAGGCGCGCTTGAACGCTCTTATTTAGTCCTTAATCGTATGACCCAATTGGGCTATATTACGCCTGAAGAAGAGATTGCGGCCAGAAACTCCCCCCCTGAAATAATTGAAGACTCTAACCCTCTCTTGGAAGAAGGAAATATTGGATATGCCTTTGATTATATCACGGAACGCGCGGCAGAACTTGTCGGCAGCAAATCCCGAGACTTAATTATCAGAACAACGATTGATACAGAACGACAGTTGATCGCCCACCAAGCTGTCCACAAAGTTTTAGAAGAGCACGCAGAATCAAAAGATGTATCGGAGGCTGCTCTTGTCAGTATTGATAACAATGACGGTGCAATCAGAGTGATGATTGGTGGACGCGATTACAAAACATCAAAGTTCAATCGCGCAAGCCAAGCCCAAAGGCAGCCTGGCTCTAGTTTCAAGTCATTTGTTTACGCAGCGGCTATAGAGGACGGTTTCACCCCTGGTACGATTCGTATTGATCAACCGACAGAAATTGCAGGATGGGAACCAGAAAACTACACACGCAGATATCGCGGTCCTATGACTTTACGTGAGGCCCTCAAACTCTCTATCAATACGATAGCCGCACAAATTGGAGCAGAAATTGGCCCTTCTCGTGTTGTGGAGATTGGCAAACGATTCGGTATTAGAACGCCTCTAAAGGCCGAATATTCTATTGCTCTAGGCGCATCGGAAGTCAATCTACTCGAACTTACAACGGCCTATAGCGTGTTTGCGAATGAAGGCCTTCTGAACAATTCTTATCTTATATCTGAGATTACAAACACTGCAAAAAGGCAACTCTATAAACGACGCATAAGGCAGCCGAATCGTGCATATCCTGTACCCTATGCCCGACAAATGACTTCGGTTTTACGTGACGTAATAGACACGGGAACGGGATACGGAGCAAAACTTAAATCGCATGAAGCCGCCGGCAAAACAGGTACTTCGCAAGATCACCGTGATGCATGGTTTATTGGCTTCACAAGCCAATACACAACGGGGGTATGGATGGGTAACGATGACAACTCCGCCATGAAAAAAGTCACTGGAGGATTGTTACCTGCCGACATTTGGAAGGATTATATGGAAGAGGCCCATAAAGGATTGAAAGCACGGCCTCTTAAGGCCCCAAACATTACGATAACTAACGAAGAGACTCGAAAGCAAATGGCCTTTTACCAGTCACTGGCGTCGGCATTCCAAACTGAGCGTGACATGGCCAGCGGGGCCAGAACCCCGCCATCTGGCCCGTCTACAGCCGGTAGATAATTAGTTCCTCATATACTTTAAGGCTTTCTAACGAAATCTTAATCAGAAAAATAACTTTTAATAAGGTTTTCACTGACATCCTAACTTTTCAAATGTCGGAGATGAATTATGCCTTATTCTATCATGCGCATTAATCAGTTTGTCCTTTCCATCGGAGCCCTGCTCCTGTCTTCAACCTCAGCAATGTCTGCAGAGGAAAATATAAGCGATTTTAAAGAAGATGATGGCACATATGCCATTAAAGATGTGAGATCGCAGGAAGAATGTTCAGAGCTTTGTAAAAGTGATAAGAAATGTCGCGGCGCCGTGACTTACCAAGCTGATGTCACCAAACCAGAAATGGTTTGCCGCTTAAATAATGGGTTTGGCAAGAACGCTGTGTTCCCTTCCATTCCACCTGAGCCTTTAGACCTCAAAGTCGCTATTGCTGACCTTAACGCATACCGCGCTGAGTTTGGTTTAGGCGCATTAAAATTAAACACAAAGCTCAATAAAGCCTCAAAAGTACATGCTGAAGACTTAGCAAAGGCCGGCATAATTTCTCACACAGGCACTGATGGTTCAGGCCACGGAGATCGCGTTCAACGACAGGGCTATTATTTCATGATAGCCGGAGAAAACGTAGCAACAGGCCAAAAAAGCTGGAAAAAAGTCTTTCAAGCTTGGAAAGATAGTCCGGGTCACAATGAAAACTTATTACGTGATGATGTCATCGATTTCGGAATAGCGCTCGTCTATGAACCTAAAACGACATATTCAACCTATTGGGCTATGTTGGTCGCAAGCCCAATGGAGGAGCAAAGCTTTGCAACGGGTGTGAACTAGCACACCCGCTTTCAACAACCCGAAAGTTAATATCCTTGATTCACAGCGAAATCATTTAGGTGATAGTTTCCGTCACCCAGTAACTCCTGTAAAACTCGAATACGTTTTAGGAAAAGACCAATATCATATTCGTCTGTCATCCCTACACCACCATGCATTTGGACACCTTCGAGAGCTGCAAGTTTAGCCACTTGCCCAAGTTTAGACTTAGCCATTCCTGCGTATTGTAGAGCGCTTTCGTCTCCGGCATCGATAGCAGATAAAGCGCCAAAGACGGCCGAGCGACATAGCTCCAACTCAGAATACAGATGCGACACACGATGCTGCAATGCTTGGAACTCTCCAATAATTTTACCAAACTGCTTTCGTTCTTTTATATAAGCCACTGTATCATCAAAGGCTCTAGACCCAGCACCAAGCAACTCAGCGGACAAGACCGCACGGCCAGCACCCAATACATGTTTTAAGATTTCTATTCCGTTATCAACCTCACCGAGCAACGCATCTGCGGTTACTTCGACATCATTCAAAACCAGTCGGCCAGCGTTACGGCTATCCACCATTATCGTTCGCTCAACATCTAAATTATTGGCATCTTTCTCGACTAAAAACAGACTTAAACCATTTTGATCCCCTTCTTCGCCGCTTGTTCTCGCTACGATTATAAGTGCATCAGCAATATGAGCATCAATCACCATTGTTTTATGGCCAGAAATCTTAAATCCGTTACCCGAGCGCGTGGCCCTTGTCTGCGTAGCGAGCGGGTTGTGTTTAGGCCCCTCATCCAAGCCTAGCGCTACAACCGCTTCGCCACTGGCAATTTTTTCCAACCAAGACTTCGCTAAGTCTCCGCCACTATTTTTTAAGGCCGTTGCTGATAACACAGAGCTTGAAAAGAATGGTGTGGCGCTCAGATTACGCCCCATATGCTCGGCCAACAGGCCCGCCGCTTTCACACCCATATCAACGCCGCCCTGCTCCTCAGGCACTAATACGCCCGCGAATCCCATTTCAGCCATTTCCGACCACAGCGATTTTGAGTAGCCATTTTCATCACGCTCATCACGCAACTTACGAAGTGCGCTTACAGGTGCTTTATCCTTGAAGAAACCTTCGGCGGTTTCTGAAAGCATCTTCTCATCGTCGTTTAATAAAAGAGACATTAATTAAGCTCCTGGAAGCTGAAGGATATGTTTGGAAATTATATTCAGCTGCACTTCTGAAGTACCGCCTTCAATTGAGTTAGCCTTTGTTCGCAGCCATTCTCGTGGGAGTTTACCCTCGGTAGAACGCTCACCTTCCCACTCCAACCCGTCATGCCCTGCAGCATCCATCATCAACTCGTAACGACGCTTGTTTAACTCGGTACCATAATACTTTAGCATAGAACTATCTGCCCCCAACGAGGCTCCTGCTTTTGCTTCAGCTAATTTTCGTTCCATTGTGAGTTTGAACGCCCACTCATCGATTTCGGCTTCAGCAATTTTATACCGAAGCATAGGATCTGACAGGACACCGTTTTCAAGACCAACGGATCCAGCGGCAATTTCGTGCATTGGTCGCGTTGTCCCTTCGCCCTGCCCGCCAATCATTTCACGCTCATGAGTCAAAAGGTACTTCGCAATCGTCCAGCCTTTACCTTCTTCGCCCATGAGGTTCTCTTTGGGGACCTTAACATCACTAAGGAAAGTTTCGCAGAAAGGCGATTTACCTGAAATCAAAGTAATGGGCCGAGCTTCTACGCCCTCGCTTTCCATATCGAAAAGGAGGAAAGATATACCATCATGCTTACGGCCTGTATTATCAGTCCTAACGAGACAGAAAATCCAATCCGCTTTATCGGCATAAGATGTCCAGACCTTTTGGCCGTTGACTAAATAATGATCACCTTTGTCTTCAGCCTTGGTTGCCAAAGCGGCAAGGTCTGAACCTGCATTTGGCTCAGAATACCCCTGACACCAACGAATTTCCCCGCGCGCTATTTTAGGAAGATGTTCTTTTTTCTGTTCTTCATTCCCAAATTTTAATAGCGCCGGCCCTAGCATCCAAATACCAAAGCTAGAGAGAGGGGAACGAGCGTTTATGCGCGCCATTTCCTTTAAGAGGATGACTTCTTCAGCTCGTGACAATCCCGCTCCACCATATTCTTTGGGCCACGTTGGAACTGTCCAACCTTTTGTGGCCATACGCTCTAGCCAGATTTTTTGAGCTTCATTCTGGAATGTCCAATTGCGTCCACCCCAACAAGCATCATCATCGGACTTCATAGGCTCTCGCATTTCTGCGGGGCAGTTTTCTGCAAGCCACTCACGGGCTTCTTGTTTGAAAGTTTCTAAATCAGGCATTAATGCTTCTCCCCAAGCACGCGCAGTATTAATTAAAGGCACGCGTTTCATTTCTAAGTAAATGCATAGGGCGATTGTTCTGATTTGACCACTAACCGAAATTGCATAAACGCTCTAAAGTTCGCGAATGAGTAATTTATAAAGAAACTGAGAGCCGCTTTCCAAAGGTAGCGCATTACTGGTCTCAATTATGATTATGTGCCTGTATCAACTCCAGCAAGCTTTAACCCCTCAATGATTGCATTGTGAAGTGTGGATTCCGCATGCCAGAGATTAAGCGTGCTAACTAATTTATGATCATAATCAGCATCTGCCTTTCTAAAACCCGCCAAAATCGCTCTCGGACGTTCGGCGTCTCCTAGGTGCCCCATCGCAGAAAGCGCGAATCGTTGCGCCCCCAAGGGGCTAGCAAGTGTGATGTCATGTGGCAGTAAGGACAAAACAAGCTTAAAATCATTGTCTCTAAATGCGAGAATAATTTTACAGAAGTAAAACCAAGAAGGCGGCCCATCAATCAATTGCAATGAAGCCTCGTGATAAGCGAGAGCCCTTTCAGGGTAATTTTGATAAGCATTCGTACAAGAGTAGTAAGCTAACATTGAGTAATCATTTGGGTTTAAAGCAATCGATCTTCGGGCGACCCGTTCAGACTCGGCATAATTCCCTTTATGGAAGTGAGCTTGATAAAGAGCCATATAACCAATCGAATTTTCAGGATCTAATGAAACGGCTTTCTTCGCCGCCTCTAATGCTTCATCCAATCCTAATTGGGCATCAAGATTAGAGAGCGTTTGGGTCACTTGGTAAGTTCTTAAATATGACCAAATTGCCAAAATAGGTGAAAACTTGGGATGTTTTTCCTTAACAGCATCAACACGCTCCTGCAAACTTAGTAACTCAGAAATGGCAGGAGAGTTCTTCATATTATAATATCGCAGAACAACATCATAAGCTGGCATTGATTCAAGCTGGGCAAGACTATTTCTACGACTATAACGATTGACTACGCCGTAAGGCGCTGCGACTTTTGCTGCCGTATAGGAGGCAATTTCTTCTTGGAGGTCAAATATTTGAGACGGTATAAATTTTTTATCAATCGACCTTGAGAAAACGTGCTCCCCTGTCTCCGCGTGTAACAAATCTACCCACACGCGGCAGACATCTCCAACGCGTCTAATACTCCCACTCAATACAAATTGAACGTCATATTCTTTCGCTACAGCCTTAATATCTGCAACCTGCCCCCTACGCTCAATAGTCGGCGAACATGATATAATTCGTAGATAACGAAACTGTATAAGGGCATTGATGATTTCCGTGGTGAGTCCCTCTGAAAAAAAGTGATTCTCAGCTCCCTCACTCAAATCTTGAAAAGCGAGTACGGCAATACCTGGGCGAGTTTGAAGTTCGTCCTTTAAGGTTTTTGAAACCTGCGATTGGGTAACCACCATAGAAGTATCGGACTTGTTAGTACTTTCTGATCCCTTTCGTTGCATTTCAAAAACTGGAGCATATTGCCCCTTTGGAATTATAAAGCGAACCGGATCTTCTAAACCAGCATCGGCATAATATAGGTCAAGACGTCGCCTTAATTGACCCGCTTGTACTCTTACAATTGTATCTGCTTGAGGGTCAAAATCATCAGGGCGGTCAAAAACCTCAACCCCAATAGTATATCCCTTTAATTGTTCAGACCTACCATGAAGTGTTTCGTATACGACATAACGAAGAAACCTCTTCATACGTGTTGTTTCACTAAATATGTCGTCCCTCAACACGCGCTCGAGCTGTGCGCACACAGCCTCAGACACCTCATCACTGAAAGTTTGTGCTTCTGGTTGGAATGCTCTTGCAACAGACCCCATACAGGTCACCTGACTAATTTGCGCAATACGATGATGCTTGGTTTGTTTTGGCCGCAGCTGATTTTGAAGCGGTTCTGTCGTTACCCTCGCAAATGTTTTTTAACAACAGTGATTACTGACATTTTACATGAAAAGGGTAAGTTTTTGCAGTAACCTATGAAAAGCCAGAACGTCCAACCTAAGCGGTGTGAAAGGCTACTATTGCATTCTGTTATCCATAGCTTACACAATTACTATGAAAAAATCTCAAACGTTAAGCCCCTTCATACTGGCTTTAATAAGCCTTTCTTTTACAGCTTGCACAACCACGCCTGATCCCGAAGAAATTTGCACTACTGAGTGGATAGCGCCGAGAGCAGAAAAAGCGGTCAAGAAAATTGAGAAGAAGACCAATTCTGCCATGAATTCACTTAGAAAAGCTGGCGAAGCCTATTCTCAAGGAAAACAACCCAGCGTCTTTACCATGATGCGTCTCTCGTCCTCTCTTGAAAAACTTGAAAAGGAACTGACAGATGGACAAGGTATTTCGGACATAAAGTTTTTGGCCAGAACCTGCAATGACCCTGAAATTTTAACAAAATCAGTTCGTAACGTTTTTGAATCTCAAGGCGTGCCAGAAAAACTTTTAAACTTCATCGAAAACACCAATTTATACCAGAGTATCATTGACGAGAATCTGAATGACATTCAGCTCAATATCAATTCTCCGTCTCAAGGCAACTCGACATAGCAAGAAACATCAGTGGTCATATTGACCCCCTTAGCTGTTAATAATAGAGGCTCGTCTATGACTTATCGCATCGCCGCGCTCTATCACTTTACCGCCCTACCAGATTACAAGGCCTTACAGCCTTGGCTTTTGAAAATGTGCGAACTGCTTGAAATCAAAGGCACAATCTTATTAGCCCATGAGGGGATTAATGGAACTATCGCAGGGTCAGACAAAGCAATTGATAAAATATTACAGTATTTGAGAGCTGACCCTCGCTTACACACTTTAGATGCAAAGTTTTCAGAAGCAAATGAAGCCCCATTTTATCGAATGAAGGTTCGCTTGAAAAAAGAAATTGTTACGATGGGGATTGAAGATATAGACCCCAATAACATCGTAGGCACCTATGTCGATCCTGATGACTGGAACGCCTTAATCTCAGACCCCAATACGGTATTGATTGACACCAGAAATGATTACGAGGTCGAAATTGGTACATTTGAGGGCGCGATAAACCCTAACACGAAAACATTCCGTGAATTTCCGCAATGGGTAGAAGATAATCGCAAAGACTTAGAAAAACCTAAAGTGGCTATGTTCTGTACCGGAGGCATTCGCTGCGAAAAAGCGAGCGCCTACATGAAGCAAAATGGGTTTGATAATGTCTACCACCTTAAAGGTGGGATACTAAAATACCTAGAAACTCAGCCCAAAGACGAAAGCCTATGGAACGGTGAGTGTTTCGTCTTCGATCAGCGCGTCGCGGTAAAACACGACCTTGAACAAGGCCAGTATGACCAATGTTATGCGTGTCGTCACCCAATAACCGAAGCCGACAAATCATCCCCTCTCTATATAAAAGGGGTCTCATGCCATCGTTGTCACGCAGACATGAGCGAAGAACAAAAAGCACGCTTCGCTGAACGTCAAAGGCAAATAGAACTCGCTAAATCAAGAGGGGAAACGCACATCGGGCGTAAAGATAACATAGACCACCCCCTCCCAAATTTGGACTAATTTCAAAGCTATGACAGAAGCCATACTCTACTCTTTTAGGCGGTGCCCATATGCCATGAGAGCAAGAATGGCATTATCTGTGTCAGAAATGGAATATGAGCACCGTGAAGTTGCGTTAAGAAACAAACCTCAAGCTATGCTTGAGGCTTCACCCAAAGGAACCGTCCCTGTTTTTGTGACAGAGGATGACAAGGTTATAGATGAAAGCCTCGCAATCATGCATATGGCACTGACATATAATGACCCTAAAAATTGGATGCGGGACACAACTGGCAAAACACAAGACTTCATTCGTTCGATGGATGAGACATTTAAACATCACCTTGACCGTTATAAATATGCCAGCAGATATGAAGCAAACGCGCAAAGAGGGTCAGTAAATCTACTGCATCGCGCTGAGGCCGTCAAATGCTTACAGAAATGGGAAACTGCCCTCGCAGAGACTAAATATCTCATTGATGACGCCCAGAGCATAGCGGATATCGCTACATTTCCTTTTATCCGTCAGTTTGCGGCGACTGAACCAGAATGGTGGCAAAGCAAACCATTGCCCAACGTAGCATTATGGCTAACAGGCTTAATAGAATCACCTCTATTCCAAACCATTATGGTCAAACACCCTCTCTGGGTTGAGACTCCTGAAGAATAACACCACTGACGCGAAAAATAAGACTTCCCCACAAGCAAAATTAGTTATCAACACGCTGTCCGTGAATTCATGCTTGTTAGAATCATAAAGGTTCATAATCTTTAATTGTAGATTCGTTATTCTTAGGACAGGCATTTATGTCATTCGCTGACCATCATTGCATACGCCCTAGCCCGTCATTGACGGGAATGAATGCCTTACGCGGCAACCCCATTTCAGTCTTCGAACGTCTGTCTATTGCTGAAGGTTATGATTTAGAACGCATCTCAGAAAATGAAATTGAGATATCCATTTCAGGGTTATGGCGTGATCATATGATAAGCCTTATTTGGAACGCGTCTTCTGAAAAAATACAATGCTTCCTAATGTTTGACAGTAAAACGCCTGGGGGACGAACAGACGATATTTGCCGTTTAATGTCTCTTATAAACGAAAATCTTGATGCTGGTCATTTCGATTATTCATCTCAATTCAAGACACTTATTTATCGCAATAGTCTAAGCCTCCGCGGTGGCGCAAAGCTGAAAACTGAACAGGCAATGGATTTGATTGCTTCTGCATTAGACGCGGCTGAACGTGGTTACCCTGCGTGTCAGTATGTCGTTTGGGCAGGGAAATCTCCTGAAGATGCGCTTAGCTCTGCCTTAATGGACCTCGCAGGGTTTCCATAAACCTTACCGAGGCAAAGAAATAACGGCTCTCAACCCTCCCATTGGGCTGTCCGTCAACTTTAATGTACCGCCATGAAGCTGCGCAATGTCACGGGCAATTGCGAGACCCAAGCCAACACCTTCGACGTTTTGACTACGGGCACTATCTAAACGGCTGAAAGCTCGAAAGGCTTCTTTCCTAAGGTTTTTCGGAATACCCGGCCCTGAATCATCAATAAACACCTCAACATGCGTTGAGGTCAAAGCCAGCGATATTGATGCACCGTTAGCGTACTTAATGCTATTCGTAATTAAGTTATCTAACGCCCTTTGGAAGGAAGCCGGTCGAATCTCTATCTCTAGATTATCGGGTATAGAGTCTTGGTTTAAGTCTACCGCCTTCCCTTCTGAAACACCTTTAAGATAAGACAGAAAGTGCACGCGTTCTGGTGACTCTTGCTCTAACCCTCGCGCGAAATCGAGATAGCCATTGAGCATATTCTCCATTTCTACGATATCCGCTTTTGCGGCCCTTACTTCTTCTGTATTTTCTTGCATCGCTAGCTGCAGCTTTAGCCGCGTCAAAGGCGTACGAAGGTCATGCGATACGCCCGCTAGCATCATCGTTCTTTGCTCCATATGCCGCTGGATACGGCTACGCATTTTCAAAAATGAATGTCCGGCTAGACGCACCTCTGAGGCGCCAGAAGGTTTATAGGTTCCGAGTGTCTTCCCTTTACCATAGGCCTCTGCTGCATCGGCCAGTTCACGAATGGGGCGTGCTTGATTTCTAATAAAGATAACTGAGACTAACGTCAGTAAAACAGTTGCGGTAATCAGCCAAAAAATGAATACAAATCCAGTAGGGGCAAAGACGCGTTCACGCGCTGCAATAAAGCGTAAATACCCCCCATCGACCTCCACGCGTACATCAATGTGATTTGGATAACGGGTCGTATCAAACCAAAAAGAATCGGTCAGACTTTCATTCAATGAACGCCGCAAGGTTTTATCTAAATTTGAAAAGAACATTTGCCGTCTTTGACTAACGGGTAAAGTTTCACCTTCGCGAAAGACAACAGAGAGCTGCATATCTGGGCGAAGGAGGCTATCTAAATCTTGGGCGCGCTCTATCGTTGGAGTTTGCTTAAATAATGTAGTGGCCACAGCTATGTCAGCGGCCACACTATCAGATAAATTTGCAGTTACACGCGCCCAATGCGCATTGAAAAAGAAATACGCAACAGCAATTTGCATCACCGCAATAGGTAATATGATGATCAAAAGCGCGCGACCAAATAAGCTTTTGGGAAGATAACGCTTGAACCCTTTCATACCAATTTTCATTTAGCCGCCAGCTTGGCAGATTAGGCGATAACCCTGCCCTCTCACAGTTAGAATGAAGTTTGGCTCAGCAGGGTTGTCTTCAATTTTGCGGCGCAACCGTGTAATCTGAACATCCACGGCTCGATCTGATGTCGCGTTGATGTTCTGGGAAAGTTGGAACCGTGAAACAGTCCCTCCCCCTTGCTTGGCCAATATATTTAGCAAAACATCTTCACCGGTCGTAAGGCGTATCCGTTCTCCATTCTTTAAAAGAAGGCGGGATGAGACGTCATATGAATAATCCCCAAATACGACGTTTTGCGATACTGGGGCTTGTCCACCTCGTCGAAATATATTGTCTATTCGCAAGAGTAATTCCTCAGGTTCAAACGGCTTACTTAGATAATCATCTGCACCAGCCCTAAGTCCTGAAATTCTGTCAGACGGTTGCCCCTTCGCCGTGAGTAAAATAATGGGAACATCGCTACCCTGACGCAAACTCTTAGCCAGGCTCAAGCCATCTTCACCTGGCATCATGACATCAAGAATCAGAAGGTCAAAAGCCAAACCTTGCATTTTCAATCTAGCTTTGGCTGCATCCTCAGCAACTGAGGTCCGAAACCCCTCACGATTAAGGTATTTTTGTAATAGCAATCGAATACGGTTATCATCATCGACAATCAAAATATGCGTATTCTGCCTTTCTAATTCTGTCATAGGCGTGAAAGTCATCAAATTTATTCCCAAAATTGGCCGTATAATATATTGACTTACCCTCTATCTACGCAAGAATGAAGAGATATACGTATGGCCGCAAGATGCCTTGCGGCCTTTCCCTTTATAAAGGTCGAAGCAATGATTGAAAAAGCCTATCATGATCGCGATGGTCATATTTGGATGGATGGTCAATTTTTAGATTGGCGAGACACGAAAGTCCATGTTTTGACACATTCTCTTCATTATGGCTCAGCTGTATTTGAGGGCAATCGCGCTTATGGCGGAGAAATATTCCGGCTTTCAGACCATTCTAAACGGCTTAGAAATTCAGCCAATATTCTTGGCTACGAAATACCTTACACCCAAGAGGAAATTGATCAGGCGTGTATTGATACATTAGCGAACTCAGGTCTGAAAGATGCATATGTTCGGCCCTTCGCGTGGCGTGGTTCTGACATGATGGGCGTTGCCTCTAAAAACAATCAGATTCATTTAGCAATAGCCTGTTGGCACTGGGGAAGCTATTTCTCTGATAAGATGAAAGGGATCCGCCTGTGTATATCAGATTGGAGACGCCCTGCTCCAGATACAAGCCCCTGCAAGTCTAAAGCTGCGGGGCTGTATATGATTTGTACGCTGGCTAAGGACAAAGCCGCAGCGACTGGCTGGGATGATGCTCTTATGTTTGATTACAAAGGCCGCGTGGCTGAATGTACTGGAGCGCATATATTTTTCGTAAAAGACGGAGAATTATATACGCCAACGAATGACATCCTACTTGAAGGTATCACTCACGATAGCATCATCAAACTCGCAGAAGCCAAAGGCTATAAAGTCAATAAACAAGACATTATGCCAAATGAAATGAGCGACTTTGAAGAATGCTTTGTTGTCGGAACCGCCGCAGAGGTTACACCTGTACGTGAAATCGACGGTATTCACTACAAACCAGGAAAAGTCTGTGAGGATATGGTAAAAACTTACGATGATGCCGTTAATGGTAAAGGCATTATCAAGCTTTAAGTTAGTATTTAAATTTTTTGGCGTTCAGCTGACTAAGACTGAACGCCGAACATAAGGCTTATCTGTTTCTACGGGGGTTGTCCTTAAGAGGTTCCATACCTTGCTTCCGGACCGTATTATCATATGGGTTTTCATCAGCTTTGACATAAAGGCGAATAGGAATACCCACGAGATCAAAATCTTCCCGCAAACCATTTATTAGATAGCGTTTATAGCTTTCAGGGAGTTTAGTTGCGCGAGAACATTTCAACACGAATGTCGGCGGCCTAGTTTTGGTTTGACTAATATATTTTGGCTTCACCCTGCGTCCCTGCACGGCAGGGGGCGGATGACGCTGAACTTTCTCCGAAAGCCAGTCATTTAGTTCTGAAGTTTTGACCTTAGCAGACCAATCAATTTGCACACGTTCAATCGCAGGCAGCAATCGATCGACACTTTTGCCTGTTAAACCTGAGAACATAATAACCGGCAAGCCTCGGAGTTGAGGTAATAGCCGCGCGGCCTCATCTCTCAACCACTTAGCACTTTCAGATTTATTCTCGACTAAATCCCATTTAGTCACACCGATGACCAAAGCACGGCCTTCACGCTCGCACAAATCAGCAATTTGCAAGTCTTGCTTATCAAAAGGCTTAGTCGCATCCATAAGAAGCACAACCACTTGCGCAAATTTGATTGCACGCAGGCTATCTTGCACAGAGAGGCGTTCAAGAGTTTCCTGCACTTTAGCCTTTTTTCGCATGCCTGCTGTGTCATGAAACTGCACTCGCCGGCCCTGCCACACAAAATCAATAGTTATTGAGTCACGCGTCACGCCAGCTTCTGGGCCTGTCAGCAAGCGGTCCTCACCGATTAAAGTGTTTATAAGCGTTGATTTGCCAGCATTTGGTCGGCCCACAATAGCAATACGGACGGGCGCTTCAGACGTATCTATAATCTCTTCTGGGGTTTCTAATACAACATCACGAAGAGCCATTTCTATCGCATCATCCAAATCGACAATGCCGATATTATGTTCGGCAGCGACTTCGATAGGGTCTCCCATCCCCAAAGAATAACCCTCTGTCGCACCGACATCACCCGCACGGCTTTCACACTTATTGGCCACTAGAACAACAGGTTTGCCCGATTTGCGGACAAATTCAGCAAAAATTCGGTCGAGCGGAGTTACACCTTCACGGGCATCATATACGAATAGACAAATATCAGCATCCATAACAGCCGCTTCAGTCTGAGCTCGCATACGACTTTCTATCTTGTCACCTTTAGCATTCTCAAAACCAGCCGTATCCATCAACGTCAAGGCATGTCCCCGCATTTTGGACTTGGTTTCTCTTACATCACGGGTAACTCCAGGCTGATCATTTACAATAGCCAGTTGTTTCCCTGCCAGACGGTTAAACAAGGTCGACTTACCGACATTGGGGCGTCCAACAATAGCAATACGCGCAGGGCGTTGTTCTCCAACGCCCTCGCCTTGTTCATCTAACAAATCGTCTTTGGCGCGGCGCACCATAACGCGACTAACGGATCGCGATGAGACGAGCCTCATCGGTCACAATATAGATAGTCTCATTGGCAATGATTGGAGGAACATAAACGTCTTTACCAACTTTACCTTCTGATATTATCTCGCCTGTTGTTGGTGAAACAACGACTGTTCGGCCTTTGGAGGACACTAGGAATAAGCGGTTACCCGCTAAGATCGGCCCAGCCCATACGATACGTTTTTTTCGTTTTTTAGCGTTTTTAAAGCTTTCGAGCTGCTGCAACCAGATAACTGAGCCATCAATTTTAGACATACAGACTAATTGACCTTCGGTCGTAACAGAAAACACATAATCGCCAGCTATCAACGGGATACCAATTGTTCCCGCAGGTTGGCGCCAAATCCGTTGCCCTGTTCTTAGGTCAAAGGCGCTCATTACGCCACTCTGAGCTGATGCAATGACATAACCATCTGCGACAGCAGGCCCAGCTGCAATATCATTCAGCGAAGCTAGCGGTGTTAATAGTGATGAAGAGCTTAACGAATCTTGCCATAAAACACCGCCGTTTTGAACACGTAAGGCAACGATTTCGCCCGAACTAAACGGCGCGATGATAACATCATCAATGATCGCCGGCGCGGGCAAGGTCAGCATACGAGCCATTTCAACAATACTCTGATAGGTCCAAAGTACCTCTCCGGTATTCGTATTAAAGGCGTAAAGCTCATTATCATCGGTGATGACAAACACCCGTCCATCAGAAATAACGGGCGCGGAATGCATGGGCACACGTCCTTCATAACGCCATTTTTCAGAACCTGTTTCCGCATCAAGAGCAATCAAGGCCCCCAGGCCGGAAGAGATAAAAAGCGTTCCATTCTCATAGGCGACACCACCGCCAACACCTTCTTTATCACGGCCAGATCCATCTGTGAAAGATAATGGGTCGCGTATACGTTCGATAATACCAACTTTGCCAACCCGGGTCTTTTCACGCTCTGCGACAGAGACATTGAATTCCCAGAGCTTTGAACCTTCAGCTTCACTAAAGGCGGACACTCGATTTCCACCATCCATTGTATAGATAACACCGCCAGCTATAACAGGCGGCGAAAGCACGCGTGTTTTCCGTCCGGACCCTTTACCAATATCCTTAGACCAACTTACTTCTAATGGGCCGCTTGCGCCTGTATGTTGGACAACATGAGTTGTATTTCCACCTACCTGAGGCCAGTCCACGTTGACATAAGCAGGAGGCAAAACGACAGCATCAGCGTCATCTTTGACTTCGAGTGTCTCTGATAATTCTAAGATAGAAATACGATCACTATCACCCGCGACACTACCCTGCTCTGCACGTCTTTCAGCATCTGTTTTGTCAAACGGGTTAATCGCGTCTGTTACACTGGAAATCGTTGAGCAACCTGTCAATACTAATGCAAGGCCGCTAACAGCCAAGGCTTGGCGGAAATTAGTCTTATTCACGAGGGGTCTCCGCTTCATTTTCACTATCATTGATAGTGTTAGAATTTGTATCGGGCAAAGTAGTTTCAAGCTCTGCTTCAACAGGCTCGGTCGTTAATGGTTCAGGCGCAACAGTTTCTGCTTCTAGCTCCGCAGGTACAAGCGATAGATATTGCGTTGCACGTTGAGCGATCGACGAAGGTACGCCGGGTATGCTTTTCAAATAAGTGAACTCTTGCCTCGCCGTAGTCATGTCACCCGATTGAAACGCCACAAAACCAGCAAGTTCTCTAGCTAAATATTCATAAGGTGCATCTTTGGCCGCCAGACTATCGAGACGCATAGAAACATCAGCATAAGCACCATTATCAGCCAAGATATAGGCGGCCTTCAACTTGGCTAAATGGGCATGGCGCGGTAATTTAAACTGAGCGGCAGCTTCGTCGAAAAGCGCAACAGCCTTTGCACGGCTTCCCTGCTCAAGTTCAAGCGTAGCGGCCCGCATCAATGAAAGACCTGAATAGCCCGCAGGCGCTTTATCGGCCAAAGCTAAAAAGGAGTCCACAGCACGGTCTACTTCACCGTTCTGTGCGAGTTCTGCGGCACTTATATAACTGGCCGAAGCGGCGCGGGCGACCCGGTCATCGCTCGATTTTTTCCACTCAAAAACAGCCGTCCCAGCAATAATCAAAAAGATAATCACGCCAAGAGCGGGACCATAGCGTTTCAACAGCTTATTATAATCATCCTTGCGAAGTTCTTCTTCAACTTCATTGATAAAATCGACCACGGCGAACTGTTCTCTTATGGGGCTTACGCGAAAAACTCGTTTTTATCACGAGTCAGGCGCAGCGCGTCTTCAAATTCCGGCGGAACCTATCGCTTTGCTGCCTTCCCCGCAACCGCAAAGGGCATTAACACCGTGTAAGCTAATCTTCTACTAAATAGCTATTTCTTAAAGTGATAAACATTGTCTGGGCCAGGAAACTCCCGCGCCTTTACACGTTTGGCATATTCAGCGACGGCTTCAGCCGTCATGGTCTTTTGTGCGCCAAATTTATGTACGAACTTTGGCACGCGGTCGAACATACCTAACATATCTGGCGTGACCAAAATTTGCCCGTCACATTTGGCCGACCCCCCAATTCCAATCGTTGGAATGGAAACTTCTTTTGTGACGCGGTCTGCGATTTCTTCGGACACTCCCTCTACGACAACGGCAAATGATCCAGCGTCCGCCGCGGCTTTAGCATTCTCAATTATCTCATCGGCCACAGATTGACGGCGACCACGCGCACGAAAACCACCCAAAACATGCATGCTTTGAGGTCGGAGGCCAACGTGACTCATGACTGGAATTCCGCGCTCTACTAGATACTTAACCGTCTCAGCTGCGTAAGATCCGCTCTCAATTTTGACAGCCTGACAACCTGTTTCCATCATGACACGGGCAGCACTTTTAAATGCCTCTTCAGGGCTAGTTTCATAGGAACCAAATGGAAGATCCACGACAACTAGCGCTTTTTGAGAGCCCCGCATCACTGCTTGGCCATGCATAATCATCATCTCAAGCGTCACGCCGACAGTGGAAGTCAAGCCATGTACGACCATAGCAACACTATCTCCAACCAAGATTAAATCGCAAAGCTCATCTAAAATCGTGGCCGTTGGGGCATCATATGCTGTAAGGCAAACAATAGGGTCACCGCCCTTACGGGCCGTAATATCTGGCGCGGTTAATCGCTTGACGTAATTCTGTGCTGACATTGAAAGTGTCCCTTAATCTTGAACCGCAACTATAGAGGCTAGGCACCATAAACAGCAAGTGTGTTTGGTTGGCCAAATGTACTTGGGTAAGAAGTTTTTTTGACTTCATAAAAGACCATATGAAGAAGCGCCTAACAGTAATCAGCCAGAACAATCAGAATGACGCTTTACGGACAAAACTTAAGCCACAAATGTCTGTTTTAATACACGCTCGTACGAACTAAATTAAATCGAAAGCTACAGGTGAGTCCTTCTACGGACAAACGGATTTTATTGCGCCTCTACAAATCCGCTAATTGCCCTTCTGGGAAATCAAAAACAATGGCTGCACCAGCTTTAATCTGCTCAAGCGCAGCGTTGGCTTGCGGCATGATAGACAAGGCATGATAACGAGCAAGCGTTGCCATATTTGGGGCTAGAGAGTCTTTTGCGTTCAGTCCGTTAGCAGCTGCTTTAATCAAAAAAGCACCTGAAATCACTTGTGCCGCCAAATTAAGGAACGGTGTCGCGACGCTCAATGCATCCTTTTCTTCAGCACTTAAAATTAGATCCGTGGCAGTCGTTAGCGTTTCCAGTCCAGACTTCAAAGCGCCAATGCAAACATCAAGACCCGCCTGTTCAGCCAAAGTTACGATGCCTTTCAGATCTGAAATCAGCAACCGCATGGCTTCGCCGCCATCGCGACGAATTTTACGGCCAACAAGGTCGATTGCTTGGATGCCGTTTGTACCTTCGTAAATCGGGGCAATGCGTGAATCACGGTAATGTTGTGCGGCCCCTGTTTCTTCAACAAATCCCATACCCCCATGAATCTGCACACCAATAGAAGAAACATCAACTCCCGTATCTGAGCCGTATGACTTTGCGATTGGCGTTAACAATGCATTTCGAGCATGGGCAGTTTTAGCCTCGTCACTATCTGCAATTGCTTCTGCTACATCTACCGCATGGGCTGTCGCCATGCCAATGGCACGCGCTCCCATTAAACGGGTCTTCATGTCAATCAGCATTCGGCGTACATCTGGGTGACCGACAATAGGATCATCGCTGCCTCCATCGATTGGTTTGCCCTGCACACGTTCATGAGAAAATTTCAATGCGCCTTGATAGGCCCGCTCACCAATCGCGACACCTTGTACGCCAACATATAATCGTGCCTCATTCATCATAGTGAACATACAGGCTAATCCACGATTTATATCACCCACAAGCCAGCCTGTCGCACCATCAAACTCCATAGTACAAGTCGGGGAACCATGAATGCCAAGTTTATGTTCCAACCCTATAGCTTTGAAATTATTTCTATTTCCTAGTGAACCATCTGCATTGACGAAGTATTTAGGGCAAAGAAACAAAGAGATACCTCGGGACCCTTCAGGTGCGTCAGGTAATCGCGCGAGAACCAAATGGATAATGTTTTCAGCGCAATCATGATCGCCCCAAGTAATGAATATTTTCTGCCCAGAGATAGCGTAGGTACCGTCCCCGTTATCAATTGCCTTGGTACGGACTGGACCTAGGTCTGAACCTGCTTGTGGTTCAGTCAAGCACATCGCCCCACTCCACTCACCGGTTATCATTTTCGGGAGATAGGTTTCCTGCAAAGCTGGATCTGCATGAGCTGCAATCGCTTTCATAGCACTTGACGTTAACATTGGGCAAAGACCAAAGGCCATATTTGCCCCATATATCATTTCCGCTGTCGCTACGCTGACGACATTTGGAAGTCCCATACCGCCAAGGTCCGCCGGTGTAGACATGGATTGCCAACCACCTTCGACATAAGAATCATAGGCCTGCTTAAAACCAGGTGAAGCTATGACGTCATCTCCGTTTAATTGTGCGGGGTTTTGGTCTCCCCCCCAATTTGTAGGCGCAATAACATCGCGTGCAAAACTGGCCGCTCCTGTCAAAATGTCACTCACAAGCTCTTCGCTAATCTCTTCAAATACAGGGAGAGAGCGAAGCGCCTCCATATCAACGCTGTATTTCAGCAAATATTCCATAGATTTGACAGGGGCGTTGAAACTCATAATTGTCTCTTTAAGTCTTTTATTATCAATTTAGATTGTAGCGGTATGCAGAAAATTGCCTATCGCGCAAACGTTTAGCGTTCATGCCACAAAGACATAAGCACGATAAGGGGCTAAATGACACACTTCCTCCATTCACAATTATAGCTTACAACAAAAACCATTATAGACACGCCTTAACTCTGTTAGGATTATTTAGTTATGACAAAAATCAGAGCAGGATTTATTTTAATCAGCTTTCCACTTTTATTGTCAGCCTGTGGTGGCAACGATGCGAATACGAACACATCCCCAACAACGAAAGTGAAGCAATCGGTCGAACTTACCCCGCTTCAACGTGGCGAACGGATATATACGCGTTGCCGTGCGTGTCATACATTGGAAGACGGTCAAAAGAACAAAGTTGGTCCAAATTTATTTGGGATAATGGGGCGTAAAGCGGGTACAAAAGAGGGTTTTCCTTACTCAAAGGTCATGACAGCCTCAGAGGTTGTGTGGACAGACGACACCCTTGACGCTTTTCTGACGCGTCCCCGTGATTTCATGCCTGGCAATCGGATGAGTTTCATAGGATTAAAATCAGAAGAAGACCGTGCCGCAGTAATAGAATTTATTAAGCTAAAAACAGGCTCTATAAGTTCAGTTGAAGATCCTGAATCCCCCTAGCCTCTACTTATAAAGCCTAAACCTGCACAACTAAAATTTTTGCCATAACGAAAAAAATGCACCTGTTTCTTGCACTATGTTTCGCCCTGCCACCGTCCGCACAAAACCTATTTGCGCGTACCGTTTGGGCTTAAATTGATAAGCAAATGAAAGTTCAGCTTTGGCCTGCTCAGTGGACGGCGTGAAAAACACGGCGTGCCCCGTACCTTGCGTGTTTTGCGATTCAGTTTTCGACAGATATATTTGCGCAAGCCCCATCCATTTTTCTGAAGGTTTAACCCCTGCGGTAAGATCTACCTGCCACCGACTTATAGTATTCAATTTCAAATCAAACCGACTAGCGCCTTGAATGTCATAAAACCAGACCCAGCCCTCAGGCTCTTCCCCGCTTAACTTTTTACTCCTGCCATATAACGCTCTCAGTTCAATCTCGTTATTTGCACCACCAAGGTTCAAACGGGTGTCATCTAATCCGCCATCAAAAATTACACTCCCCTGTAGAGACGCTGCTAAACCTTCTTTGCGCAGGACTTGATATTGAAGCCCAAGCTTCGTTTCATCCCAGTCCTTAAAATAAACAGACTTACCATCTGCCACAAAGTCGATTGACTGATAGCCCGCCTGTCCCACAAACATAAGTGAGTTTGTAAGGCCTATTTCTGAGTAGAGTCGTGTTTCCTGCTTTGAAAAACTATCAATCGATATACCATCCCTACTGTTATCAAAAATTGTGTCAGCTTTTGTTACGGCAGAGGTAATGATAATCTGAGGTTCCAAAGCAGGTAAATTCCATGCACCCGCGCTCACCTCAGCAAGAGCTGAAATATAGAACCCAACTAAAAAACATAACCTTAAGCAATAGCTATACATAGAACTCAACATAAAGTTTTAATACCTTTTAGGCTTTGCCAGACCGTTAGGTCAAATGATAAGAGGACATAGATTTTTTAGAGAGACCCCGCGCCATATGGCTTTAAACACTTATGAAAAACTCGCCTTTGTTGCCTCTCAAAAGCCTGACGCACAAGAAGCGCTTAAAATTCTGACCCGTAAATATGGAAATCAAGATGCCGCAAATGCAGATGTCTTGATTGCTCTCGGCGGAGACGGTTTCATGCTTCAAACTCTGAGGCGTTATACTACTCTCGTACAAAGAGGATTACCTGTTTATGGAATGAATCGCGGGACTGTAGGTTTTTTGATGAATGCCTATGGTGAAGATGACTTGCTTGAACGTCTTTCTAAAGCTCAAAAAACAACGGTGCGTCCGCTCAAAATGAGCGCCGAAGCCAAAGGCGGACATTTTGAAGATTTAGCATTCAATGAAATATCTCTTTTCCGCCAAACTCAACAGGCCGCGCACATATCCGTAACGGTTGACGGGCATCAGCGGCTTGAAAAGTTGATAGCCGACGGCATTTTGGTGGCAACACCCGCAGGGTCAACGGCTTACAACTTGTCAGCTCACGGCCCCGTTGTCCCTCTGGGTTCACGTATCTTGGCTCTAACACCCATCAGCGCCTTTCGCCCCCGTCGCTGGCGCGGCGCGTTATTAAATGCGAACGCGAAAGTAGAGTTCTCGGTTCTGGACCCCGTTCGTCGTCCTGTGTCGGTATCCGCAGACAATCAAGAGATCAGAGATGTATCCTATGTTACAGTCGTTGAAGAACGATCAAAAAAGCTAAGCTTATTGTTTGATGCGGATCACGGCTTAGATGAAAAAATTCTCCGTGAACAATTTTCGACTTAGTAGCCCTCGTCACTTAAACCATCTAATATGTTCAAGAAATAGTCAGTTTCACGCACATCAAAACCATTGGGCAAAGTTAAAATACGCTCAATCATACGGCATTGGAACTCAGCTTCCGTGAGTTTTTCTCCGAGCCGTTCTAAATCAGTATAAATATTTATTGCGGACTGCATAAATGTCGTTTGTTCAGTATCGAAACCTGCCCTTGAGCAGACACCACGCAAGGCAAACGGCCCTGTGTCATGTAGCATTAAGACAACTTTCCGTACGCTTAAGCCAGCCAATGTAGCAAGCCCATAGTGAACTAAAGCAATTTGTCCAAGTCCCATAGCCCGCATAATAATTTCAGGCCGCAAACGTCCTTGGGTATGCATAGAGACAATGAAATCCTTTAGATTCTTCTCACTGAAATGCTCCGTCGGGAGGCTAGCCATAGTCCTATCATAGGTTTGATCTCCGATGGCCTGACTGTGTTCAACGCTTAACGCGTAACCCGTTTCAAGTCTCTCTGCGATATGGTCTGACGATGTAGAGACAAGTTTTTCAACTACAGAAAATGGCAAGGCCGCCCGCCGCATTAACGCCGCGCGAATAATGTCATCCTCATTATACATCTCTACCATAGCCTGAGCGGCATCTTCGGAGAGCAATACGGTATCATTCGCTGCAATATGGCGTACTGCAACTGCATCACCGGCATTAATAAGAGTCAATATTATTTTATTCGATAGGTTTTGCCGTGCCGCCACAGCTCGCACTTTACCCGCCAAACCGGACTTTAGAACGAGACGTAGGTCATTATCCGTCAATATTGGAGAATGCTCAATTAAGGGCACTGCAATTGATTCGATATCAGTAATTAGTCGAGACAGCACCGCTCGTGGCAAAAAAGTTGAGTTTTTCAAGGTCACTGCCAAAGCCCGGCGAACAAGCTCTGAAACATCTTTACTTATTACATCCAGCAATCGATTGGCATAAGCTCGATCTGCAGCACTTAAATCAGCTTGGTTGATATCTTGCGCCAAACGCATTGTAGCATAGGCCCGTTTTTCAGGGTCGGCATCTCTAAGCGCTATTTTTGCGTCTTTGCCTGATATTTTAGGGCAGCTATCATTCATGCATCCTTACTAACCAAACAGGGTTAACCAGCCGTTATTAGGGGCTAGCTAACATTAGCCCAAAAGGCTGTACTGATATTTGTAAGAGGAAATGGTACCGCCTCTTGGTCTCGAACCAAGGACCTCCGGTTCCACAAACCGGCGCTCTAACCAACTGAGCTAAGGCGGCTGAAAATGTAGCGGGAGACCTAGCTCAAGGTCTCTCGCCACACAAGTCGTTTTATCGCAATTTTTGCGTTAAAAACACATAGTTTCATGAAAGCCTTATGTTCTGATATCTTTAAAGCCTTGGGAACCCATTTTGTCCTGACGGCGAATGTAAGCATCAATAGTTTGAGCCCGATTCGCAGGATCGGGGTGGGTAGACATAAACTCAGGTTGGCGATTTGGATTATCAGCGGCCATTTTCTCCCAGAGTTTAACAGCCTGATACGGATCATAACCGGCTTTATACATATAATTCACACCTAATAAGTCAGACTCGCTTTCATGCTTTCGTGAATATGGGAGGACCAAGCCAATTTGAGTTCCAAGACCTAAGGCTTGAACAAGCATTTGAGCGTTGCGGTTGGCACTATTCATACAACTCTCGCGCTGACTACCTGCTAAAGAGTTACATTTTTTAGAAAACTGTGTGCTCCCTAAAACTGAACCACCAACCACGGCCACTTGTGACGCCATTTGCAAAGACATACGTTCTTGGGCGTGCTTTCCTGCAACGTGCCCTACCTCATGCCCCATAATACCAGCAATTTGATCATCATTATCGGTAAAATCCATCATACCTTTATAGAAACCCACACGGTTACCTGGGAGTACAAAAGCATTTTTTGTATCAGTGTCGAAAACAGCATAATCCCAAGTTTGGTTCGCCCGGCCAGCCCCGCGCGATATGCGACTACCAATATTCGCCAGACGTCGTGTATAGCGAGGATCATTAGAAGTTGGCGTTTGTTGCTTCATCTCTGCCCATGATGCCGCGGCCATACTGCTTAGCGATTCTCCGCCAGGCGCTAACCCCACAAATTGCTTACGACCCGTTTCAGGGTTGGTTGCGCAAGACGTCAACCCCGCCCCCGTCGCTACAACAGCACTGCCTGCGGCTATTTTCCTAACGAAAGCTCGCCGACTCGTGGATGAAGTTTCGCTAATTTCCGTTACAACCGGCTTAGGGGTCGAATTATGAGTGTGATTAAAACACATGGGCCTGTCCTCCTATGACATCTTTGCTTAACACCCATAATAGCTAGCGCAAACGCAAGGCGATTTATAGCTAAAAGGTGAGCTCGCAAGGGGAGCAGGGTTTTTGTGCAGATTACATTCATTTTAGCCCCGTTATGAGAACAATTCTGTTATTATTGCGTAGTAACTATGAGTAAGGCTTAATAAGCAGCCGTTGGCCCCTATTGACTAGGTAGCGGCATAGAGGAACAGACATGAAAAAGTTTATCATTGGATTTGCAGCTCTGGTTATTCTTATCATCGGCGCCATAATGTTCGTACCCGGCCTGATCCCTTCTGATGTTTATAAAAGCCGAATAGAAGAGCAGCTATCAACAGAGCTAGGGCGTGATGTCACCATTTCTGGAGACGTAAAGCTCCAAACCTTTCCTTTTATTCGCGCTAAAACTGGCGGTGTGACTATTCAAAACCCAGAAGGCTTTAGCGAGACTCCGTTCTTATCTGTCGAAAAGCTCGAAGCTAGAATTAAACTATTACCGTTATTATCAAAGCGAGTTGAGATATCAGGCTTTGAACTCGTGGAACCTAAAATATGGCTTGAAACCAATGCCCAAGGTCAGTCAAACTGGGTCACAGCCTCATCTGAAACACAATCACCTAAAGTGGAAAAAGAGTCCTTTAAACGTACAGGTGGGTTCAATTCTCTAGATCCTCAAATCGAGTCCTTTACACTCACCGATGGGCAAATAAGTTACATCGACACACAGACAAACACATCTTACGCGCTCTCAGATATTGATGGCTCTTTGACTTTTCCAGGCTTAGATAAGCCCTTCAAATTTGACATCGCACTTGATTATCAGGGCGAGCGCGCAACAATTGAGGCTGACATTAATTCGATACGGGCATTCCTAGATGGCCGCACCGCACCTGTAAGAGCCGATATCTCAACAAGTTTTGCCGAAATTTCAATAGATGGAGAATTCCTTGCGTCAGAGGATTTAGACTTCACGGCAAAGATTTCATCCAACATCTCAGACGTAAAAGCAATACAAAGCCTCACTCCAGAAACTTTGCCTTATATTGAGCTATTTGAAACCTTGACAGCCAATGGCGACTTCACCCTTCGCAACAACGTTTTATCGGCTTCAAACGCCGATATAGAGGTCATCGGTGATGGTCTTAATGCTCAATATAAAGGTACTGCCACCTTATCTGATACACCTGTATTGGACGGCTCTATAAAGGTTGCTCTAAACGAGTTTTCAAAATTTACCCCTTACCTTCCAGATAATGTCCCTCCTCTTGACATCTTACAGTCCATAAATGGGAATGCAGTCCTGAGTGGCACCAATACTGGGTTTATTGCCAAAGACATTAACGTCGCAGTCAAGGGCAATAGCTTTTCAGCCGATTACACGGGTGAAGCCTCAATGTCAGGCTCAGACATAACTGCATCAGGCCAATACCAAGCCAACACCGAAAATATTGAACAGCTCATCAATCTTGCCAAGATTGAAACGCCTTACGCCGTTTTGGTCGGAACTTTACAGTCTAACGGAAAAGTCACCTATCAAAATAAGGTGACAACACTCTCAGATCTATCTGTAATTGCCGAAAATGGTGACTTAAACGGCAGCTACACAGGCACGGTGACTCTGGATAAAGCCCCTTCCTTAAACGGCACCTATACCCTTTCGATTGAAGATTTGTCGAATGTTGCCAAGGTACTACCTGAACCGATCCCCTACGCAGAAGCTATCAAAACGGTAACGTCGGAAGGCAGCATAATTACACAAGGCGAGAATTACACTCTTTCTAACGTTATGGCGAATTTGAACAATGGCCTTTTAAACGGAAACTTTAATGGAAACGCGTCTTATAAACCGAATTCAAAAGAGTCACTTTCACTCACAGGTTCTCTAGCAGCTGATATCTCGGATATAAGAGCCATCGCTGCCCTGGGTGATGTTAATTTACTTCCAGATACAGAAGTTGGCTCGATATTCGACACGCTTGCGGTTTCAGGTGATATGTCTGGCACTTTAAATGCTATTAGTTTTAAAAATGCTGTAGTTGAGTTTGACCAAATTAAAGGCACCGGGGAGTTCAATGTAGACCTATCAAGCGTGAAGCCCTTCATTGATGCAAATCTGAATTTAGAAGGCTTAGACTTACGCCCTTATATGGCCAGTTATAGCACTCAAAACCCAACAGGTGAAATCTTGCCATGGAATGAAGCGCCCATGAATGTGGCACCCTTCCAAAGCATGGATGGCGATTTTGTTTTCACGACACCTAACGTTATCATGGACAGACTTCGTTTAGGTCAGACCAATATCGACGCCACACTCAAAAATGGTCGAATAGATGCCAACCTCCCTAACCTCTCCCTTTACGGCGGAAGTGGAGATGTGGTGGCTTCATTTGACACAAATGAAGCCGTACCAAAACTGGAAATGACACTGAACTTCAATGGACTAGAAAGTAATAGCTTTCTCAACGCCGTGGCTGGATTTGACAAGGCTTCTGGTGGAGCCAAAACTGATATTACACTGACGTCTCAGGGCCGCTCTCAAGCTGAATTAATGCAAGGCCTTAACGGGCAAGGTTTATTTGCCTTAGCCAACGGATCCATCAAAGGCATAGATGCCGCTGAATTTCTTACAGGACTGGATCAAGCCTTTACCACGCGATCTTTACCTTCTGGCCTTGGTGCCTCAAAATCCACTTCTTTTGAGGACATCCAAGCCCTTTTCAAGATCGAAAATGGAGTGGTCAAAATCAACGACTTTGATTTCGAAGCATTAGGTGTATCTGCTTCAGGAGGCGGGACACTTGATATTGGCGGACAGTCAATGGACTTTAGCTTCAGACCACGTCTAACGGGGGAAAATGCCAGCAATTTAGCAGCCTTTGGTATTCCATTACGTTTCACAGGTGATTTTGGGACGGCGAAAGCAAGCCTAGACACTGACTTTTTAAGTAAAATAGTGGCAGAGAAAGCCAAAGCAGAGGCCGTTTCGAGATTGCAAAATGAGGTAAAAGGCCCTGTTGGGTCAATATTGGGCGGGATCATTGGCGGAAATTCAACCTCATCAACGACAACTGATGAGCAAACACAAGGTACGTCATCTTCTTCATCACAGAGTCAAACCTCCACAAAAGAGGAAGCCATAACGAATGCATTAGGCGGACTTTTTGGGAGTAATAAAACGACAGAAACATCAGACAATGATGAAACAGTTTCTGATAAGACTGAAGAAGAGAAAAACAAAGAAGCAGCTAAGAAGAAGCAAGAGGACGATTTAAAGAAAGCCTTTGGTTCACTCTTTGGTGACTGATAATCATTGCCAATATGCTTGAGTGATTGACAGGGCAGATTGATTTAATCTAACTCTACATTCTCATAGATAAAAGGAATTTTTACCTCCGTTTTAAAGTATACGAGGTATGACTTTACATACATTAGGCCTTACTGAGACATAAATTCATAAAGGCCTTGTATGATTGAAGATCCAATAATTGCCGCGCAAACACCCGCCCCGGACTTCACAATAAATCAAGTTTGGGAAGCTTATACGGATGAAGAGCACGCAGTTTGGGATTTACTTTACCAACGTCAATCAGACCTTCTGAAAGACCGAACAACGCCAGAGTTTCTAGAAGGATTAGAAAAACTGTCTCTAAGTGACGGGGGAATCCCTGATCTTTCTACGCTAAACCCAAAGCTACAGGCTCTGACAGGCTGGACTGTCGTCATGGTACCCCACCTTGTACCAGATAATGTGTTCTTTGAACATCTGGCAAACCGCCGCTTCCCCGCAGGACGATTTATACGTAAACGCAACCAACTGGATTACTTACAAGAGCCAGATGTTTTCCATGATATATTTGGCCACGTTCCCCTCTTAACACAGCCTGTTTTCGCTGATTACATGCAAGCTTATGGTCAGGGCGGACTTCGCTCTCTCGAATATGATGCTCTGAAATACTTAGCACGACTTTATTGGTACACTGTGGAGTTTGGACTCATTAACACCCCTGCTGGCCTTCGCCATTACGGGGCCGGCATTGTTTCCTCTTATGGAGAAGCACAATATAGCCTAGAAAGCCGCTCACCACATCATATCGGTTTTGACCTTAAACGCGTTATGCAAACAGAATATAAGATTGATGACTTCCAAGACTGTTACTTTATCATTGATTCATTCGAAGAACTTTTCGCGGCAACTCAGCAAGATTTCGAGCCCATTTATAAAAATCTGATAGAGAACGACACGGTTTTTACTCCGCAATGCTTAGCTCAAGAAGACTCTATAATTCAAAGAGGCGACCTCTCTTACGGCCGTGATAATGTTTCCATCTTGCCTGAGCCTGACGCGATTCCTCACGCCTAAAGCCTCTTACTTACCTCAAACATAGGCATCTATGGTGATTGCTTGTGCTAACTGGTCATGGAAACTTTGCGCAGTGCTTATGGCGCGTGCAAGCGCGACAGAGTGTGAATACAAATTATTTGCCCGCGATAATCTCTCCATCATCAGCTGACAAACAAACACCGCTCATAAAAAAAAGCCCGGCAAAAGCCGGGCTTAAATTCGTCAAAATAAGTTCAAAGACTTAGTTGATGATACCACCAGTTTCACTAAGTGAGATCAAAACTTCTGTACGACGGTTAAGATCTTCCTTAACGCCATCGCCAGTTTGAACGAACAATTCAGTTTCGCCCTTACCTTCTGACGTGATGATTTCATCACGAACACCTTGGCGAACCAACTCGTCACGCGCATCTTTGGCACGACGCTTAGAAAGCGCTAGGTTGTAAGCAGCAGAACCTGATGAATCTGTATGACCAACAACACGAATGTTGTCGACGTTACAATATTGACCGATATCTAGGATACGGTTGATTGTATTGCGTGTTTCAGCAGATTGACCTTTATCGAATTCATAATAGATGATTTCTTGACGATATTGCTCACCACAAAGAGAAGCGATTGTTTCGCGTGAGCGAGTCTCAACTGGACATGTCGCAAGATCATAAACCAATGAACCATCCCAACATGTATATGTTTGTGGCTGAACTGGACACTCACCTGAATCAAAGACCATTGAACCATCCCAGCAACGTACTGTTGGCTGAGGCTCAGCAGGACACTGATTAGTGTTAAAGACCATTGATCCATCCCAACACTCTACATTAGCCACTGGAAGAGGCGCAGGTACTGGAGCCGGAGCACCAAAGCGGTAACGGAAACCAGTCAATAAAGTGTGTGACGCAGCATCTTCATAAACTGTTGTAAAGTTAGATGCAGGAACAGCACCAACACGGCGGCCATCTAGTCTGACTTCACCAGCATCAGCATATTTGTACTGAGTATCCCAAGTTAGATTATCAGAGATAGCATAACCTAGACCCGCTAGAACTTGCCAACCAAAATTCGTGTCTGAATCAATTGCATCACAATATGACGGGATTGTTCCATTCGTAGCACCTGGGCAAGCTGAAGACTGTTGGAAAGTATTGGTTGAATCTACATAGTCACCAGCTGTTGCTAGCATTCTACCATGAGAAATACCAAGACCTGCACCAACATAAGGTGTCCAGTCACCGAAATCATTGAAATCATAAATAGCGTTCAACATAAGGTTTCTAGTGCGCAATTGTGCATCACTATTTGGAAGAGATGAGATTGAACCCAAGTCAGTCTTCAAATCTGTTCCGTCTAATTCCAAACGCCAGCCGCTTGGGAACTGATAACCAAGACCAAGTGAATATGCGAAATCACCTTCGCTCTCAACATCACCAACCATACCTTCGCTAAATGAGCCGTCTGTATGTGTACCATAACCCGCGTTACCGCGAAGATACCAACCACTCTCTTGAGCGGATGCGAGTGATGGCGCCGCCATCAGGGCGGCTGTGGCCGCAGCAAAAAGAAGCTTCTGCTTCATGGTTATTTCCTCCGTCAATGGCATAGCCATATTAGTTAATAGTTCGAACGCTTACTGGTCAGTAAGTGTATTCTGAACACTCTTACCATGGATTAGTTCCATAAGACCACACTGCAATAGCCCTATTCCACCAATTTTAAAAGGTTTTTTACGAAAAGTTGCTAAAATACATCACTATTTTGATTGAATATTCAAGCACTCACCAAGCTACGGCATGTGAGGAACATCCCAGCGATCGATTCTAGCAACCTATTATTCTAGAGATAAAATTGGGAATGGTACGCCCGCACGGACTCGAACCGTGGACATCCTCATTAAAAGTGAGGCGCTCTACCAACTGAGCTACGGGCGCTTTTCAAAGCGTGGCGTTACCTATTAGGCGCGAACTAGACAGTCAAGCCTAAAAGGAGACGAAAAACCGTACAATTTCAGGGTTTTTTCACCTACCCCGTATTTTTCCTTTTATCCACGCCAATTTTTTCTGAACTCTTCTACAAAAGCTTCAAAACGTTGCTCGAATATTGCGGATCGTATACGCGCCATAAGGTCTTCAAAATATGCAATATTGTGCCAACTCAATATCATCCCACCCAACATTTCTTTTGAGCGCACTAGATGATGGACATAAGCCTTAGAATAAGCATTGGAAGCCTCACAGGATATTGTCTCGTCCAAAGGGCTTTCATCCTCAGAAAATTCGGCGCGTTTGATATTATACGGCCCTGTATCAGTCCACACCTGTCCGTGACGACCTGAACGCGTAGGGATAACACAATCAAACATATCTACCCCCCTAGCGACAGCCTCAACCAAATCTATCGGCTTTCCGACCCCCATTAAATAGCGCGGACGGTCTTCGGGAAGATGCAAAGTTGTGAAATCTAATACCTCACACATCATTTCATGCCCTTCGCCTACTGCCAAACCGCCAATAGCGTATCCACCATACCCACCTGCCGCGCCCTCTGTTCGGCTTGATATCGCTGACTTCTCTCGTAAATCTGGAAAGGTCGAACCTTGAACAATAGCAAAGAGCGTTTGCGATTCGCGCTCCCCAAAGGCCTCTAGGGAACGCCTGCCCCATCGCAAGGATAACTCCATAGAGCTTTTCGCCTGCTCATGTGTTGACGGGAATGCCGTGCATTCATCTAGTTGCATTGAAATATCGGCCCCTAGAAGATCGGCTTGTATTTCTATGGAACGTTCGGGTGACAGCATATGCCGACTACCATCCAGATGGCTCTGAAATTCTACACCAGCTTCACTCATTTTTCTAAGCTTAGACAAAGACCAAACTTGGAAACCACCCGAATCTGTTAAAATCGGACCGCTCCAACCGCCAAATTTGTGAAGCCCACCAAGTTTTTTTACACGCTCAGCCCCTGGACGGAGCATTAGGTGATAGGTGTTTCCCAAGATAATATCAGCCCCTGTCCCTTTCACTTGGTCCATATAGACACCTTTTACAGTGCCGGCTGTGCCAACAGGCATAAATGCAGGCGTCCTGATATCTCCGCGCGGGGTGCGTAACACACCTGTGCGAGCCTTGCCTTCACGGGCATGAATATCAAATGGGAATACAGCCATTTAATCGGCCTTCCATATCAAACTACTGTCACCATAGGAGTAAAAACGGTAATTATTTTCAATTGCATAAGCGTAAGCCGACTGCATACGATCCAAGCCAGCAATAGCACTCACAAGCATAAATAATGTTGACTTAGGCAAATGAAAATTTGTCATCAACCCATCAATCACCTTAAAATCAGACCCTGGTGTCAAGAAAATTTCGGTTTCCGCAGACCCACTCTGTACTTTCCCGACCTCATCCACCGAACTCTCCAAGGCTCGCAGCGATGTCGTACCAACGGCTACAATCCGGCGCCCCTCTGCCTTCGCCTTATTAATTTGCGCCGCAGTAGAATCAGAAATTGTATAGCGTTCTGAATGCATTTTATGCGCGGATGTGTCTTCAGACTTTACCGGCAAAAAAGTACCCGCTCCAACATGAAGGATGAGCCGAGCAAGCTCTACCCCCTTATCACTCAAACTTTGAAACACTTCTGGAGTGAAGTGCAGGCCAGCCGTTGGCGCAGCAACGGATCCCGCCTCTTGCGCATAGACAGTCTGATAGTCTTCCACGTCCTGTGCATCAGGTTTACGTTTACGGGCAATATATGGCGGAAGAGGCGGCTCTCCTGCGGCATCTATAGACGCCATCAAATCACCTTCGCACTCAAATGTAATTGCGACATCGCCGCCCTCACGCTTATCGCTAATGACACCCTTTAACTCATCAGAGAATGTTAAAACATCCCCTTCCCTAACGCGTTTAGCGGGGCGAACAAAAGCGCGCCAAGTCATGTCGGTTTCTGGAGTGTGTAGATTTACATCTACTGTCACAGCCCCCCCGCCGCCATGAGAACGCGCAGGTCGCACCCCCTTCAGTGCGGCTGAAAAAACCTTAGTCTCGTTCAGGACCAGCACATCGCCCGCATTTAAGAGCGTCGCCAAGTCAGAAACTCGATGATCTGAAAACTCACCGGCAGCAGAGACATGCAACAACTTTGCGGAGTCGCGCGGAACCGATGGCCGCAAAGCAATTGCGG
This sequence comes from Litorimonas taeanensis, assembly GCF_003634015.1. NCBI lineage: Bacteria > Pseudomonadati > Pseudomonadota > Alphaproteobacteria > Maricaulales > Robiginitomaculaceae > Litorimonas > Litorimonas taeanensis. The sequence continues at coordinate 972,949 of NZ_RBII01000001.1, forward strand.
CCTCTGGAAGCGTAAAGTCGAATAGAGAGACGTCCATAACGGACGGCCTTGAGAGGCTTATGCCTCGACGACAGTCATTTTGACAATTTTACCCGCCATACGCGGAGGCTCACCTTTTGGAAGTGCGTGAACGAGCTCCATACCGCTTTCAACCTCACCCCAAACTGTATACTGACCATCAAGGAATGATGCATCGTCAAGACAGATGAAGAATTGGCTAGAAGCCGAATTAGGGTTTTGAGAACGAGCCATTGAGCACACACCTTCAATATGTGAATGCTTATTAAACTCGGCCGGAATATTCTCTTTGGCGCCGCCCATACCTGTACCATTTGGACAACCACCTTGCGCCATAAACCCATCAATCACGCGGTGAAAGGTCAACCCGTCGTAAAAACCCTCTTTAGCTAACTTTGTGATTTGCGCGACATGCTTTGGCGCTAAATCTGGACGCAAAAGTATTGTTACGTCGCCAGGGTTCCCATCATGGGCATCCACAGTCATAATAAGTTTTTCAGTCATGTTTTTTCCAATATATAAAAAATAAACACATAAAGAGAGACCTCTTCATGCAATAAGTCTTAGGGTTTCTTAGCCCGCTTTAGTGGGGACAGCGATGTCGCAAATATCAGGGAATGTTCCGTCAGGTTTTTTCTGACTATTCAAAAAAGTTGTAAAGGCTGGATGGCTTGTCTTCATTACATCTATGTTTGGGCGTTCATTTTCAGGAAGATCAGCAGCAATTCGAACCGTATTCATTTTATCAGGCACAAACCCTGCCTCACCGACAGTCCCGACTTTGAAACGCGTTAGCAAATCACGACCCATCACTGTATTACCCCAGATGGAATATTGCCTATCCAGATGAGACGCTCTGTCTCGCATTAGAAAAAACTGACTATTGGCAGAATTTGGATCGTTTGTACGCGCCATAGATGTCACCCCCTTACAATGAAGGCCTGACGCTGCAACTTTACCATCTGCAGTCAGCATAGCTTGAGCGGTAGGCTGGGTAGCGACAGGAAGTGACTTATAGAACCCCACATCCACTTTTTGCGCCCCATTCTCTCGCACACCAACCAAAGTCACAGGCATAGATGTATCTCTGCGGAACGTGAATTCAGCCGCAATATCCGGCAAATCAGAATCCCCAGTGCCGTCACCATTTGTGCCATCACCAGTCTGATTCATAAACCCGTCTATTACGCGATGAAATTTCACGTTGTCGTAAAACTTAGATCGTACCAAGCTCTTGATTTGTTCCACATGCATAGGCGCTATTTCAGGATACAACTCAACACCAATGACGCCATAAGCGGTATCAATGATGATAAGGTTTTCAGGATCCACACTACGCCAAGCTTCTGCTGGCGCAGAAACTTCAGATTCAGAAACATTTGCAATTTTATCAGAGACGCTCTCTTGTGCAGAGCAGCCTGTCGCTAGGAGGGTAGACCCCAAAACAGCACTCAATAAAAAACGGTGCATCATGTATATTTATCCTTTAATCGTATTTCGACTTCGGGTGTTACAAACTGAGACACATCCCCGCCAAGGCGTGCAATTTCTTTCACAAGGCGTGACGCAATGGTTTGATATTGCGGGTCTGCCATAAGAAACACAGTTTCGATATCCGGGTTTAGTCGATCATTCATACCTGCCATTTGGAATTCATATTCAAAGTCCGAAACAGCCCTCAAGCCGCGCACTATCATATTCGCGCCGACGCTTTCAACGAAATGTATCAGTAAACCTTCGAAAGGTAAGACTTCGACATCAATTCGTTCACGGAAAGGCGCCACTACGTTCTCCACCATTTCCACACGCTCACTCAGTGCAAAAAGCGGGTTCTTCGAACGGTTAATAGCAACAGCAACGACAAGCTTATCGCACAAGCGACTTGCTCGCTTCAAAATATCTAAATGCCCTAAGGTCATGGGGTCAAATGTACCAGGATAAAGAGCGGTTCGGTGTGCAGGGGAAGATTTCATAAATAAGGTTATACCAAAGCATCCAACTATTAAAAGAGGCATTTAAGAATGCTGTTTTAAGAATAGTTATGTAAATTGATAGCCAGACCTCATTCTATAAGAACTCTAGGAATTGCGCGGCATAATTTCAAACAACTGTCCACCCATACGAATAGGACTCACCTGAGTAGCCAGCCCCTTACTGTTTGTCTCAACATAAACTCCACACAATGTCCCTGGTCCAGAGGCAGGGTTGAACCGCCCTCCCCGCATACGTGTTGTGAAACGACGAAGCGGCTCATCCACCTCCATCCCAATAATAGAGTTATAGTCTCCACACATACCAGCATCCGTCTGATAAGCCGTTCCTTGTGGTAATATACGGGCGTCAGCTGTTGGAACATGTTGATGCGTGCCAACCACAAGTGAAGCCCGGCCGTCACAAAAATACCCCATACCATTTTTTTCTGATGTCGCCTCTGCATGCATATCAACGATAACTGCATCTGCGACTTCTCCAAGAGGAGCAGCATTCAATTCTCGTTCAACAGCGATAAAAGGGTCATCTAGAGCATCCATAAAAACTCGGCCATGCACATTTATAACCAAGAGGTTATAGCCATTTACATTATATAAGCCTGCGCCTCTGCCCGGCACTTGTCCTGCTGGATAGTTACAAGGTCTCAAAAGGCGGTCTTCATTCTCAATAACTGATATTCCCTGCGCTTGGTCGAAACTATGATTTCCTAGCGTTAAAACATTGGCGCCAGCTTCGAACAGCTCATCGGCTGTAGAGCGCGTAATACCGAAGCCACCCGCCGCATTTTCGGCGTTTATCACAACGGCATCCAAGCCCAATTCGCCCTTCACACGCGGCAAGTACCGCGTCACGGCTTCACGACCAGCGCGTCCTACCACATCTCCGAAAAATGCTAATTTCATGAAAAGGCCTTGAAATAGTCCTGAGTTAAAATCGCGTCCAGAGACACATCATGCGCCTCTGTCGGTAAGTTGGCAGTCTCTTGCCCAGCATAGGCAACTCCGCAAGCAAAAACATTGTGATTTCTTCGTAAGCATTCAATCGTCCTATCATAATAACCACCGCCATACCCTAAACGTGCGCCATCAGCAGTGAAAGCCAATAGCGGCACTAACACAAGCTCAGGTATAATAACGGGCTTTGTCGAGGCCGGCTGCAATGTTTTAAATGGGCCCGGATAAAGCTCACCACCTTGCGTCCACAGCCTAAATTCGAGCGGTAATTCAGGGCCAAGAATGCGAGGCAACCCGATACAGTGGCCGCCATTCTGCAAGGCTTGCATAAGAGGGCATATATTAATCTCACCCGAAAGAGGCCAATAGCCCCCTATACTTGCCCCCCGAAACTGAACAGCCGGAAAGTGTCTTATGAGCTCTACACCAGCCGAGGTGTCTTGGCATTGCATGCGTTGGCGTCTCGCCGCTTTCCTTGCAATTGATTTTGGAGGATTAACCATCGGCATTCTCTACCCCTATGGCAATAAGCTGTCCATATAGAGGCGCCGTCAAATCACTCTAATCTCAAATCACCCTAATATTGACGCGCCTCTGTTTGACGCGCCTCTGTTGTATGTTTTCTGTTGACCTAATCTTTAATTCCATTATCGTGGAAATATGGAATCAAAACTTGCCGTACAACGACTTTCAGCCCTAGCGCAGACTGGACGCCTCTCTGTTTTTCGGCTTTTAGTAAAAGCTGGAAAAGAAGGCCTCTCCGCTGGCGAGATTGCCAAAGCTCTTAACGTACCCGCTAATACGCTATCAGCTCAGCTCAACATTTTGTCGTCCGCAAGACTGGTCACAAGCATACGCGAGGGCCGTTCAATAATTTACACGGCGCAATTTGATCATATGGCTGAGCTCGTCGTCTATTTAGTTGAGGATTGCTGCCAAGGTCACGCTGATGTGTGTGAACCTCTTGAACACGCTACAAAACGCATCAATTGTTGTTAGGATAATACAATCATGGGCATTTTTGAACGCTACCTGACCCTATGGGTTACACTTGCGATTATCGGCGGCATCTTACTTGGACAGGTTTTTCCAGCTCTATTTAGCGCTCTTGCAGCCTTAGAATACGCCAAAGTCAACCTGCCTGTCGCTTTACTTATTTGGGCTATGATTTGGCCCATGATGATAGGCGTAGACATTTCGAGCCTGAGAAGCGTCGGAGAAAAACCCAAAGGCCTCATTATAACTCTTATTATTAACTGGTTAATCAAGCCGTTTACTATGGCTGCACTTGGCGTTCTATTCTTTAAGTATATCTTCGCAGGACTCATTCCGCCAGAAGACGCTGAAGGCTATTTAGCAGGACTGATTTTATTAGGCGCTGCGCCTTGTACAGCTATGGTCTTTGTTTGGTCTCAACTGACCAAAGGCGACCCTAATTACACACTCGCCCAAGTCAGTGTAAATGACGCCATCATGGTCTTTGCCTTTGCGCCGATCGTAGCCCTACTCCTTGGCGTAACAGATATAATCGTGCCTTGGGAAACCTTGATTACCTCAGTAGTTCTCTATGTCATCGTTCCCTTAGCTGTAGGAATTGCGACACGTAAAATTCTGTTAAAACGGGGGGGAGTGAGAGCAGTGGATCAGTTCACCGAACAGGTAAAACCAGCCTCCATAGCCGCTCTTTTAGGTACTGTAGTCTTGCTTTTTGGGTTTCAAGGCTCTGTCATCATCAATCGCCCGCTAATCATACTCCTGATAGCAATTCCTATACTTATCCAATCATACGCCATTTTCGCCTTGGCCTATGGGACGGCATGGCTCTGGAAAGTACCTCATAACGTGGCCGCACCCTGCGCCATGATAGGCACATCAAATTTCTTTGAACTCGCCGTTGCCGTTGCTATCAGCCTCTTCGGCTTGAACTCAGGTGCCGCACTCGCTACCGTCGTTGGCGTATTGGTAGAGGTTCCCGTCATGTTGTCGCTTGTGGGATTTGCAAATCGCACCCGCAATCATTTTCAAAATTAGAGGCCACCTTCCTCTTAGTAATTTTCCTCTTAGTTTGAGAGCGCATCAATGATTGTTGTCCATCATAACCCAAATTGCGGCACGTCTCGAAATGTCGTGGCGATACTCAGAGCAGCTGGATACGAGCCTGAAATAATTGATTACATCACAGAGGGCTGGACTCGCCCTCAACTCCTAGGCCTCCTAGCCGCCGCAAATTTAACCCCAAGAGAGGCGCTGCGAACCACTAAATCGCCCGCAAAAGAGCTGGGTTTGCTAGAAGATAGCGTTAGTGAAGACGAAATTTTCAAACAGATGTTAGAACACCCCGTTTTAGTCAACCGCCCCCTCGTCTGTAGCCCAAATGGTGTTAAGCTGTGCCGCCCGAGCGAAGCTGTCTTAAACATGATTGATAATCATCCTCCTGAGAATTTTCGCAAAGAGGACGGCGAACCACTGAATTTAACGAAGTAAAGATTGTGCTTTAATGCACAATAAAAAATGTGACGGCCCCACAAAAGTCCGTGGAAGTTTAAGAATCCTCGTGAACCAAGAGTTCAAGTGGGTGTCGGAATTATGCAGACCACGATCTACACAGAGCCAACTCCCGAAGGATAGATTAAGGTCCGGTGGATTAGTGCTTCTCACGCAACCCGCAGTGACCGTCAGTTAGAATGTGGGCTCGGTCATATGATTTAGCAAGCGCAAATATGTGATTTATTACTCATTATGAGAGTTTTCTTTAAATCCGATTCAAGTGAGAGCTTACTCTCTTCAGATCAGTAAAGTCTTAAGCTCATTAAATCAGTCGACAATCGATTCAATCTTAGCCGCTATTTTCTCAATTTGCGCGGCGGCCTTTAAAAGCCCTTCTGCAGCTTTTGCTTCAGCCTCACCAGCATGAGCTAAAACTTTCTCACTTTCTTTTCTAACATCACCAATACGTTCATCGACTTTTTGTTCTACAGCATCAGAAATATCTTCTAATTCGTCTAGTAATGTTATGCCCGCCATAACAAGCAATCGCAAATCACCAATTTGGCCAAACTGGTTTGCCATCGCGTTTACACGGTCATCAAGCTTCTGCCCTAGGCGCATCAAACGCTCTTCTTCGCCAGGTTCACAACCCAGCCCATATTTTCGGCCATTTATATTAAGGCTGACACGTCCCATCATGACGGCAAACTTTCTAATGCAACTTGGACATGACGAATAACACGATCCAGTTCTTGATTGGTTTCTTGAGCCAAAGCCTCGAACTCTTTTTCTCGGGACTGTAATCGCGCAGCCATATTTTCTTGCTCGGCTTTCGCATTATCGAGATCAGAAGCCAACCGCGAACGGTCCTGAGAAAAACTTTCCGATTCGGCTGTTTTGGCCTTTAATTGACCAAATTGGGTCAAAAGTGGGTCCATAGCTTCTTCTAGAGTCTTCAGGGCAGATTGGAGTTTTTGAGCGGCACTTTGCATGTCAACGCTGTCATTCATAAGATAATCCATATCGCATCAATAATTTGCAGAGAATGGCCTAAGAATTGCGTATCAACAAGGATAATTTATTGACTTGACTGTATGGCATCATCAAAAGCGGGTCGCTTTATAGGCCTGCTGACTTTATATAATAACGGAGCATCTTCGAAATGACTATCCGAATAGGTATTAATGGTTTTGGACGTATTGGACGACTCGTCGCGCGTGCCATCGAAGAATATAATATTGAAGACATAGAGCTGGTCGCAATTAATTCCCCTGGTTCAATCGAAGTCTCCTCCCATCTCTTACGATATGATAGTGTTCATGGCCGTTTCGGCGTAACTGTAGAAACTGGCGAAGAGGCCGGTATTTCTTGGATGGATTATGGGCGCGGACGGATTCGCATGACTCATCACCGCGATCCAGCTGAAATTAATTGGGGCGCGCTTGATGTTGACATTGTTATGGAATGCACAGGCATTTTCCGAAGTAAAGAACGTGTTCAACCGCATTTTGAAGCTGGAGCCAAAGCTGTTCTAATTTCCGCCCCTGGTGACAATGTCGACAAGACTATCGTTTATGGTGTTAACCACCAAGATATCGGAGCTGATGACCGTGTCGTTTCTTGCGCTTCTTGTACTACCAACTGTCTCGCTCCAGTAGCGAAAGTTATTATGGAGTCTGTCGGCATTAGAAGAGGTTTCATGACGACTGTGCATAGTTACACTCAAGATCAGCGAATTTTGGATAACAGTCATAAAGACCTATATCGTGCACGCGCAGCAGGCTTAAATATGATACCAACCAGCACGGGTGCTGCCAAAGCTGTTGGATTGGTAATTCCTGAACTTAAAGGAAAGCTTTCAGGCACAGCTGTTCGCGTACCAACGGCGAACGTCTCTATGGTTGACCTCGCTTTCCAACCTGAAATGCATACAACAGCTGAAGAGCTTAACGAGGTTATGAAAACCGCGGCTCAAGGGCCAATGAAAGGTGTAATTTGCTACTCTGAAAATCCACTGGTGAGTTCAGATTTAAACCACGATCCGAATTCGGCGACTTATGCGTCACTCTTGACAAAGGCCCTGGACGGTAACTTGGTCAAGGTTATTGCTTGGTATGATAATGAATGGGGTTTTGCGAATAGAATGATTGATGTTGCGCGCGTTATGGGTAACACGCAAAAAGAAGCTTAAACTGGAGTTGTTTAATGGATTTTCGTCGCCTCGAAGACGCCAAGCTTAAGGGTAGCACAGCCCTCGTTCGTGTAGACTTTAACGTTCCCCGCGATAAGGATGGAAAAATCACTGACGACACACGGCTGAAAGCTGCGCTTCCAACAATTAAAGCCCTGCAGGACAAAGGGGCTAAAATTGTACTGTTAAGCCATTTTGGTCGCCCAAAAGGTGAAATTGACAAAGCCCTCTCCCTCAAGTTTATCGTCTCCCCTCTAGCCGAAGCACTTGGCACGCCTGTCGTCTTCGCCTCTGACCTAAACCCTAATGTCGTTCAAGTTATGAATGATGGAGATGTTGTGTTGCTTGAAAACACGCGTTTTCATGCGGGAGAAACGAAAGGCAATGTCGCTCTTGCCAAAGATATGGCAGCACTTGGCGACATATTTGTCATGGATGCTTTTTCAGCAGCTCACCGTGACCATGCGTCATCAGCAGGAATTGCTGAGTTTCTTCCTGCCTATGCTGGTCTGGCTATGGAACGAGAGCTGGACCACATTAGTCGGGCGCTCGACATCCCCAAAAAACCAGTTATGGCGATTGTTGGCGGCGCGAAAGTATCGACAAAAATTGATCTTTTAAAGAACCTAGTTTCACGTCTGGACCGCCTTGTTATTGGCGGTGGAATGGCGAATACGTTTCTTTTTGCCCAAGGTTATGATGTAGGGGCTTCGCTGTGTGAGAAAGATTTAAAAGAAACCGCGCTAGACATCATGAAAAATGCCAAAAAGGCCAATTGCGAAATCATCTTGCCGACTGATGTTGTAGTTGCAAAAGAATTCAAAGCTAATCCAGAAAGCCGCGTTTGTGGGTTAGACGATGTAAAATCAGATGAGATGATTCTCGATGCTGGGCCAGCGACTGTAGATAAAATTGTGGATGCTATGGAGGCTAGCCAAACCTTGATTTGGAATGGTCCGCTCGGCGCTTTTGAGCTCCCCCCTTTCGACACAAGCACTGTTGAATCTGCTAAATATGCCGCAAAACTATGTAAATCAGGCAAGATTATTGCTGTGGCTGGAGGCGGAGATACTGTATCAGCCCTCAATCAGGCCGGTGTTTCTGATGACTTCACCTTTATCAGCACAGCTGGCGGCGCTTTCCTCGAATGGATGGAAGGTAAAATTCTCCCCGGCGTAGAAATATTAAGAAAATAGTCTCTAACTAGGGCTATCACACAGGAAAACAGGAGCGCATAATGGATTTAGAAGCACTAAATAAAGTTGCTATAGCAATGGTGGAACCCGGAAAAGGTCTCTTGGCCGCCGATGAAAGCCACGGCACAATTGGCAAACGCTTTGATTCAATCAGCACAGAAAACACAGAAGAAAACCGCCGAGATTGGCGCGAAATGTTGTTCCGTACCGAGAACGCCATGAAAAACCATGTTTCTGGCGTTATTCTCTTCGACGAGACACTCCGTCAAAGTGCCAAAGATGGCACAAAATTTGTGGATCTTATTAAATCACACGGTTCCATTCCCGGCATTAAAGTCGATAAAGGCATTACTCCACTCGCTGGACGACCTGGTGAAAACATCACCCAAGGCCTAGACGGATTACGAGAACGTCTTGCAGAATATTATGAGCTAGGCGCACGTTTCGCGAAGTGGCGTGCTGTAATCGAAATATCTCATCCCGATCAATATGTCGGCGCCACACCAACACGCGGTGGAATTAAAGCAAACAACCATGCTCTAGGCCGGTATGCCGCTTTATGCCAAGAAGCGAATATAGTCCCTATCGTTGAACCTGAAATCCTTATGGGCGGACATCATTCTGTAGAGCGCTGCCACGAAGTCACTGAGAAAGTCCTCAACTCTCTCTTCACGGAGCTCTATGAGCAAGGTGTGGCACTTGAAGGCACAATCCTTAAACCCAATATGGTCGTCGCAGGGAAAAAATGCCCAGACCAGCCTTCTCGCGAAGAAATCGCTGAGCGCACTATCAAAGTTTTGAAAGACACTGTTCCTGCCGCCGTCCCTGGCATTGCCTTCCTATCAGGTGGCCAAGACAATGAAGAAGCTACTCGCAATTTGGACATGATGAATAAAATTGGTGGTTTCCCTTGGAAGCTAACATACTCATATGGACGCGCCTTGCAACAATCTGCGCTATTTGCTTGGCAAGGCAAGGCTGAAAATTACGATGCTGCCCAAACAGCCTTTAATCATCGCGCGCATATGAACGGGCTAGCCTCGCTCGGACAATGGACCCAAGGTGAAGACGACAAAGTCGCGGCCTAGGGTAAGCTCTATTTATTATAAATGAAAAGGCCGCCTATTCGGCGGCCATCTTTCCCTCATCCTGTTCTGGTTCATAAACCAGAATATCGGCAGGTTGACAGTCAAGCTCTCGGCACAAGGCCGATAGAGTTGAAAACCGAACAGCTCTGGCCTTGCCAGTTTTCAGAATTGATAAATTGGCTAGTGTAATACCTACACGCTCAGCCAATTCAGTTAAGCTCATACGTCTTTCAAGCAAAACGCGGTCGAGATTTACACGAATAGTCATTAGATTGTCAGCTCTTGGTCACGGCGCATAATAGCACCATAACGAAAAGCTTCCGATAAAGTTGCAATCACGAAAACGAGAAACCAAACACCAATCCGAATTTTAAGACTATCGTCTGAATTTGGAAAGAATGCACCGGTCATATTTACGACCACCATACGGAAAACTTCAGTCAGAGCGATGATAATCCACATCCGCCGCAATCGACCTATGTTCATAGGTACGAATGGATCACCCGATATAAGCGTATCAACAATTTTACTCAGAATATGTAAAACCCAAAACCACGCCGCGGCAATTACCGCTAAGACAAGACATGTAGCTGGTAAAAGTAGATGACTAGGGGTGTTTTCCATGCCGACTGTCTTAAACAGCTCATCTTGAAACCCTGTCGATAGCGCCATCCAAAGCGCCGCTACTAAAGTTACGAAAACCGCTAGCCCTAATACGATACGGCCTATTAGAGTCCCCAATTGAAGGATCCGAGCCATTCGGTTGCCAGATTGATCATCTAGATTAAAATCATAATCAGACATATCATTTGCCGATGAGAGATTCTCTGTCATGTCTTTATTGATAATCAATAATGACGATTTTACAAGCCTTCTCAAACACAAGAAACTCATTCTTATATGAATGACCATAGGCTTGGCATTTTAGGCCAATGCGGTTTATAGGCGGCCCATGAATAATATTCCTCATCGCGACCTCGCAGGTCATACGAAAATAGTTGTTGCCTCTCATAACCAAGGCAAGATTCGAGAAATAAGTGCCCTTTTGAAACCTTTTGGACTGTCAGTTCTTAGCGCCGCGGACCTTGAACTTCCAGAGCCTGAAGAAACAGAGAAGACCTTTGCCGGAAACGCCCGGTTAAAAGCCCGTGCTTCAGCACAAGCAACAGGGCTTCCGGCTTTATCCGATGATAGTGGGTTAGATGTTACAGCCTTAGACGGACGTCCGGGTATTTATGCTGCCAGATGGGCAGAGTTACCCCGCGTAGAAGGTGGTGGACGCGATTTTAATATGGCAATGTGGCATGTTAACGACCAACTAGGCGATAGCCTTGACCGAACGGCACGCTTTATATGTGCACTTTGCTTAGCCATGCCCAACGGTGAAAACCGCATATATGAAGGCACAGTCGAAGGAAAAATCTCTTGGCCGCCGAAAGGAAATAAAGGCTTTGGCTATGACCCAATCTTTATAGCCGAAGGCGATACGAAAACCTTTGCTGAAATTGACCCCGCTATTAAACAGGCCAAAAGCCATCGTGCCGACGCTTTTGCCAAATTTATGGCAGACCAATTTCCGCAATCCGTCTCTTAAGCCATAGTGCTTTGAGCCCCCTCGCAATTTATATCCATTGGCCTTATTGCGCACGAATTTGTCCATATTGCGATTTTAACGTCTATAAATCCAAAGGACGCAACTCAGCCCTTTGCGAGTCAATCATTGATGACCTTCGCGCTTGGAGAGCTTTAACCGGGCCAAGATCTGTCACCTCAATTCACTTTGGCGGCGGAACCCCCTCTCTTTTAGAAGCCAAAGAAATATCAATGTTTATCAGTAACATAGATTCAATTTGGGGTCTTTCCTCACACACAGAAATCGCATTAGAAGCCAATCCGAATGATGCCAATGCCGCAAAATGGAAAGACTACAATAGCGCTGGAATTAATCGCATTTCTCTTGGCGTGCAGAGCTTTAATAACACGGCATTGAAGCTCTTGGGCCGAGACCACAATAGCGAGCAAGCTGTAAGGGCGCTCTCCGAGGCAACGGATACCTTTCAATCTGTTTCAGCCGATTTGATATTTGGCTGGGCAGGTCAAACGAAGACAGACCTTACCTCTGATTTGGACACTCTACTTCAGCTTAACCTCAATCATATTTCAACCTACCAATTAACGATCGAAGACAACACAGCTTTTGCCAAGGCTGAAGCCCGAGGACTAAGCCGCGCAGTCAATGAAGATCAAAGCGCAGATTTTTTTGAAATGATTTTGCAGAACTTTGCAGATAATGGTTTTGATCATTATGAAATTTCGAACTTCGCAAAACCTCATCACCAATCAGAGCATAATCTCGCCTATTGGCGGGGCTATGATTATGTTGGGGTCGGCCCAGGAGCACATGGTCGAATAACACAAGAGGGACAACGCTCTGCGACTATTTGTGAAGCAACCCCTGAAGGCTATATTAAACGCGTCATGGACACAGGTGTTGGAATAAAAGAGAGAGAAGACCTCAGCCCAGAAGACTGGGCCGAAGAATATTTATTAATGGGGCTAAGGATTAATGAAGGCATCTCCCTCACCCGCTTCAAAAATATTCGCGGGGAAGTATTATCTGAGCGGCGTTACGCGCCTTTATTAGAAGGGGGTTTTCTAAAACTTGAAAAAGATCGTCTCATTGCGACCCAAAAAGGTCGTTTTGTGTTAAATGCTGTCACAGAAGCCTTATTGGTTTAACAATCTCGAGTTATCCACTTTCTCCATCTGCAAAACTCCAGATAACAGGAACTTGATCCAATTCCTGGGCATAATAAGCCTGAAACCCGGGCATTTTCACTTGGTTCAAAAAAGACGAATATGCCATATAACTCACCAAGAATCTCAAATCCTTAACCCAAGGCGGCATAAACTTTGGGGGCTCAAGTCGATCATAGCTCACCAAATGCGCCAAAGCGGGTACATCCTCTATATCCATCTTCCCACAAAATAAGACCCGTATCAGATCAGCACGGTTCAGTTTCACTACACTTCTCATAAAGTTATGAACCCGAAGAAGGCCGTTTAAATAAACCATGTCTTTTGTGAATGGTGCGCCCCCTGAAATCACCCCCCCTCTAAACACCCGGCGCGTATTTTCAAATGACTGAGACGGGTCATCATTACGTTGAACGAAAAAATCAAAAACCTCTTTGAAATCAGCCCCTTGTATTGCCATTTCAATTGCTAAAACGCGCCCGGAAAGACGAGCAAATCTTTTGGGGTCCATAGACCCCGTTACAATTTCAGCAAATACCGCAAGGCCTTCTTGAACTTCAGTCGTACCAGAATGTGATCGACCTAAGATTTTAAAATCTTCTTGCAATTGACCATTTTTACCTGTCGCCACATGAACGAGCGCTTCGTGATGTAGCAATTGGTCGACGTCGCGCTCAGTGAAGCTAGCATCTGCACGCACGCGAATACGACTTGAGCTTGCGGCGGCCTTTGCTGAAACGGATTTTGAAATCGCCACTTTAGGCGCATCAGCTCCAAAATGCTTTTTCAACCGTCTACGAAGAGCTTTAGAAAAGGCTTGAGCATTTAAGCTCTCGTCATACCCTTCAATAACTAAGTTAGAAAAATTTAAATCATCGAGCGCGCTATCTAGATGACGCGCCAAGTCTAAGACTCGGGTTTGTTTATCTAGCATTAAACGCGTGGGCTGTCCAAATAGAGCCGTTGAGAATTGGAAAAACTCCGGCGTACCTCGCGTTTGTATAAGCCCTGCCGTATTCTCCATGACATCGCATAATCGATTGAGCCATTGAAACACCACATGGTCAGCCTCACAAAGGGCTCTAGCCTCTCTAATTTTCTCACGTGAATCTGAGATATCCATTTTAGAGTATTGCGGCTTTGGCATTTTTCCATGGAGCAAAAAGTCGTTCTTAAAACGCGGGCTCCATTCCACAGACTTTAACACGTTTTTGGACGCCGCTGCATCATTCAGTAAATCAGACGCTTTTACAGCCTGAGCATAGAGTTTGGGCGACAATTTTTCCATGACATCTACGTGACAAAGCAAAATCCTTTTGTAAAGCAAAGCCTCATATTTACACTCACATCTTGCGCTTGGCTCGCCCTGTGACTATGCCCCCTTTCATGTCTAATGCCTTACAAACAGAACCCGGCAAACGCCGCGTCTTTGCTATTATTTCTCACCCCGATGCCGGTAAGACGACATTGACCGAGAACATGCTGCTCGCATCTGGGGCAATCCATGCAGCGGGCCAAGTTGCTGCCCGAGGCGAAGCTAGGCGGACACAATCGGATTGGATGAAAATTGAGCAGGAACGTGGTATCTCTGTATCGTCCTCTGTAATGACTTTCGAACACGCAGACCTTATTTTCAATCTACTCGACACACCAGGCCATGAAGACTTTTCAGAAGACACCTATCGTACCTTGACGGCCGCAGATTGCGCCGTGATGGTGTTGGATGTCGCCAAAGGTATCGAGCCACAAACGCTTAAACTTTTTGAGGTTTGCCGGCTTCGCGACATTCCGATTATTACATTTATTAACAAACTTGACCGTGAAGGTCATGACCCGTTTGAACTCATCTCTGAAATTCAAGACAAGCTTGCATTGGACGTAATACCAATGCAGTGGCCAGCGGCTTCGGGTCGACGCTTCAAGGGCATTTCAGACCTTAGAACAGGTCAGTTCCTGAGGTTCGTGAAACCTGATGATGACGGCGAGCATTCGCTTACACCCGTCGACGGAACTGACATCGTTGACCATTTTGACGACGATGATCTCCTAGAAGAATTCTTAGAAGAACAAGAACTCGCGAAAGAATACGGAGAGTTTAACGCACAATCCTTCCGCGAAGGTCATATGACACCTGTATATTTTGGTTCGGCGCTTCGAAAATTCGGCGTTCGCGAGCTAATTGATGCGCTGGCTGAATTTGCGCCTCCGCCACAAGCTGAGAAAGCTGTAAAAGCTGGGCAAGATGTTGAAATTTTGCCGACATCTAAAGATGTCGCTGGTTTTGTTTTCAAAGTACAAGCCAATATGGATTTGAACCATCGTGACCGTGTCGCTTTTTTGCGTTTATGTTCGGGCGAATTCAAACGCGGCATGAAGCTGAAAACAGCAGAAAATAAAACTATATCCGTTCACAACCCTATTTTGTTTTTTGCACAAGACCGTGAACTCGCTGAGAATGCTTATGCGGGAGATGTGATTGGCATTCCCAATCATGGCGCATTACGGGTCGGCGATTCACTTTCTGAAACAGGGAAAATAAAATTCGCAGGTATTCCTAATTTTGCCCCCGAGATACTCCGTCGGGCCCGCCTTGCTGATCCACTTAAGGCCAAACATTTACGTAAAGCTCTAGAATCACTGGCCGAAGAAGGCGTTACCCAACTTTTCAAACCATCTTTAGGCGCCGATATGATAGTTGGCGCTGTAGGGTCTCTTCAAATTGATGTCATGCGAGAGCGGATCAAAACAGAATATGGACTTGAGGTTACCTTTGAATCGCCTCTCTATCAAACGGCCCGCTGGGTGACGTCTGACAACCCTGAAATACTAAAAGCTTTTGTCGATAAAAACACTGCAAATATGGGTGAAGACATCGACGGCGCGCCTGTATTTCTGGCTAAATCGGCATGGGATGTTGGATATGCTCAAGATAAAAACCCAGACATACGCTTTATGACAACAAAAGAACGTCGTTAATACGAATTATCTTAGGTTTAATTCCTCGTAAACCAAATACTGGCGCGAGACTTGCTTTGATGAAGATAATACTTCACCCCAAAGAGGTCGTCCACTCGTGCTACAGAACCTTATGCCCGCATCAATTATGTTTTTTATTACAGTTGCTTTCGTCGCACTCTTTTTTGCGCCGGCTATGCTACAAAGAAAAAACAAATTATTGAATTTTTATTGGGTTGGATGTTGGATATTTCTAGGCATGATTACATCTGTCTCTGGCGCACAAAACACGCTAATGCTTTTGGGGTATAATGCGGATGCCGTCTCAGAATCAGTTTTGAGCGGCTTTGTCTTAAGCTTTATATTCTTTGTTGTTTTTGCTTGGTTCAGACTTTCTTCATCGGCTCTCTGGTTCGGGGTAAAAAAGGCGTTTCATCGCCGCCCAAACACATAGCCCCAATTAATATTTAGCCCCAATGGTAAAAATTTAACGCCCTGGCGCCCCTGCCAAATCATCTAATGACGCTCTCTCAACAGGCACTGCTGGGCGCATAGTCATAGTTGGAATAGGCGCATCAGGATTACTTGGAACCGTCGCTCCCGAATTAGGCACTTGGATGTCATCATTAAGTTTTCCATAAAGACTCTGCTGCGCTTGCTCAGTACTCAGACCTCGCGCTAAAGCTTTAGCAGGTAACACCTGCCTCGACGCGCCCTCATTGCTCGGTTCAGGTTGACGATATGTAACAGGCTGATTAGCCGACCGCCTAGCCATAGCATAGTTTTGTTGGACAGCTATAGTATTAGCCGCCCCCCCAACCGAGGGCTGATTTGGTAAATATGCTTGTTGTTGAGGGTTGGAAGACTTCATATAAGCCGTCGGCGGATAAGCCTGCCCAGCCGACATGCGGCCTGACAATTGGCTCTGCCCTATTACATCATTCAAATTTTCTTGGCGTGGCCCCTGCTGGCGTCGACGATCTCGCGATTGAACACCCATTTGAGAAATAGGCTGTTGCGGGGCAGAACTCTGGGGCACTGTGTTCGGTGCATAAGCCATAACCCTTTGTCCCTCAGGTGGCTGTTGAGTTTGAGTATAGTGCCCTGAAGGCAATTGATTAGGCGTAGAATGCTGAAGAGGCATTTGTCGTTGCATAGGCATAGCTCGACCACCTAAATCATATGTAAATTGATGCGGAACCGCAGTGCCTTGCGGATACGGTTGAGTTGCAGACCTATTCGTAGGGCCTACTTGATATGCGTTACCTCCTCGCAGGGCTTCATGCTGTTGAATTCGCTGTCTTGGTATCACCGTAGGAGTATGTTGGGACACGGCTGTTTGTGGGTAAGCCCGCTGAGGTGTGGCTTCTCTGATAATACGGCGCATAGGTGTGTTTTGCGTAACACTAGATGAGCTATTGCTGCTCCGAGGCGAAATCGTTTGAGTGCCAACTCGTATTGTATTGGTGTCGCCAGTAACGATACCTCGGCGGGTTGCGCCTTGCAAATTTACGCCGCTAATGGAAATTGCACTGGCAACGGGCGCTGATACTTCCGCATTAAACTCACAAACACCTGACGCCTTGGGATTGGCTTTCACATAATTCCAACTTCGACATTGCGCATCTCCGCTACAATGACTTTCACAAATATCGGCGCCTGCGGCTATTACGCTTTGATAGGGGGTCCCTGGGCGATACTGCCCTAGATCCACAGCAATTGCTGATGTCGTTGTGACAAAAGCAAGGGAGAGACCAGATAAAAACGCACGCATAGAATACCTCAGATTCGATTCTATCCTATCTTCGTAAAAAGGCGTTAGCACTTCGTTAACTGTGTTTGTTAATCCTCACTTGCTTCGCATCGCACAATGCCTCTTATGCTAATCGCGCAATCTCGGCGAGGCTCTCCATTTCCAGTCCTGCACCACCAATGAGGGCGCCATTGACATCGGGGATTGATAATAACGCCTTTGCATTCGCAGGTTTCACAGATCCCCCGTATAAAATACGAACATTAGGTCCAACTTCGCCACGTATAAAACGATGCATGGCGTCCACATCATCTGGAGTAGCCGTCATGCCTGTCCCAATGGCCCATATCGGTTCATAGGCTATCACATAATCTGTTAGACCTTCTGGTAATGAAGCCTTTAGCTGCGTCCCGACTACGGCTTCAGCATCTCCTGATTCGCGTTCTTTCAAACTTTCACCAACGCAAATTATAGGAATTAGGTCAGCTTCCTTGGCCCTTTCTACGCGCACACGTATGTCTGCAGAGCTTTCTCCCATAGCTCGGCGCTCGGAATGGCCTAAAATCACATAGTCTGCCCCTGCTGAAGCGAGCATTTCGGCACTCATTTCTCCAGTATGGGCGCCTTTTTTCTCTTTGTGGCAAGTTTGCGCACCTAACCAAATATCTGTCCCCCCGCATTTCTCCATCATTGGGAATATTAAAACAGCAGGAGGACAAATTAACACGTCCAAATGCTCTCTTTCGGTTGGAGGGTAGATATCTGCGAAATCATAAGGCTTATCACACCACGACATATCGCCGTGCATTTTCCAGTTAGCAGCTATTAGGGGCTTTAACGTCATAGTTTCACCTTTTGTTTACAGCAAAATACTTGTGCATGGGCTGTGGTCTGGTAAGACCTGCACGCTTAATTAGTCAATGCAGTAGAGAGCTTTCATGGCAGAATCAATCGGCGGAAAAATTCGCAATGCCTTAGTTGGTATTCTTATCGGTATGCTTGTACTCGCTTTTGCGGTTTGGGGCGTGAACGATATGTTCTCTCCAGGTGCTCAAAATGCTGTCGCAACTGTTGGAAAAAAAGAAATCACCACCACCGCTTTTGACTCTCAATTCTCAAGAGAGCTTCAAAGACTTAACCAAGAGCAAGGACAAGGCCTAACCAACCAGCAGGCTTATGACCGAGGCTTACACAACCAAATCCTTCAAGGTATGATTACTAATCAAGTTATCGCGATTGACGCTGAAGATTTGGGAGTGGGTGTAAATCGATCTATCGCACGCCGTGAAATTGAAAGCATTCCCGCATTCCAAAATGATTTGACCGGTAAATTCGATGAAAATCAGCTCTTATCAGCCCTGTCTCGCGCCCGTATTACGCGGCAAGAATTTGAAGCCGATACGCTGCAAAGCCTTCGTTCACGACAAACCGTTCCTGCTATTACTGGCGGCCTTGTAGCTCCGTCTGAATTTGCAGCTCTGCAATATAAGTTTCTAACAGAACAACGCCGCGCTAGTGTACTGACTTTAGAGGCCAGCGCCATCGCAACGCCAGAGACCCCAAGCGACACAGAGCTACAAAGCTACATCGACGCGAATAGTGCACGTTACATGGCTCCAGAATATCGGAAATTCGTCATGATCCGCCTGGAACCTTTTGACTTTACCCCTGACCTAAAAATCGACCCTGTCCAAGTTAAGGAAAACTTCGATTATAAAGTTGAAACAGGTGTTATGGGCTCCCCGGAAACACGGAATATTGTCCTCATCACCGCCATTGATGAAGAGATGGCAAATAAAGCCGTAGACGCCCTTAAAGCGGGTGCCGAGGCCACTCTTGTGGCCAATGAATTTGGTATCGGCACACCTGAGATCTATGATGCAGTTCGGAAAAATGGCATTATTGACGCCGAGAGCTCCGAGGCTGCATTTGCTCTTGAAGAAGGCGATGCCCGCGCCGTTCTAAGCGGTTTGGGGAGCTGGGTTGCCGTTTATGCTGCTGGCGTCACCCCTGCGGTCGTGCCCAATTTTGAAGACGCAAAAGCTGATATCGAAAATGAGTTGATGGAAGCGCATGCTCTTGAAGCCATTTATGACATTTCTGCCGAAATTGAAGACGCCATGGTGGATGGAATGACGCTAGAAGAAATTTCAGAAAAACTAAGCATCCCCCTCTCCGCTTATGACTTTATCGACCGAAGTGGTTCGACGCCCTACAATGTCAGCATGGACGGATTTTCTCTTATCCCCGGTGTTGCGTCTGACGATGAAATTCTCCGCACCCTCTTCACATCTGATTTAGGCTATCAAACCGACCTTTTCGAAACTTCAAATGGTGGTTACGCCACAATACGCGTTGATGACATCATTGACTCCAAAATGCGTGAATTTGATGACATTAAAGACGCAGCGACATTAGCTTACTTGAACGAACGCCGCGCTGACGCCTTACGCGAGCTAGCCCTTTCACTAACAAAGCGGGCGAAGGACGGCGAAAGTCTTGCAGAGATTGCGGCTGAATTCGATATGGGGGCCACAATCTCAGAAGTTGGCTTAGTACGAACAAACCCTCCACAAAGCCTCGGCCCACAAGTCACGGTTGGATTGTTTGACGCTAAAGAAGCAGAGGTTGTTCGCGGTGCGGGCCCTGCCCCACTGACGGAACAAATTGCTATTTTAGACCGCATCATAGCGAGCCAAGATGGATTAGCTGGTACCTACTTAGAAGTAATACAAAGCCAAATGACCGCTGCTATTAGCAATGACATTCAATCTGCTTACCAAGCTGCAGTATTAGAAGCCAACCCTGTCGTGCCTTACCCTGAAAAAATACGCACAACATTAGGGTTGAACCAAGCTGAATAGCAAAACAAATGGCGCTTGAATTCCATCCCCGTTCTGAGGATTTCCAAGCCTCAGCGATACCGCAACTCGTCTACACGCGGATTATCAATGATATGGACACGCCCGTTTCGGCGTTTCTAAAGGCGGCCCTTGGAAAACCTTATGCTTTCCTCTTTGAATCCGTTCAAGGCGGGGAGCAACGCGGACGTTATAGCTTCTTTGGCTTTGACCCAGATTTGGTCTGGAGAGGTTTTGGCGAAAAAAGTGAAGTATCTAGGGATGGGGGACAATCTTTTGTAAACCTCAGCGGTAAACCCCTCGATTCCTTACGAAAACTGCAGGGCGAATCACATTTCAAGCTTCCTGAAGGCATCCCTCCTATGGCAGCGGGTCTATTTGGCTACCTTGGCTATGATATGATACGTCAGGTCGAAGATATACCAGCAAGTAATATCGACCCTATCGGGACCCCTGATGCCATCATGGTCCGCCCCAAAATTGTCTGCATATTTGACCAAATCGCTCAAGAAATAATTATTGCCTCAACTGTATATCCTGACCATTCACCCAACGCTGCTTATGAATGTATCGAAGCCGTCGTAGAGGATTTGACTCGCCCCGTTTCAGCAAGAGGATTCGAACCGATTCCAACGCCCGCAATTGAACCCCGTCTGGGAACGACCGCTAAAAAATTTGCAACCCGGGTAAAAGCGGCAAAGGACTATATTTTAGCAGGCGATATCTTCCAAGTTGTGCTGGGTCAGCGCCTTTCAGCCCCTCTACCCGCCTCACCATTTTCACTATACCGCTCTCTACGGCGAATGAACCCTTCTCCATTTCTTTATTTTTTAGATTTTGAAGACCACCAAATTATTGGTTCAAGCCCCGAAATCCTTGTACGACTTCGCGATGGCATCGTGACAGTCCGTCCAATCGCAGGGACCCGCCCCCGCGGGAAGACTGCCGCTCAAGACAAAGCATTGGAAGCAGAGCTTCTTGCAGACCCCAAAGAGCTCGCGGAACATCTCATGCTCCTTGACTTAGGACGTAATGATGTCGGCCGCGTTGCAAAACCCGGAACAGTTCGCGTGACAGAGCGCTTCACAATTGAACGCTACAGTCATGTCATGCACATTGTTTCCAATGTCGAAGGAGAAATCCAAGATGACATGGACGCAGTTTCCGCTCTATTCGCTGGGTTTCCCGCTGGCACAGTTTCAGGTGCGCCAAAAGTTCGTGCCATGGAAATTATTGACGAACTTGAAGAAGAAAAACGCGGAATTTATGCGGGTGCGGTTGGTTATATTAGCTCTAATGGGGATATGGATACTGCCATCGCCCTTCGCACCGGCATCGTAAAAAACAACACACTTCACGTACGCGCTGGCGCAGGCATCGTAATGGATTCTGTTCCGCAATTAGAATTTGAAGAAACACTTCACAAAGCCGCTGCCTTGTTTCGCGCTGCCGAGCAATCTGTGAATTTTGAGAGGAATTAAGTTATGCTCCTCGTCATCGATAATTACGACAGCTTTACTTATAACCTTGTTCATTACGCACAAGAACTCGGTGCCGAGACCCATGTCATCCGAAACGACGATATGAGTGCGCAAGAAGCCCTCGAACTCGGGGCTGAAGCTATCCTCCTCTCTCCTGGGCCGAAAACCCCCAACGAAGCCGGAATCTGCCTCGACATTCTTCGTCAAGCCCCTGACACCCTCCCAATTCTTGGAATTTGCTTGGGTCAACAGAGCATGGGACAGGTCTTTGGCGGGAACGTCATTCGTTCAAAAACCATCATGCACGGGAAAATATCAGATGTAGAAAATGATGGATCAGGTCTTTTTGAAGGCTTACCCAAATCCTTCAAAGCAACGCGATATCACAGCCTTGCCGTTGAACGGGAAACGCTTCCAGATGTCTTGATTGCAAATGCATGGACGGATGATGGAGAAATAATGGGACTTCGACATGTCAGCCGCCCGATTCATGGCCTGCAATTCCATCCTGAATCTATAGCTTCAGAATATGGGCATGACCTCATTCAAAACTTTTTAAAGCTTACGAAATGAGTTTTAACACAGACATATTTAAATCCTTCGCCGCAGGCGAACGACCTAATGCTGAAACCTTTGGCATAGCGCTCAACACAATCTTACGCGGCGAAGCCTCAGATATGGAAGTGAGTGCGCTTTTACTGGGTCTAGAGATGGTTGGTTTATCATCCGACATCATTCGTGTTGGGGTCGAGACTATGCGCGCCCATATGACTCCCGTTCATATAGAGGCCGACATAATTGATATTGTGGGAACGGGAGGAACTGGTCTGCACACACTCTCTATCTCTACAGCAAGTGCCTTGGTTTGCGCCGGCGCCGGCGCGAAGGTTGCTAAACACGGAAATCGTGCTGCAAGCAGCCTAACGGGTACAGCAGACACATTATCAGAACTGGGAGTGAACCTAGCTATTAGCCCCGAAAAAGCAGCAGAATGCGTAGATAAGGCGGGGGTCGGATTTCTTTTCGCACCAAATCATCATCCCGCTATGCGCCATGTCGGACCTGCTAGAAAGGCTCTTGGGATACGTACTTTGTTCAATTTGTTGGGGCCAATGAGCAATCCAGCGGGCGCAAAAAGAATGCTCGTTGGGGTCAATAACAATGATTGGCGGCATCTTATGGCTGAGGCATTTGCTGGCCTATCCATGGATCATGTCTGGATTGTTCACGGCTCAGATGGCCTCGATGAAATCACAACAACAGGTCCAACCGCGGTTAGTGAAGTGAAAAATGGAACGGTCAAGGAATTGAACCTATCCCCTCAGAGTTATGGCATTTCACTTTCTACAATTGAAAGTCTACGCGGGGGTCATCCCGCTGAAAATGCTCAAGCCTTATTATCGCTTTTAGACGGGGAACATAGCGATTATCGTGATATAGTACTCCTTAATAGCGCTGCCGCTTTAATGATTGCGGGACTCGCCTCTGATATCCCTCAAGGTTTGGATAAAGCTATAAGCGCTATTGATAGTGGTTTGGCACATCAAGCCCTTCGGAAACTAATTGAAGTTAGTCATGGATAACTCTCCCAAAGCTCTCATGGACGCGCCTGACGTTTTATTGAAAATAGCGGCTTACAAGGCCGAAGAAGTCGCAAATCTTTACGAAGACATTTCCATTGAAGATCTGCGAGTCATTGCAAGAGACCAACAGCCTGCTCTCGGTTTCTCGGCGGCATTACTGTGCGGAACCTCCCCTGCCATTATAGCAGAGGTAAAAAAAGCGAGCCCCTCAAAAGGTCTTATTCGCGCTGATTTCGATCCTGTCGCCATTGCGAGAGCCTATGAAGATGGAGGCGCAGCCTGTCTCTCCGTGCTTACCGACGGTCCGGGTTTCCAAGGTAGCCCTGAAATATTTGCGCAGGTCAGAAAGGTATCCAGTCTCCCCCTACTTCGCAAAGATTTTATGCTTGACCCGATTCAAGTCGTAGAGAGCCGTGCTATGGGCGCGGATTGCATTCTAATTATCATGGCAATGATTGACGACAAAGCCGCGCAAGCTTTATTTGATGAAGCTAAAGCTCTCGGAATGGATGCACTTATAGAGACTCATGATGAAGCTGAACTCGAAAGAGCGATAGAGCTGGGAGCAGAGCTAATAGGAATAAATAACCGTGACTTACGGACATTTGATACATCACTGAAGACGTTTGAACGTCTCGCTCCCAAGGCCCCTAAAGACGCATTATTAGTCGCCGAGAGCGGTATCTTCACATCTGAAGACGTAGCAAGACTACAAAAGCAAGGTGCCCAAGCGTATCTAATTGGTGAGAGCTTTATGCGGCAAGATGATGTTGCAGCAGCCTTGAAGGCCTTACGAAGGTCTTGACAACCACGAGAACAACACTAGAACACAAGGTGAATGTTTCTGATTTGTTCGAGGTGGTAAATGCTAACGCAAAAGCAAAAAGACTTGTTAATATTGATTGATGCACGAGTGAAAGCCGTCGGTGTCCCTCCCTCATATGACGAAATGAAAGACTCTTTAGGGTTAGCCAGCAAATCAGGTATTCATCGATTGATATCAGCGCTCGAAGAACGTGGGTTCATTCGTCGTCTCCCTAATAAAGCACGTGCCTTAGAAGTATTAAAGCTGCCCGAAGACATGCAAGACAAAGTCGTGTCCTTTACTAAGGAAAAGTCAGCGCCCCAACCCGCCAATGACGGAACAGCAATCCCCTTTGTTGGTAAAATCGCCGCAGGTCTGCCCATTATGGCAATTGAGGATAGTTATAATACTATGGTGGTACCGCCTCATATGGCCGGCAATGGTGATCATTACGCCCTCGAAATTGAAGGGGAATCGATGAAAGATGCTGGCATTTTAGATGGCGATATTGTTGTCGTGAAAAAAGCCAACACAGCCCGAAACAATCAAATTGTTGTCGCTCTCGTCGACCAAGATGAGGCAACCTTAAAGCGGTTATATAAATCCGGGCAAACTGTTGAACTCATTGCAGAAAACCCTGACTTTGAAACACAAATATATGGCCCCGACCGCGTTGAAATCCAAGGCGTTCTTGTTGGGTTATTACGCCAATATTGAGGCTTTTTATGTAATTATTACTCCCAAAGTCGGCGTTGTGACGTCGGCTTTTTTATACCTACACGTTTAACTGTGCCCTTTGACAAATAAATTTCCTGAGCACCTCCCTCGCGCAAGACACGGCCATCAATAAGTTCCGCTCGACAATGACGCCTGACCTCAGGGCCAACATCTCGCTGTGTAAGAATAACGATATCAGACTGTTCGCACTCAAGCCTCGCCTCAGACGGGTGATTTAAGATAGATAAGACTTTGTTTTGTACCACAAAGCGACAGGCTAGCTCATCACACGGGGCTTCTACAGCGTGCATATTGGCCACATCGAAATCGCTCTGCCCAGCCTTCTCTGCGAATTGTTCCCGCCCATATCTGTCAGCACGTTCACTCGTGACTATAAGCCTCTGATATTCCTCGGTTTCCCAAAAAGAAACGCGTCCGTCTTCAGAAATTCTGATATCAGGGGGAATTACTGTCCACCACCCTAGGGCACAGATTACAATTAAACACATAGCCAGAATTCTAGCTCTTAATTTGCCAACCAACATCCAAATAAATGCCAGTCCATAAACCGCAATCATCCAATTCGGCGCCTGACGAATATAAGTCATCGCTCCTTCTAATGACGCCACCCATTTTGATATTTCAAGAATAGGCAAAAGGGATTGCCCCATCAACCAGAGGGGAAATCTCTCAAGGCTAAATGGAAATGCTATAAGCGAAATGATCCCAAGCGGCATCACAGCAAAGGTGAAAATCGGCATAGCGAACAAGTTTCCTAGCAATCCGTATCGCGCAATCCGCCCGAAATGGAACAGAGCAAAGCCTGCAGTCGCTAAACCTGCAACAAAACTTGTAACGCTAAGAGAGATGAAGTTACGGCGGATAATTGCGGCCCATTTACTCTCGAATGGGTAATGCCGCCGGTCTTGCCAATGCCTATAGACAACTACCAAGGCAAGCACCGCAGCGAATGACATTTGAAAGCCCACAGAGACCAAGCTCTCTGGATGCAGAATCAATGTGATAAAAGCAGCGACAGATACAGATCGGATAGAAATCGCCTGCCTATCAAGTATTACAGCCGTAAAAATTATCACCGCCATAATAAAAGCACGCTGCGTCGCAACAGAGGCGCCGGACAACACCAAATAACTGGCCGCCGCCACAATCGCGAGAATGGCTGCAAATTTTCTCACGTCATAACGCCGAGATAAGGGTGCAATACAAGCCAATAAGAAGGTAAATACATAATAAGCCGAACCCGCAAGTAACCCCATATGCAATCCAGAGATGGCTAATATATGCGCAAGGCCAGCCGCGCGTAATGCATCCGTTTGGTCAGGCGGAATGTAGCGTCTAACACCCGTAAGCAGTGCGGCTTGCAACCCTGCTGTTTCAGACGGCCCAGTCTCTGATATTCTTTTTGCTAGTCCGAAGCGTAATTTAGAAATTTTTTGTTTTAGTGACGTTTCATCAGAGCGTTCCACTTTAGGGACTGAGATAGCAAATCCAAACCCGCCTATCTTATCATAATAGGCTCTTCTTGATGGGTTATAACCGTTATAAACTGCGGGGCCTGGCGGTTCAGATAAAATCGCACGAATTTCAATGAAATCGCTGGCTGTAGCGGCTTCTAAGTGTTTTTGCCCAAGCCTTATTCTGACTTTGTGCGGAGTTTGATTTGGTTCTAATTGCTCTATGTCTTTAACGCGTAAATGCCAACTAACACCTGAACCAGAGGCTTGAATGGACTCAACCCAACCCCTTACATCATACGCATGCTCATAAAATGGAAGACGCGGCGTTTTAACCGCATGACTATGCCAAACTGCTCGCCCGAACCCCAAAGCTATAGCAAAAATGATAAACATCCATGCCCAGAAAGTAGTGTCTTTATCTCGCCCCCAATAAACTAGTGCTGATATAACAGCGAGTACAGCGACAACCACACGCCAATCCGGTTCGAATCCTAACCCGAAATACAGGGCAATTCCAACGCCAATGCTAACAACAAAATTATCAAAATTTAGTCGTGGAGCGGCGATAAGGGTTTTGAATGCCACTCGGACATCAAAACTCTCTCCAGGGCTATTGAAAGCCTGTATGTTATGAAATAGACCGCGCACAACCCGAATAGTTTACGGGGTGGAATGTATTATGACGACCCAAAAAATAATCACACGATTTGCACCATCTCCAACGGGGTACCTTCATATTGGAGGGGCTAGAACAGCGCTTTTCAATTATTACTTTGCAAAACATGTGGGTGGAGAGTTTCACCTTCGCATTGAGGATACTGATAAAGCCCGTTCAACTGAGGCTGCAACGCAAGCTATCATTGATGGCCTTGCATGGCTTGGCCTTACTTATGACGGCGAAATCATCTTCCAGAGTCAACGTGCCGATGCCCATATCGCTGCGGCTAATGCTCTATTGGATGCTGGGCTCGCATATCGCTGTCCCTTAGAAGGTGACGCCTTAGATGCTGAACGAGAGAAATGCCGTGAAGCCGGACAAGCCTTCAGATCGTCATATCGCGACCAAAATCATAGCACTGGCGCTATCCGTTTTCGTGTACCTGAGGGGCAGACCTCTCTTACAGACCATGTCCAAGGTAATATCACATGGGAAAATACCGAGCTGGACGACCTTGTGCTTTTAAGAGCGGATGGGACGCCCACCTATATGCTCGCCGTTGTAGTAGACGACCATGATATGGGCGTTACCCATGTTATTCGTGGAGACGATCATTTAATCAATGCCGCTCGTCAGCAACAAATATATGCCGCATTAGGTTGGAATATTCCTCAGTGGGCACATGTGCCCCTTATTCACGGCCCAGATGGAAAAAAACTTTCAAAAAGACACGGCGCCCTCGGTGTCGAAGCTTATCGTGATATGGGTTACCTTCCATCAGGTCTTAGAAACTATCTTGTAAAATTGGGGTGGGCCCACGGAGATGATGAGCTGTTCTTTGACGATCAGGCCATAAGTGACGTTTTTGAATTGGATGGGATAAACGCCTCTCCTGCCCGTCTTGATTTTGACAAGATGGATTTCATTAATGGACAACATATCGTGCATACGGATGATAAGGTTATCCTTGGTCGTCTTCTCGACTATTTATCGCCTAATGAGATAAGCGAACAAAAGTTGAAGCGTTTATCAGCCGCTATGGCAACACTAAAACCTCGTTCAAAAACCCTCAAAGAAATGGTTGAACAAGCTGACTACCTTTTGGTTGACCGCCCTTTAACCCTAGAAGGAAAAACAGCCAAACCTTTACGTCGAGACGGCGTAATTGAACTACTAACGGCTTTGACTTTACAGCTTAAAGCCTTAGAAAGCGGAGCATGGAGCGCGGAGACAATCCAGCGCCTTCTAACAGATTTTGCGGCTGAAAACGACATCGGGTTTGGCCGGATTGGACAACCTGTTCGCGCAGCGCTGACAGGTGGACGCCCATCCCCTGATTTATCAGAGGTTTTGGCGCTCCTTGGGAAAGACGAATGTCTGGGCAGACTGACTGACTGCCTTGATGTTCTTTCAGATAACTAAAAAGCGAGAGAAGCATGGAAAATAAGATTACTCAGAGCGGTACAGCCACAATAACCGTGGACGGCCAATCCTTTGAACTCCCCGTTATGAAGGGTTCCATGGGCGCACCTGGTATCGACGTGCGCGCACTTCACAAAATGTCAGGACATTTCACGTTTGACCCTGGCTACACATCCACTTGTTCAACAGAAAGCCAAATTACTTTCATCGATGGTGGTAAAGGGCAGTTACTATATCGCGGATATGATATCGAATCACTGGCTGAAAACTCAACGTTCTTGGAGGTCGCTTACCTTCTAATTAACGGTGAATTGCCTAATAAAGCTGAAAACGCGAAATTTACAAACACGATTACTCAACATACAATGTTGCATGATCAGATTGAGAGCTTCTTCCACGGCTTCCGCCGCGATGCTCACCCTATGGCAATGATGTGTGGTACGGTCGGGGCGCTTTCTGGTTTTTATCATGATGATTCACACACAACCGTTGACGATGCTCGTAACATGGCGATGCATCGCTTGATCGCGAAAATCCCTACAATTGCAGCCCGTGCTTATAAATACTCCATCGGCCAACCACACGTTTATCCTGACAACTCTCTAAATTACGCTGAAAACTTCTTAAATATGTGTTTTTCTGTTCCTGCAGAAAAATATAAAATCAGCCCTACCATAGCACGCGCGATGGATAAGATTTTTATCTTACACGCAGATCACGAACAGAATGCGTCAACGTCCACAGTTCGCCTTGCTGGTTCTTCGGGTGCAAACCCTTATGCCTGTATCGCAGCGGGTATTGCCTGTCTCTGGGGACCCTCACATGGCGGAGCGAACGAAGCGTGCTTAAACATGCTTCAAGAAATTGGCACTGTGGATCGTATCCCTGAGTTCATTGCTCGCGCAAAAGACAAATCAGATCCATTCCGTCTGATGGGCTTTGGCCATCGAGTTTATAAAAACTTCGACCCTCGCTCTCGTGTCATGCAAAAGGTTGCTCATGAAGTTCTCGAAGAACTCGACCTTAAGAATCCAATTTTGGACGTTGCTAAAGAACTCGAAAAAATCGCGCTAGAGGATGAGTATTTTGTTGCGAAGAAACTCTATCCAAATGTCGACTTCTACTCAGGGATCGTTCTATCGGCTCTTGGCTTCCCAACTTCAATGTTCACAGTTCTCTTCTCTTTGGCCCGTACAGTAGGTTGGATTTCACAGTGGAATGAAATGCTAGAAGATCCAAGCCAACGCATTGGCCGCCCAAGACAGCTTTATTCTGGTGCAACTGCCCGTGAATATGTACCTATGAACAAACGATAGAATATAAAATCGCCATATAGCGTATTTTATCTAATATAATTTCAAAGCCGTCAGAATTATTCTGGCGGCTTTTTCACTGGCTTTCTGACCACTCACCGCCCCCATTTTTCTGGTCTGATCAATTAGAGCTTCTGACGCTCTTTTTTGCGCGTCTTCATCTTGCAAATATTGAATCAAGGCTGTTGAGAGGTTGGAGCCATTCGCCTCGCTTTGTATATATTCAGGCATAAGCGGTTGCCCAGCGACTATATTCACAATTGAAATATAGTCAGGTTTAAACAGACGTTTGGCCACCCAATGCGTCAAGGCATTTAAGCGATACGCCACGACTGTCGGAACTCCAACACTGGCAAGCTGAGAAGTGACTGTCCCTGAACATGCCAAGGCCGCAGTAGAAGCTGCCATTGCCCCTAGCTTATCACTTTCACTGACAAAAATAAAATCGTGGCTATTGCCAAAGGCCTCTACTCGGCTTTTCACGTCTTGGGCTATAGATTTTGAAAGCGGCGCGACAAAAGCCAATTCTGGATATTCAAAGCGCAAAGCCGTTACAGTCGCACAAAATATAGAGGTAAGTTGTTCAGCCTCCGATAGGCGGCTACCGAACCAGATAGAAACAATGGGTCGATCATCTAGATTATGCTTCGTCCGAAATATCTCAGAACTTCCAACGGAATAATCCATATCAAAAATAGGATTCCCGACATAGTGAGTTTCCAACCCCTCCGCCTCGAAATACGGCGCATCCATGGGCTGTATGCTGAGGAGTAAATCAACGTGCTTTGCTAATATTTTCGCACGCCCTGCCCGCATCGCCCAAACTTGAGGTGCAACAAATTTAATGATTTTGCCTTCATACCCCTGAGCTCTGAGACGTTTTGCAACGCGCACCATAAAGCCCCAACTATCGATCAAAACCACCGCTTCTGCGCCGCTCTTCATAATTTCATTGGCGCAGGCTGTCACTCTTTGCATAATCATAGGGTAATGTTTCAACCCTTCAACGAAGCCTAAAATGGAAAGCCCGGATATATCCATCAAGGATGGAATGCCTTCGCGCTGCATAGCCTGGCCACCAATGCCAAGGATTTTCATTTTCGGGCGTGCCTCAGTCAGTGATCTTACTAGTTTCGCTCCTAGCTCATCACCAGAGGCTTCTGCGGCAACTATGAAAATAGACACCATTAGCTCTCAAGTTTGGCAGGTAGCCCAAGTATAAAAAGGCCATTTGCATTAGCAAAATCAATCGTCGCAGCCTTATCAAGAAAAAAGGCTCCTCCTGCTTCGGCAACAACTCCCGCGAGTCCTGCATTTGCTGCGTGTTGAAGTGTCTTTAAACCGATTACAGGTAAATCTATGCGGGTGTCTTGGGTGGGCTTCACCATTTTCGCCAAAACACCAACTCTGTTCGCCGCAGAGCCTCGCAAGGCTTGAGGTAACGTCGCCACCCTTAGAAGCATTGCATCCGTGCCTTCTTGTGCCTCTACGGCCAATGTCACTCCCCGCGCAACAACGGCCCCTTGCCCAATATCCAGCGCGCCAATTGATTGCGCTATGTGGCAGGCCGAAAGAGCATCCGCTCTATGAATGTCATTGAGACTTATATCACCAAGTGTGCCCTCAGGCATAAGTAAAGGCGCACACACGTCTTGAGGAGAAACATATTGAAAGCCTTCTTTTTCGAAAAGACCTAATAAGTGACGAAGCAAAGCGTCATCGCCTTTGCTCGCGGCTTTGATAGTACCCGGCAAATAGAACATGGCTTTAAGGTCTGGTTTAATTTTTGAGAAGTCTGGCCGATCGACATTCCCGCAAAAACAAACATGTGTTACCTCCTCCTTCTTTAAGTATTTCACAATACGTCCAAACTCTCCCACGCGATAGGATTTAGCATTTGGGTAATCCGAGAGGTTAGCAAACCCTTCTAAGGCAATTATTGATTTTAACTGCGAATTTTCTCGTGCTGCCGCAACAACATGTTTGGGGAGATCGCCCCGTCCAGCAATAACAGCGAGCTTCATCATCATTCCTTATTGCGGCAAACAAATTGCACGATCTTTTTGTGTGCGGATAAATTCAATAATTTCTTGCACCAGAACATGGTCTCTATAAATCGCTTGTGCGTCGTCCAGACGCTCCACAAATGTCCCTTCCGCAGCGAACATCAATCGGTACGCGGACCTTAACTGCCGAATTTGCTCTTTTGTAAACCCTCGGCGACGTAATCCAACGACATTTAATCCCGCCATATGCGCCACATTACCCATTACAAACCCATAAGGAATAACATCCCGCGTGACTGTCGCCATACCGCCGATAAAAGCATAATTTCCAATTCGTGTATGTTGATGGATAGCGCACAAACCGCCCAAAACAACATAATCACCAATTGTTACGTTACCGCCAATTTGCGCCCCATTAGATACAACAACATGGTTTCCCATTTGACCTTCATGCGCGAGGTGAGTGCCAACCATAAAATAACAGTCATTGCCAATTCGGGTTTCTGGCTTACCTGTGTCTGTTCCAGGGTGAATGTTTACATTTTCACGGAAAACACACCGCTCACCTATCGTGATCCAAACATCTCCGCCCTTATGTTTGAAATCTTGAGGCGGGTGTCCCATGGATACAAATGGGTAGAGAATACAATCCTTACCAATCGTCGTTTTACCCGACAAGCTAACGTGACTAACGAGAGTAACATTATCTTTTAGCGTAACCTGTTCACCGACAATACAAAAAGGACCAATAGAAACATTCTGGCCGAGCTGTGCCTCGGGATGAACAATAGCCGTTTCATGAATTTCAGACATTACTCCCCCTTAGGCCTCGGCATTAAAGGTCATTTGAGTTGCAGAAAATTGAAGCTGAGCGGCAAGGGATTCTCCCACAAAAGCCTCCCCTGAGAATTTATAAAACCCTCGGCGGCTACGTTCTATTTTAGCTTTAATCAACAGCGTTTCCCCAGGATATACGGGCTTTCTAAATTTGGCCTGCTCCACCCCAGAGAAAGCGATAAAGCTGCCAGCCTCTAATCCCTTAGACAAAGAGACAATCAACGCACCTGCTTGGGCTACTGTTTCAATTATCATAACGCCTGGCAATATCGGCAGGTCTGGGAAATGCCCCTTAAAATAAGCCGCCTCGGCTTTGATATCAGATTCCGCAACAATTGAAGTTTCATCAGCATAAATGACACGATCAATAAATAACATTGGGTCACGATGCGGAAGAAAACGCTCGATTGTGTATTTATCAAGAGGGTATTTCAACGTCATTTACTATTCCGTTCCGGCCGTTTTCCCATTTTTCGAGTAGCGCTTACCATGCGCATATACTCTCTCATAGGCAATGCAGGCATACCGCCCCACACTTCGCCTTTGGGAATATCATTCATAACACCAGAACCAGCTGCAATACGAGCCCCATCACCCACCTTAATGTGGTCAGCTAAACCTACAGACCCGCCCATTTGTACATTATCACCAATGACGCAACTTCCAGATATACCGACTCTCCCAGCCATCATAGTGCCCTTACCGATACGTACATTATGAGCAATCTGCACTAAATTGTCGATTTTAACATCATCTCCCAAAATTGTATCGCCGAGTTGCCCGCGGTCTATACAGCTTTGCGACCCTATGCTTACCCTATCTCCAATGATGACGCGCCCTAAATGTGGTAAATCAACATACCCTTGCTCATCCTTCGCGACACCAAACCCAGCCCCACCAATGACGGCATTCGGTTTTATTCGGCAGTTTTGGCCCACAATACAGAATGACAGTGAAACATGGGCGCCAATGACAGTTCCCGCACCGATTTCCACACCATCACCAATAACTGTATAGGGCCCTATTTTTGTACCCTTCCCAATCTTAGCTCCTGCTCCGATTATGGCGCTTGGGTGAATTTCAGTCTCTTCAGAGATATCAGATTGCGCATTAAAAGATGTCTGTAGAACTAAAGTCTCACACAGCCGAGCAAAATGTGCGCGAGGAGTATGACTGATTATTGGGAGTATACCCTGCTGACTAACCTTCGGCGCTAAGGATTTAGTAACAATACAAGCTGTGGCTTTTGAACAATCTATTTGCCCTACGAGACGCTTGTTCTCTAAAAACACAATATCACCCGAAATAGCTTCAGCGAGAGTGTTGGGTCGATTTATAATTACATCGTAAAAATGAGGATCTAAATCAACATTTAGGCCTTGTATAAGAGCCGATAGCGACATCGGCTCGTTAAGTGTATAAAAGCGAGGGTCAATCATAGAATTCTCTAAATCACCCTCTCATATATATAGTTATGCTTTACCAAATAGCGGGCAAAGTTATTTAGCGGGCAAACGCTCTCTTACAACAGGCGTTGTAGTCATCTGTTGATTTAGACGACTAAGCACGGTTTGCGTTACATCAGAAGCCGCTGAAAGGTCTAAGACCTGTCCACGATCAAGAATAACAGAAGCGTTACGTTCCGCTCTAACAGCTTTCACAATTTCTGAAAATTTCTTCATTACAGGCACAATAGCTTTTTGACGTGTAATTTGCATTTCTTGGCTGATTTTAGCGTACTCTTCTTTGAACTTCTGCTCATCCTTAAGCAATTGCTCTAACTGGCTTTTGAAGGCAGCGTTCTGCATTAATTGTTGCTGTGTTTGTGTACCATACTGTGTCTGTAGGTTTTTACGCTTGTTTTGAACAGAAGTGAGCTTCGTTTGAACTTCAGAAGAAGCCGTTTTTTCAATCGACGCGATTTGTTGACCAACATACTTGCCAACTTTAGAATCACTGATCACTTTTTGTGAATCAACGACGAGGACTGTTTGCGCCATTGCGGCACTTGATAGACAGAGTGCAGCAGCAAAACCGAGCGCGATAAGACGCGTTACTTTATTAAACATAATTAGAACCTTGTACGGGTTGTGAATTGGAAGGACTCACGACGGTCATAGTCATACTGTCGGAGTGGTTTCGTGAAATCGAAGCGAATAGGGCCGAATGGACTCTCCCAGAACACACTGGCACCAAGCATGGCCCGTATGTCCAAGTTATCAATGCTACGCTGACAGATAACAAGGGTATCAGGATTCCCATCATCAACAACATTGCTACAGCTTTCTCCGTTTTCTAAGCCAGTCACATTTTGAGTTTGTATGAGGTCAACTTTAAAGTCGTCATCCAAAAGCCCAACAGTACCAGCTTCGATAAATAGACTACCTAATAAACTAGGTACTCCAAGAGGAAAACTCACCTCAGTTGAAGCAAGACCAAACGCATTACCACCCAAAGCATTAAGGCGAGCGCTTCGATCACCTAGACCCGACGCAATCAATTCGGCAGAGGTCGCCACCTCACCTGTTTCACCGTTCACAAATACATTTCGTGGGCCGATACCAGCATTATCATAACCACGGAAATCAAAGTTCCCTTTAAAATAACGGTCATTAATTGTGACGGGATCACCGCCCCAACCGCGGATATAACCACCAGCCAGTGTTGCACTGGCAATAACATTTTTGAAGAGGCCTTTATAGACGTTCGCCCTCACATCAGTACGAAGATACTTTACGTCGCCGCCAACACCGGCAACATCCTGTGAAAAACGAAAATCAAAACCGCCTGTCGGTGTGATTGGGTCATTTCGGCGATCCCATCCAAAGGTGTAACCCACAATTGAAGATAAACGACCGCCAGCCTGCTCACAGAGTGACAAAAGGTTGGTATCATTAGTCGTAGAACCTTGCGCTAATGACGCCTCCAGAGCCGCACACTGCCCTTGCTCCGGGAACTCAATATCCTCTTGTCGAAGTGAATATCGCGTCGTCAATGATGTGTACTCGGTCAAAGGGAAGGCCAAAGTGACCTGACCACCTGTTCTTGACTGACGGAAACCCGCTTCATCAAGATAATCAATTGTGACGTCAAAAAGCTCTACACCCGCAGCTAAATTTCGCCCTAAGAATCGAGGCTCAGTGAACCGCAAATCGATTTCACGGCGATTTGATGACGCTCGGATTACAAAACGCAATAATTGCCCGCGCCCACGAAGATTTCGTTGCGTGATAGACAAATCAACAAGGAAGGCATCAGCAGAAGAGAAGCCAGCTGAAAAGCTAAGCTCTCCCGTTGGTTGCTCTTTAACTTTGACTTCAACAACAGCGCGGTCAGGTGTTGACCCTTGTGTTTCTGTGATTTCAACATCCTCAAAGAAACGAAGTGCTCTCACGCGGTTTCTTGAACGATCCAACAGGATCCGGTTAAAGGCATCCCCTTCAACAAGCTCTAACTCACGGCGAATGACATAATCAAGCGTTGTCGTATTTCCGACAATATCAATGCGTTCAATATAAACACGAGGCCCTTCAACAACATTAAAAACCAAATCGACAGTTTTCGTTTCACGGTTCCTCTTAATATCGGGTTGAATGTCTACGAAAGCATAGCCTGTCGTACCCGCCGCAAAGTTCAGAGTGTCAATAGCATCCTCAACTTGGCTCGCATTATAGATTGTTCCCTCTCGTATCCTAAGGATTCGCTCTAGGAAGCCCGCATCCAGTTCATCAAGCTCTGTTTCAACTGAAACCTCACCCCACTTATACTCCTCGCCTTCGTCCAAGGTGAATGTGATATAAAAGTCTTCTTGGTCAGGCGTTAGTTCGGCAACCGCAGAGACCACTCTGAAGTCAGCAAAACCGCGGTTCGTGTAAAATGTACGCAATTGCTCACGGTCATACTCTAGACGACCTGGGTCATAATTATCATTTGAACTAAAGAATTTGTACCAGACTGATTCTGCCGTAACAATTTCCTTGCGAAGACGACGGTCCGGGTACTCAGCATTCCCAATGAAGTTAATTCGCTGAACGCCCGTCACAGGGCCCTCAGTAATTTCAAAAATCAAATCTACACGATTTTGAGGCTGCTGTACGACTTTTGGAGATACCGTAGCTGCAAAACGTCCTGACTGGCGATATAGCTCAATAATACGCTGAACATCTTCTTGAACACTAGAACGCGTAAAGATTGAACGGGGTTCGGCCTCAACCTCATCCGTAATTTTATCGGTCTTTAGTGATTTATTACCTTCAAAAATAACGCGGTTAATAATTGGGTTTTCGATAACTTGGATAAGTACATTGCCATCACGAGGATCTATAGCAACATCGGCAAATAACCCTGTCGCATAGAGGGTCTTAATCGATGTATCGATACGCGTTTCGCTATATGGATCACCAGGAGCGATAAGCAAATAAGAAGCGACCGTATTCGCTTCCACGCGCTGATTACCTTGAACTTGAATAGACCGTATAATGGTGGGCGCTACAGCAGCTGGAGCCTCCGTACTTTCCTGCGCTAAGGCATGAAAAGAAAATAATATACTAGAAAAAATCAGGGCAATAGCCGCCAATACGGATCGGGTTGTCCAATTTAGTTCAATACGGGAATGTCTCGCGGAAGCGTGCATGAATACGTCCATTTAGGAAAAAATGCTACTAACGTAGCCAATATCATTAATCGTGAGGGCGACAAATAAAGTTAGCAGTAAAGCAAACCCAATTTTGAACCCAAACTCCTGTTTTTCTTGACTTAGCGGACGACCCGCTACGGCTTCATAAGCGTAGTAGACCAAATGTCCACCGTCCAAGACGGGAATAGGCATTAAATTTGCGACACCCAAGCCAATAGATATCGCAGCAGCAAGCTGAATAAGACGCAGTGCCATCTCTTGCATCCGTTTAACAAAGGGAGCATCGGCATTTGCGGCATCCACCGCAGACTTCCCTGTAATCGTAGCTATTTTAACAACACTACCTAATTGTTGGCCGTTTTCTTTACCCTGAAAGATTCGTCCGACATAAGTACCTGTCATCGCCAGAGTAGACCCAAGACGACCAACCCCGTACCCCAAAGCTTCTATGGGGTTATATTCAATATGGATAAGTTCGCTTTGCGAATCCAATCCAACACCTAGCCGACCGGCTGAAGCTTTACCGCCAACAAAGTCACGTTCTTCAACCCGTTTTGGTGCAACAACCAATTCTAAGATTTCGCCATTACGTTCGACTTGAGTTTTGATGTCAGTATCACTTTTCAACACCACATAGCTTTTTAACGCGGTGAAACGCGAGACATCATGCCCATCCATTGTCAGAATTTTATCGCCGGGCAATATACCAGCCTCAGCGGCGGCGCTATTTTGCTCCACACTACTAATTACAGATGTGCGGTCATAAGACCCCATCGCGAATGCTAATCCGGCGAAAATTAATATAGCCAATACGAAATTGGCGACAGGTCCAGCCAAGACCACAAGCGCCCTCTGCCACACAGGACGGAAATGAAAGATATTCTCTACCCCCTCACCGCCTTCCTGTTCGACTTTGGCTTTCAGTTCGGCAAGAGCTTGGGCATCAGGATTGCTCGCCCCGGTCGCGTCTCCTGTAAATTTGACATATCCACCAAGCGGTATTTGGGCAATCATCCATTCAGTGCCACTTTTCGCTTTCCATTTCGCAATTGGCTTACCAAACCCAATCGAAAACCTATCGACTGAAATCCCGAAAAAACGGCCAACACTATAGTGACCCAATTCGTGAAAAAATACGAGGAAAGACAAAACAAGCAGAAAACTGCTCGCAAAAATCAAGATATCAATAAGACCTGAAATCATGGCTTTGCGACTCTATCCCTCTTATTCGAATCTTGCCCTGCGTGTGCGCAGGCTTGTTCTAAAGGGTTTGCCCGTTTTTTTCCGCTATAACAAGTTTACAATATGCTCATGTGCAGTCTGTCTGGCTAATGCATCTGTCGCGAGAATTGCGTCTATTGACATATCCGCCTGAGCAAAGCCTTCGCTTCGACTTAATGTATTGAGCACTTGTTCTACAATTTGCGATATCTGAATAAACTCAACCTTTTCAGAGAGAAAGGCCTCAACAGCGATTTCATTCGCTGCATTCAATATGTTTGGAGCTCTCCCCCCTGCTTCCAATGCTTCACGAGCTAATCGTAAGGCAGGAAAACAGACCAAGTCGGGTTCAAAAAATGTCAGCTCGCTTAATTTTGTGAAATTTAAGCGTTCAACAGGCGCTTCAACTCGGGCGGGCCACCCCATAGCATATGCGATAGGCGTCCGCATATCAGGGGAGCCCAGCTGTGCAAGAACTGACCCATCAATATACTCTACCATAGAATGTATGATAGATTGGGGGTGTACAATCACATCAATATCGGCAGATGGACGATTGAATAAATAACTCGCCTCAATCAATTCCAGCCCTTTATTCATTAAAGTCGCAGAATCAATGCTGATTTTCTCGCCCATTTCCCATATTGGATGAGCCAAAGCGTCCTTCCGTGTCACAGCTTTTAAGCATTCAGCTGTCTTCTCTCTAAAGGGTCCACCGCTTGCTGTTAAAATCAAACGTCGTATGCCCTTCGGGTCTTCTTCTAACACCTGAAAAATCGCGTTATGTTCGCTATCAACAGGCAATAAAACAGTTCCGTGCCGCTTCACTTCAGCCATAAAATGATCGCCCGCACAGACAAGGCATTCTTTATTGGCGAGGCCTACATGATTGCCTTGCCTAACTGCGGCCAAAGTCGGCTCTAATCCTGCAGCCCCCATTATCGCCGCCATTGTAAAGTCTGCCTGAACCGATGCGGCGTCGACCAGCGCTTCAGGCCCTATGCCAATATCTATTCTTGTCCCAGCCAAAGCCGCCTTCAATATTTGGGATTGGGAACTATCGGCCAAGGCAACATATTCTGCATCAAAAGCAATAGCCTGCTCTGCCAGCTTCTTAGCGCTCGTATTCGCCGTTAATGCGGCAACTTTATATGTACCCTCAGGCGCACGAGAAATTATATCGAGTGTATTCTCTCCAATCGACCCCGTTGAGCCCAACACAGAAATTCGTTTTGTCATCGTAGCGTGCTTATAAAGGCCAAGCGGCAGGGAAAAGCCAAATTATCAGCGTAAAGCCAACCGCAGCCATCATTAAACTGTCGAATCTATCAAGCAATCCGCCATGACCAGGAATCAAATCCCCCGTATCCTTGACTTGCAACTTGCGTTTCAATCCACTCTCAAGCAAATCGCCGGCAACGCTAAGCAATACAACAGGAATACCCATAAGCACACCATGCCAGAAAGAAGAAAATTCAAAATTAGTCACTATGCCGCCAATAATAATAGCAAATATTAATCCACTAAAAAAGCCTGACCAGGTTTTGTTTGGCGACAGTTTTGGAGATAATTTAGGGCCTTGAAAATAGCTTCCCCCGAAATAGGCGCCTACATCAGCCGCAACGACGATAAGAATAATATATAGAAGAGTTTGAAAACCAGCCGTGTCAAACCCAACAGCGTTGCCCCGAAGCCCAATAATTGTAAGCCCAGGAATTAAAATATACAAAAGCCCTAGCCCGGCCCAAAGGCCACCACCGCGGCGCATCCGATCTGCCAATCCCAAAATGGCTGCAATGATAACGGTTAATCCCGCATACACCCATAAACCTTGGACGGCGTAAATGCCGCCTATCGCCATAGCTAATACAGGGAATAAATAAGCAATACGCGTCGGGTTTTTATCCGACATTCTGACCCACTCATAGCTCATTCGCGCTGAAAATAAGACGACGAAAGCGGCCCAAAGCCAGCCGCCGAAATAAAATGGCGCGACGCATATTAAAAACAAAATAAGAGCAGACGCGAATCTTACACCTAAATTCTTCCAAGGCTTTCGCGGAGCTGGAGTGGTTTCAGCGTCCATGACTTAAGCGACTTCTGACGAGGTTAAACGGCCGAACCGACGGTCTCGCTTTTGAAACTCCTCAATAGAGCTTTGCAAGTCTTCACGATTAAAATCCGGCCAGAGAACATCAGTGAAGACGAATTCTGAATATGCCGCTTGCCATAGTAAAAAGTTACTAATCCGTTTTTCACCGCTTGTGCGAATAACAAGATCTGGTTCAGGGAGACCAGCCGTATCCAAATATTGGTTGATAACCGCTTCAGATAATGAATCTGGAGAATGCCCAGCTGCGAGGGCTTTTTTTGTTGCTCTTAAAAGCTCATCTCGGCCGCCATAATTAAAGGCAATATTTAAGCTGAATTTTGTATTGGCTCGCGTCGTTGTTTCAACGCGGTCAATGAGTTCAATCAGATCTGGCTTTAAACCCTCACGAGAGCCTAAAATCCGAATGCACACACCCCGGCCATGTAATGTCTCCAAATCCTGCTCAACATACTCTCTTAAGAGTGTAAATAACGCAGCGATTTCAGCCTTTGGGCGCGACCAATTTTCGGTTGAAAAACTGTATAGGGTTAAACATTTAACGCCCATATTCGACGCATCCTCTACGACACGACGCACAGTTTTCACGCCGGCCCTGTGTCCAAAAACACGGGGCCGGTGTCGTGCCTGCGCCCAACGCCCATTTCCATCCATGATAATGGCAATATGCGCAGGAAAACGCTCAGAATATGAAGTCGATAATGACAAACGTTAAACCTGCATAATCTCTTCAGACTTCAGACCCAAAATACGGTCTATTTCTGCAATCACGCTATCTGTCGCCTTTTGCACATCTGTACTATGGGCCTTTTCTTCGTCTTCTGAAATTTCAGACGCCTTTTCTAATTTCTTTAATGTGTCCATAGCATCACGGCGCACATTACGAACGGCAATTTTAGCATTCTCAGCATATTGGCCCGCTACTTTTGCAAGATCACGGCGACGTTCCTCAGTTAATGGTGGCATAGGAATGCGCAAAGTTTGACCATCCGTAACAGGGTTTATGCCAAGAGAACTTTGACGCAACGCCTTTTCAACAGCCGCTACCATTGTCTTGTCCCATACGCTAACTAACAACATACGGGATTCAGGGACGCTGACTGAACCGATTTGATTTAATGGCATCTCAGAACCATAGGCATTGACAGTTACATTATCGAGCAATGCCGCATTAGCGCGCCCCGTCCGTAAACCACCAAATTCCGTACGAAGCGCTGTAACGGCCCCGTCCATTCTTTTGCGAAAGTCCGCAATGTTAAAATCCGCCATATGGCTACTCCAATTTCTTTACGCTTAAACCCAATTCAAGACTAAATTAGGTTTGAATTGTGGTGCAAGTCCCTTTTCCTGACATAACTTTGTCAAAACCACCCGTCTCATGCAATGAAAACACTATAATGGGGATGTTATTCTCTCTCATCAAGGTAACAGCCGCCGCATCCATGACTTTCAAATCATCTGTAAGAACTTTTTGGTAATTTAGAGTGTCATAACGCTTAGCGTTCGGGTTTTTGTTTGGATCGCTATCATAAACACCATCAACCTGAGTGCCTTTCAATAAGGCTCCACATTCCATTTCTGCAGCACGCAGGGCCGCTGTTGTGTCTGTTGTAAAATAGGGGCTCCCCGTGCCAGCCGCAAAAATCACGACCCGACCTTTTTCCATATGGCGAACAGCCCGGCGACGAATATAAGGTTCACAAACTGTTTGCATGGGAATGGCGGACTGTACGCGAGTATCAACCCCTTGCTGCTCAAGCGCACTTTGCATAGCCAAGGCGTTCATTACAGTCGCTAACATACCCATATAATCCGCTGTGGCGCGTTCAATACCCCCAGCTGCGGCACTAAGACCTCGGAAAATATTGCCCGCCCCTATGACAAGAGCAATTTGCAAACCTTTTGCATGCGCTTCGGCGACTTCTTTGGCAATACGTGCCGTCATCTTGGTATCGATGCCGTACTCTTGGTCACCCATCAGGGCTTCGCCTGATATTTTTAATAAAACGCGATCATACTTATATTCAGACATAAAAAAACCCTGCCAGCCCTCAGTCAAAATGACTCGGTCTGACAGGGTTATAGCGTCTAACTTTTACGATACCAGAAATTACTATCGTAAAATGAAGTGCTTAAGAGCCAGCAACTGCGGCTGCGACTTCCGCGGCAAAATCTTCGTCTTTTTTCTCAATGCCATCGCCAACGCCCATACGCACGTAAGATGTCATTTTGATATCTGTACCAAGCGCTTTTGCTTCGTCAGCAATAACTTGCTCGATTGAACGCTCACCATCCATAACAAAGATTTGTGTCATCAAAACAGACTCTTTGAAGAATTTGACCATGCGTCCTTCAACCATTTTATCAACGATAGCTTCAGGCTTACCAGACTCAAGCGCTTCGGCTTTCAAAGCCGCGCGTTCTTTTGCTACCAAATCCTGGTCCAAATCATCAACAGTCAAAGAAAGTGGGTTAGTCGCAGCAATATGCATTGCAATCTTTTTACCCAGCTCTTCAAGCTTTGCGACATCGCCAGTTGATTCAAGCGCAACAAGCACACCGATTTTACCCATGTTTTCAGCCGCTGCATTGTGGATGTATCCAGCAACGACGCCGTTCTCAACGCTTAGGCGCTGCATACGACGGAAAGTCATGTTCTCGCCAATTTTACCAACGAGTGTTGCGAAATACTCCGTTACAGTTTCGCCTGTAGACGTTTTTGTTTCCGCCAATTCTTCCGAACTGTTCACAGTAACAGCCAAACCTGCGACTTCTTTCACAGCCGTTTGGAAGCCTTCATTGCGTGCCACAAAGTCTGTTTCAGAGTTAACTTCGACAACAGCACCTGTTTTAGGCGCAAGCGCAACAGCAACAAGACCTTCAGCCGCAACACGGCCAGCTTTCTTATCAGCTTTAGCAATACCTTTCGTCCGCAACCAATCGATTGCCGCTTCCATATCACCATTTGTTTCGTTCAATGCTTTTTTGCAATCCATCATCCCCGCGGATGTTTGATCGCGCAGGCTTTTCACCATAGCAGCAGTAATTTGAGCCATCTCGGTCTCCTATTTTCCGTAATTAAGGCCTAAGTCTCGCGCCTACATAAGAGGCGCAGAGACTATTTAAAGGTTAGATTGCGATTAAGACGCATCTTTCGCGGCAATCTCTTCAGCTTTTGCTTCTGGAGATGTCGGAACGTCAGCTTCTTGCTCTGGCGTTGCAGGCGCGGCAGATGTTGCTTCAGCAGCAGGTGCTTCGACAGCTTCAGGAGCCATCTGAAGTGCGAGTTCTTCTGGATTTTCAGAAGCACCTAGGTCGGCACCAATAGCGGCAGCCGCTGTAGTCATACCATCAAGAACGGCATC
Organism: Litorimonas taeanensis; assembly: GCF_003634015.1. NCBI lineage: Bacteria > Pseudomonadati > Pseudomonadota > Alphaproteobacteria > Maricaulales > Robiginitomaculaceae > Litorimonas > Litorimonas taeanensis. The sequence goes on from NZ_RBII01000001.1 coordinate 1,016,832, forward strand.
AGCCATTAGCTCACAGTAAAGCTGAATTGCACGTGCGGCATCATCATTACCAGGAATCGGCATATCAGCAGATGCTGGATCAGAGTTTGAATCAAGAACAGCAATAACAGGGATACCTAAGCGGCGAGCTTCTAAAATTGCGATACCTTCTTTGTTTGTATCGATAACAAACATTAGGTCAGGCTTGCCGCCCATA